>NZ_JBLWFT010000011.1:0-114338 GCF_048323695.1 Aquisalimonas sp. APHAB1-3 | reverse complement strand
GAGCTCTTCGATGCCCTGGAGGTGCCAACCCCGACCCAGAAGAAGGTCAACGAGGCCGCGTAGCGATATTTTTTGAATCGCCCCCTCGGCGAATCAGGAAGTTACGAACCAAAGTGTTGAACCTCGGGGACCTGCTGGCGTACAAGGCCGAACGTGACCGCGCCAGCCAAGAGGCCCTGGATGCACTGACCAAGCAGGCGCAGGACCTGGACATGGGGTACTGACGTGCGCTTCGTGGTGGTGTTTGATGCGTGCGTGCTGTACCCGGCACCCATGCGGGATTTTCTGGTTCGGCTGGCAACCGCCGGGCTGTTCGCTGCCAAATGGACCGACCGGATTCATGACGAGTGGACACGAAGCCTGTTGGCAACGCGTCCTGACCTGGCTGACGCGCTCAAGAGAACGCGCTCACTGATGGATCAAGCGGTACCCGACTGCCTTGTGGAAGGCTATGAGCCGTTGATCGAAGGCCTATCGTTGCCAGACCCCGATGACCGACACATTCTTGCTGCCGCAATCCGCGCCGGTGCGCAGACAATCGTGACCATCAACCTTAGAGACTTTCCGGCACCGTCGCTCGCGCCCTACGGCATTGAGGCCGTTCACCCGGATAGTTCGTGGAACAGCAGCTCGATCTGCATGAGGGTGCGGTTGTGACGACCGCGAAACGCCACCGGGCTGCGCTCCGCAACCCTCCGAAACCTGTCGATGCCTACCTCGACACCCTCGCAGCGCAGGGGCTTGTCGTCACGGCGGAAAGGCTACGGGAATTCGCAGACGTTCTCTAACCAAAGGACGCCGTCCGACCCAGTGCGGACAACGGCGGGACCGATTCTGATGTCCGCTATTGCTCGAAGTAATGAGAATCGGAGGAAGTCATGACTGGTTACGGGAATTGCCTACGAGCTGGACTGTCCATGTTCTCGCGACGTCTCGCAAGTTCGAGCGTCGCTCACTCGTTACGCATTCTCTCGCCGGAAAATGTAGATGCCAATAATCTCGCCATTGACAGCCGACTGCTCGCCCGTTCCCCAATACTTCAGCCTTGACTCGCTACCTGTTATCCGGCTTACATACCCGGCGTGCTCAAGCTTCCATCCTTCCTTTTCAATCGACTCAAGTGCTTGGATATAATCCTCCGTCTCTTGAGTATGTGCGTATGCTCCGTCCAGCGGGATTATCTCGGCCTTGGTTCTGCTAAGAGACAGCTCGATCTGAAACAAACGCATGCCTGCGGCTTTTGCGGCGCGGGCTCTACCCGCTGGCGATGCGGAAAAATCCGGATCTTCTTGCAACCTAGATTGCTCTATTTTACTGCTCTCATCCTGGTCCTTATTCCCCGCTTTTTCACTCTCTGTTTTAGCTTTATCCTCCGGTAAAGATTTGAAAAATTCCTTTGCAATCTCTTTAACCAACCAAATCATATTGATGTCCTATCTATCGACTTTTCTCGTCATCACCTTGACCGTCCTAATTGGATACGCCAATCAGATAAAGAGCGACCCGTCCGGCTACCACATTTTATGTCAGTTGCTTGTATAAATACGCAGCGCTAATTCTTTTTCGAGTCGCGTCGGACTCTAGACTATGTGGTCGAATAATGCTGGCGTGATAGCCCTAAAAGCCGATGCCTGCGACTAAGGAAAAGTTTACGAGAAAACTGACGTCATAATAGCGTAAGTAAAAGCGATGAAGAGATACCTCATGCGAGCGCCCCAAAAGAACACACAATGTGCGAACTTTGAGGGCTTTGAGTCCTTCAGAAGTTGCGGTAGATGCCAACAGTCGTGTAATCGCCGCCATTGACGTCATTGACGTCCATGATGTGCGAAACGCGAAAGCCAGCCAGGCTGGACTCAGGGTCAAACGCTCGAAACGAGACGTAAACCTCACTGGTCAGCCCGGATTCCGTAACCCCGAGATCGTTGTAGCTGGACTCGTTCAGCGCCTGGTAATACCGGCCCTCGATCCCCAGCTCAAGTCGCTCGGTTGGGAAGACGTAGTAGCGAGCGGCGCCAACGGCTCCGTATTCAATGCGATCCTCCCAAATGTCCTCAGCGACTCGCATGTAGAGGCCGCCGGCGAGGAGAACATTGCCGGCAGCGGACTGGACGATATCCGAACCCGCGAGGTAATCGAACACCCCGTCAACACCAGGGAAGCCATCGAGATCGCGGAACCGGGCATTCCACATGCGATGTTCAAGCGGAATCGATCCGTCCTCAACACAGTTGGCATACGAAAGCTCCGTGGCGGTGCCACCACCGACACCCCACTGGAGGTCGATAGAACGATCCAGGTTACCTTCGCTACCCGTCTGGGTTGCGAAGCCGCTGGCGCTGAAAAGGGCCAGGGCAGCTGCGGCAATCGCCTTCTTTATCATAATTTTTCTCCTAACGTTTTATAAAAACTAGTGACCAAATATGCCCTTTGCATGACTAAGACTTCCTTCCACATTTCTTGCGCACCTGCCGTACTGATTAGGGCTGCACAAGAACGTTTCAGTATTTATAAAACGCGTAAACTCATCACCCGGGATCCAAACACTAAAAGTTACTGACAATGCCGTTATCCCGGCTTGTCCAGCATGAAGCCCCGATGTTGTAATAACGAGGATGGGCCTATCGTAAACTCTTTCTGAGAGAACAGAGAAAGACGAGTGATTATTAATCACCCCAACAACCCGGTTTTCAAAGCTACTTACAGGACCAGAAGTCGATGACTGTATGTAAACAGGGATTTCATTTTTTTCTTTAGCGTTTGCGTTAAAACCCAAAATCACCGATAGAAAAACAATTGCTGATAATAAGGATTTTTTAACCATATTTACTCTTCATTTTTTAGAAAACTTATTTTACGGTTTTGCCGTCCTTTTTTTTAGGTATAGCCTTTAATTTTATATTACTGAGCCGTACAGGCTGTGACTAAAATCACATTTCTTTTTTCGGGAAAAACGGACAGCTAAGTACAGAGTGCGGAGGGGCGGTAACGGGTCGGAATCCGACGGGCACGGGTGGTGACGGGCTGGAGCTGGCGGCGTCGTGAAGCCGTGTCACAAACAGAAACGGCCGAGCGGTTGTGCTCGGCCGTTGTTCTCTCAATTTCGGATCTGGGCTAGTACTGCGGGGGGCGCCAGATAGGTTTTCCTCCGCAGGCCGTCTGCCAGTAGCGGTCTTTTTCCTGCGGCCCCCGGCTCAGGGCGTCCGCCTGGGCGCTGACGCTGTCGGCGGCCTTGATCAGGGTTGCGAGTGGTACGTCGTAGTGTTGTCCGGTCTGGTACGCCTGGATGATCCGCCACAAGGCATCGTGGGCGTCACGGTCCACTCGGCTGATGTATGCCAGGGAGTCCTGTAGGGCGTATTGGATCAGGCTGCCATGGTCCCGGGCCAGGCATGGCACGCGGTTCTCGTTGTCCTGAGCCAGGGTGACTTTGCCGACGTCATGGAGTAAGGCCACCACGATGGCAGCGTCGTCCATGATGCGGTTGCTCGGCATCGCGTTGACGACGACTTTGACACCGGTGGCAACTTCGAGGCTGTGGCTCAGAAGCCCTCCGGGAACGGCATGGTGACATTTCTTCGCGGCGGGCATGGTCACGAAGGCCTTGGCGAAATCCCGATTAGAGAACACGGACTCCAGAAACCAGCGCAGCCCGGGCGTCTGCAGCGACTTGGCCAGGTCCAGGAGGTGCGCGAGATCGTTGAGGTCCGGCGTGACATGGCCCGGGAGGAGTTCCAGGGGGGAGCGCTGGGGCACGGCCAGCCCGTGCGCGGGGACGGCCAACGGCACCATGTTGCCGTGCCGCCCACGCTGGAAGGTGAACGCCATGTTGCATTCGTGCTGCGGGGTGAGCCCTGTCGTTTGTGGTTGCCATTCCGCATGGCGAAGAAAGACGCTGGTCGCGCCGGTGTAGTCGAAGACACGAACGCGGGCGTAGTGTTGGCCGTCGGATCCGCGCCCCGTGTTGATGGGCTCCAAGCCGTAGGTTCCCGCGATCGGCTCATCCGGATGCAGCTCGGGATGTTCCAGGAGCGGGAGTAGTCTTTCGATTGTCATACCCATAGCAACTGCTCCTGCCGTTGGAGTTCATCGTGGAGGCGGGTAACCAGTTCGTTCATGACTGGGGTCCAGACCTTGGCGTCCGCGCTGATCAGTTGTGTTTCCACCCAGGTGTACAACGCATGTTTGTTATTGGGCGCATCCGGGGCCCCAAGCGCATGGCGAAGTCCGGTGCCTTCCGGTAAGTTGAAGGCGGCGTGGAGGGCGGAGGTGATCTGCCAGTAGAGGTCCGCCTTGTCCGTTGAGTTGTGAACGGGGAGGGGGGTCGCATTACGCATCCGACACCTCCTCGCTCTCGGAAGGGCTGGCGCCTAGTCGCGAGCGGAGGAGCCGCTCCATCGCGGAGCCATCCTGGCGCGTGAGGTTGGGGACATACCGGGAGTAGACCGTGAACAGCATTTTCGTGTTCGCGTGCCCCATCTGGCGTGCGATCCACTCGGGGCTCTCGCCGGCCACCAACCAGAGCGTGGCCGCCGTGTGCCGGGTCTGGTAGGGGGTTCGGCGCTTGAGGCCAGCCTCCTTCAGCGTCGGATACCAGACACGGTTGTTGACGTTGCGATAGGTCAGCGGATACCCATGCCGGGTGCAAAAGACGTACTCGCTCAGATGCCCGGTCAGCGCCTTTTGCTCCCTGAGTGCAGCGCAGACAACACCGGACATTTGAATGTCCCGCGCCGAGCCGTCGGTCTTGGTGATTTCGGTTTCGCCGTGCACGCGGGTTTCGCGCACCATGATCTCGCCGCGGTCGAAATCCACGTACTCCCATTTCAGCCCGTCGATCTCGCTGGTGCGCATGCCGCTGAAGAAGCGCACGATGAAGTATGGGCGCCACGAAGGATCAACCGTGTCCAGGAACGTCTGGACCTCATCCAGTGAGAACGGGTCGACCTCCGTGCGGCCGATCCTCAGGGGCTTGATGCCGCGGAAGGGCGTGTTAAAGTCAAGTCGGTCAGCGGCTTCGTCGAGGATCTGCTTGTGCAGATTCAAGACCTGGTTGATCCATGAGGGTGATAGAGCCTTTTCCTGTCCGTGCGTCACTTTGGCGAGTTGGGCACGGAACTGCAGGATGGTGGACTTCTTGATGTCGCTGACCACCTCATCCCCAAAGGTGGGCTGGAGGTAGCGCTGATAGATATCCCGCAGCTTGTTGCGGTACGAGCGCTTCCAGCCCACCTCCTGCTCTAGAAACCACTGTTCCGCGAACTCCTTGCAGATACCCCCGGTGGCCATCGGGATCGACATGTCCGCCTGCGCGTGCATGTCGTCTTGGGTCTTTCCCCAGATGTAGAGGATCTTTCGTACGCCGAACGGGCGGACGTAGTGGCTCCCGTCCTCGAGAAATTTCGTCCACAGAACGTTCGTAATGTATCGGCGATCGAATTTCAGTCGGCTGGCGAGTTCGTCTGCCGTCAAGTAAGTCATCAGTAGCTGCTCCTGTATACGTGTGTGTTCGCTATACGTTCTGGATCAATGTATAGCGGCTATACGCTCCTGTCAATCGGCTATACAAAGATGCGGCTATACGTGGGGGGTGCAGACCAGTATTCTCTGGTTCAGCGTTAGGTATTAATGGTCGGCAACGAGGAGAGCCTGAACCGTGGCGAGTCGTACCCAACAGAAGCAGATCAACATTCGACTTGACGATAAGACCCTGGAGCTCATTGATGAATGCAGGGCTGAGCAGAGGGCGGATTTCGGTGGTATCCCGACGCGTTCAGATGTCGTTCGAAAGGCGATCGAGGAGTTTCTCGGGCGCCACGGGAAAACCCCGCACCAGTCAGGGTGAGGGGCACTGTCATAAGAAGGGCGCAGGGGTGGCGCCGGGGCAGGGTGGTACTCAGGTGCCCGCTCTGACACGGGGAAGTCTCGGGGCCGCGAAGCCTCGCCGGAATCACAACAGGCGCGTAGCTCAGCTGGTTGAGCACCACCGCGACATAGTGTGTCACCCCATGAGCGGCTACCCCGGGAAAATGCCGACTACCCACACAGATCGCGAAGGAACCCGATTTTCCCCACCCTCCACAGGGAAGAGAGAGCCCTGGCGGCGGCGTGGCCCCCAGGGCCGGGTATGTCACTTACTTTCAAAGGCGCGCAGTTCCCTGATCAATAGATCGCGGCTGTTGTGCACGTAGCGTTTCAGGGACGTCAGACTCCGGTGGCCCGAGAACGTTGCCAACCGGTTCGGATCCCATCCCGTTTTGTCTGCCATGCGCGAGATCGCCTCGTGCCTGAGGTCATGGAAGGTGAGGTTCGTGAATAACGTTGGGTCAGGCTCTTCGCAATTGGCCTCACAGTCGGCACGGTACGTCTGGCGTGCCCGTGTGAGAATGCGGGGCCAGGCTTGTCGGATCGCTTCATTGGTATAGGGCGAGACGTGCTCCCCTGGGCTGGCTTCCCGTAGCCCTTTGAGCGTCTCCGAAGCCCGGCCGGTGAGCAGGATCTCGCGACCGTCCCCGTTCTTCGTGTCCTTTAAGAGGGCGTAGCCCTCGTCCTCAAATACATGTTGCCACTGTAGTCGCGTAATCTCGCTGCGACGCATTGCCGTCTCGATCGCGAGGATCAGGATCGCCTCCATGGACGTGTTACGAGCCGGGTGGTTGTGGTAGCCGCGTTGCTGTGCGGGGCGGGCGGCTCTCAGGAGGTATTCCTCTTCAGGGCCGCGAAGGCGGCGATCTCGGGCATCGTTGGATTTCGGTTTGCGAATCCGCTTGACCGGGTTTTCTCTCAGGTCGTATCCCCAGTCCTGGATGGCCGCTTCGATGACGCGGCTGAGGAGACCGAGTTCTTTATTCACCGTGCCGGGTTTGACCTCCTCCAGGCGGTCGTCGCGCCAGTCCGAGAGTTGGCCCCGGTGGAGTTCGGCCAGTGGCACACTGCGCAGGGGGTGGCGGCGAATCCACCGCTCCAGTCGGCCCGTATCAGACTCACCTCCCTTGAGGGTGGGGCAGATGTCCGTGATGTAGCGGCGACACGCCTCGGCCAGCGTAAATACGCCAGCGTCCTGTGGGTTGGCCTTCAGCTCCCGGCGGATCTCGCCTTCATGGTCGCGGAGCCAAGCCTTGGCCTCGCGTCGGGTGTCGAAGGTCCGTGCGTGTCTGTGACGCTTGCCGTCGTAGGGGTTCTTGACTTGGATCTGGGTCTGGTAAACGGCTTGGCCGTCCGGTCCTTTGCGCTTGATGATGGTTCCCATGGAACCCTCCCATATACAGGTGAATACAGAAGGGAAGGGATCCTCGATAACACCAAACGCAAAAAACCCTTCACCTTCAGGCCCTGCAAACGCCCTGCAAAGGTCCGTGAAGTGAAGGGTTTTCGGTCAGCGACGGCTTTAAGTCGTTGATTTGTATGGTGGGCGCGGCTGGGATTGAACCAGCGACCCCTGCCGTGTGAAGGCAGTGCTCTCCCGCTGAGCTACGCGCCCGATCGAGTTGCAAAATTCTAGGTGCAAGCTTGGAGGCTGTCAACGTCGCGGTGCCTCCGGAGGGCGGGCTTTGCTACCATACGCCACCTCAACTTACAGGTGACGGAGTATAAGGACCCGGCCGTATGACGCTGAAGACTCGTTTCGCCCCAAGCCCCACGGGCTATCTGCACATCGGCGGTGCGCGCACCGCGCTGTTCTCCTGGCTCTACGCCCGCAAGCACGGCGGCAGTTTCGTGCTGCGCGTCGAGGACACCGACCAGGAGCGCTCCACCCAGGAGTCGGTCAACGCGATTCTCGAGGGCATGACCTGGCTCGGCCTGGAGTACGACGAGGGGCCGTTCTATCAGACCCAGCGGTTCGACCGGTACCGGGAAGTGATCCAGCAGTTGCTGGACGAGGGCAAGGCGTACAAGTGCTACTGCTCGAAGGAGCGGCTTGATGCCCTGCGCGAGGAGCAGCAGAAGCGCAAGGAGAAGCCCCGCTACGACGGCAAGTGCCGTGATCTGCAGGAGCCGCCCGCGCCTGATACGTCGCACGTCATTCGCTTCCGTAACCCGGAGGAGGGTGCGGTGGTGGTGGACGACCGCGTGCACGGGCGCGTGGCGTTCAACAACAGCGAGCTTGATGATCTCATCATTGCCCGCACAGACGGTTCGCCCACCTACAACCTCACCGTGGTGGTGGACGACATGGACATGGGGATCACCCATGTCATCCGCGGCGACGATCACCTGAACAACACGCCGCGGCAGGTGAATATCCTCCAGGCGCTGGGTGTGCAGCCGCCGGTCTATGCGCACGTGCCCATGATCCTCGGTGAGGACGGCAAGCGGCTGTCGAAGCGTCACGGTGCGGTGGGCGTCATGAACTACCGCGACCAGGGCTACATGCCCGAGGCCGTTCTGAACTACCTGGTGCGGCTGGGCTGGTCCCATGGTGACCAGGAGGTATTCTCGCTGGATGAGATGGTGCAGCTCTTCGATATCGATTCCCTGAACGCGAAGGCGTCGGCGCTGAACGTCTCGAAGCTGGACTGGCTCAATCAGCACTACATGAAGACGCTGGAGCCTGCCCATGTGGCGCGGCACCTGAGTTGGCACATGGGGCAGCTTGGGATCGATCCGTCTGACGGGCCATCGCTGGACGCGGTGGTGGTTTCCCAGAGAGAGCGGGCCAAGACGCTGGAGGAGATGGCGCGCAACAGCGCGTTCTTCTACCGCATGCCTGAGGCCTACGACGAGAAGGCCGCGAAGAAGAACCTCAAGGATGAGACGCGTCCAGCGCTGGCTGCGCTGCGGGAGGCGCTGGCGGCCGTTGCCGAATGGGAGCGCGGTGCGCTGCACCAGACGGTGCAGGATGTGGCGGAGCGGTTGGAACTGAAGCTCGGCAAGGTGGCCCAGCCTTTGCGTGTGGCGCTGTCCGGCGGGCCGGTGTCGCCGCCCATCGACGAGACCCTGGAGTTGCTGGGGCGGGATGTCAGCCTTGCGCGAATCGACGCAGCGCTAGCGTTCATCGACTCACGGGAGGGCGTTTGACAAGGCAGGATCGGCTGCCTATCATACGCATCCTCGAAACATCGGGGCCATAGCTCAGCTGGGAGAGCGCCTGCATGGCATGCAGGAGGTCGGCGGTTCGATCCCGCCTGGCTCCACCATATTGAAGGACTTGAGGCTGCCACGGAAGGTGGCCTTGTCCAATTCTTCTGACCCTCCCCGCAATACTCCGAAGCAACCTTGACCGGGCCATCTCGAGTGCACGTCTGCCGCAGGCCGTGGACAGCGAGCTGAACCGCCGGGCGACTCGCATCGTCTGCCCGGCGGTCTGACGTCGTCAGAAGAACGGCACCGGCCGAGCCAGTCCCTCTGGTGTATCCGTGAGTCGGGTCAGCGAGTTCCCGTCCGTTCCGTCCAGGTAGAGCATGTCACGGTCCGAATCGGCAGTGGTCATGCCTGCGAGGGTACGGCTGTCGAAACCGCCCACCAGGTCGGTGCGGCTCAGGTCTGCCGGTGTATTGAACGTGACCTCCGTCCCCACGCGCGGGTCGTCCGCGGCGCGCGAGCGCAGTGCTCCGGCCTCCATATCGGCGAGGAGTACCCGCTGGGCTTCCCGGCCGGTGACGGAAATGTCGGGTGCCCACGTCTGGCCCCACCACTCGGCGTTCGGGATCCGGTACTCGCCGCTTCCCGACATGTGAATGGCCACGGCCTCCCTCTCGGCAAAGTCGGAGATGAAGATCCACCCCTCGGGTGCCCGCTCCGAGGCAATGGGAAAGCGGCGGTCGACCTGTACCGGGGGGAAGATCGTGCTGTCCTCGTTCTCCAGCGTGGTCAGCTCATTGACGCTGCTGTCGTTGAGGCCGAAGCTCCAGAGCTTGGCGACGTAGTTCTGGCCTGTCCCATCGCCCTCGTCGACAGTGGAAATCAGGGCGATGCGGTCGTCCGTGGCACCGACGATGCGGGTTGCGCCTGCCCACTCGCTAACCTCATGGATTTGGTCCGACTGGCCCGTTTCGCCGTCGATTCGAAGCAGCTGGCCCGTGTCGCTGGCAACCATGATTACGTCGTTGTCGACGCGGACGGCATGTTGAGCCCCGTCGAAGGACCCTACGGACCGGTTACCGCCGACCGAATCCCAGTCGTCCTCGCCGAACGTGTACGTGTAGATTAACCCGCCTAGGTTAACGATTTGCTTGCCGTTCGGGCCGACGCGCTCTACTACTTCAAAGTCTCTGGCGGGATGGTCAATTGTTCCGGAAGCAGTGCCGTCGGCGGTGAACCATTTCGTGATTTCACCAGGACCGTCGGGAACATCAGCAGAGATGAGAAATCCTTCGGCAGAGCCGTCGTCCCAGTCCTGAAAGGGGACGATGGAGTAGGTCTCCTCGGCGGGATGGTCGAACACTTCCCAGGGGGGTACGGTATCGTCGTCCCCCACGCGGACGACCTTCCACTCGCCCTCGCGCCAGGGTTCGGATGTTGCGTCACAGGTTTTGTTTCCGTCCGGGTCCTCGATCGCCGTCTGATACAGCAGTACCGCGTCCAGCGGCTCCTCGAAATCGGGCACCAGCGCCGCCCCGCAGACCACGCCCGCGTCTGTCTCGCTGGAGATTCGCTGCGGGTCGGGGTCGTTGCCCGTAGCGCTCGCGCGGTACAGGTGGCCGTCCGGGGTGTTGTAGACAACCAGCGGGTGGTGAACGTCGGTGAGTTCACCGTCCAGCCCGTCCGAGCCGACGTCCGCGGTATAGAGCCCAAGGGGCAGGTTGCGAGCATTGGGGTGATGGTTGGATGGGGAGCTCCCGCTGGAGGTGCGCCCGGACGCCTGGTAGTTGTTGGCGATCTCGTCGGCGACGATCACCTGATGATCCGGGCTGTCCGCATCCAGGGCAGACAGGGTCTTCGTCTCGCCACTGGTGGCGCCGGTGGTGAAGTACAGCAGGGACTCTGCGCCGCTGACGTCCCTGATCGGGTCTGTCACCGTGGGTGGTTCGGTGCTCCCGCCGTCATCACTATCGCTGCTACTGCTACTCCCGCTCCCGCCGAAGCAGCCCCCGAGTGCCACGGAAATCGCCGACAGAATGGCGGCCAGGTAAGCATTCTTTTGGTTCATTGCCGGACTCCTGTTGTCATCTTGCCCACCTTGGGTTCCCGCATCGTTGACGGTTCTGCTTACAGTCGCCTTACAGCAGTCTGTGGCATCAGGGAAACCAGGGGAGCCGTTCGGGTGCCCATCGTCCGCAGGCGCGATCTTCCGGTCGTCGGCCCGCCATCCCCCGTGGTACGTTCTCCTGAAAGGGCATCCAGAAAACTGCGCGGGACTTCAACGAGAACAATGACTTCAAGGCGCGAGCCGAGCAGTGCCGCACCGCTGTCGCAGACGGCAATATCACCGGCGCTTCCAGCCGAGCAGGTTGTGAATCGCCCGCGTGCAATGGCTGCGCTGAAAGCAGCCGGTGACGATGGCGTCGTCTGGCTGGCCGCGGCCGGTGGCTATGGCAAAACCACCCTGGCCCGTGACTTTGCGCGACGCAGGCGCCGATGCCTTGTGGAGTTGCCCGTCCCGGAGAGCGGGTGGACCACCGGGGAGCTTTTCCGTCTGCTGCGGGCGCGGACGCTCGCGGTGCTGGACGGCACGCCCGTGGAACTGCCTGTGTATACGCCTGCCCACTCAGGATCGCCGCTCGATTTCGGCAGACGCCTGGCCTGGAACCTGGGCGCAGCCATGGGCGATGCATTCGCATTGCTGATCGATGACCTGCATAACCTGGAACCGGGGGAAGCCGCCGACCTGCTGCCCATCATGCTCGAAGTACTCGCGGCGCAGGGGGTGCAGGTCATCGTCGCCAGCCGCAGCGAGCCCTCCGCGGCATGGGCTGGTGTGCGGGGTCGTGGCCGCCTGCATGTCCTGGATGAATCCGTGCTTGCGTTTACGACGGACGAGGTGGCCGCCCTGCTGGGGCGTGATGGCGCGGATGACCGGACCCTTGCCCTCCATGAGTGGACCGGTGGCTGGGCGGCCGGCCTGATGCTGGCCCTGGAACAATGGCGTCGGCACGGTGACGTCCTTCCGGAAGTCCGGCTGCAGGGGTCCCTGGACGACTGGTTTGCCACCGAGGTGACCAGACACATGGCGGCGGCTGATCTGGCATTGTTGCGCAGCTGTGCGGTGCCGGGCCGGTTTCCCATGGCCTGTGCGGCCGCGGGCTCCGGAACGGCGGATGCCGAGGAACGTCTGCACCGGCTGGTCAGCGAACACGCCTTCGTCGACCTGGAAGCAACGGTGGACGGGCCACAGGTGCGGCTGCACGACCTGTTCCGGGCGTTCCTGCGGCGGCAGCTGACCCGCGACCGTGGCGTTCCGGGCGTCCGCACGCTGGCCGCGCACTGGGGGCGCGTGCTCTGGGAGTGGGGAGACTGGACCACCGGTGCCCGCCTACTGGCTGACGCGCATGATCTGGAAATGCTGGCCACGGGCCTGAAGCATGCGGCCCCGGCCCTGATCCAGGACGGGCGACGGGAGAACCTGCTCGCCTGGCTGGAGGAGATCCCGGAGACGGCCCGGCAGGCGGATCCGGAGCTGATCCTCTGGGAAGGCGTTTGCCTGATCCTGCACGACTCCACACGGGCACGAACGCTATTGATGGATGCATGGGAAGGGTTGGAGCTGCGGCGGATGTATGACCGGATGGCCATTGCCTGGACCGGCATCATCGACAGTGCCTGGATGGAGAAACAGCACGTCGCGTTCTACGACTGCTGGATCGAAGCGTTCCACGGCCATGAGACCGCGTTCCGTGAACAGCTCCCGCAGGACCTCTGGTTCGCCGCTCTGCGGGGGATCGTGGCGGCCCTGGGGCATAGCCGCCCCCATGATCCTGTATTCGCGCGCTGGGAGCGTGAAGCACTCTCCACTCTGGCCGGCGAGATGCCCGATGACGAGCGTCTCATGCTCGCCGGCCAGCTCATGTTCGTCTACACCTGGCAGCTCGGCCGGCGCGCCGGCGCCGAGCGTGTCATGGGCTTGATGCGTGAGCATCCGCAGGCGCAGGAGCGGGCGTCGCCGTTGCCTCGCAGTGTCTGGCTGACATTCACCTCCCTTTACGCCCTGTTTTTCCAGGCGGATCGGGAAGCCTGCGAACGGGGTGCCCTGCAAGCCCGTGAGCTTATTCTCCAGTATGGGCTGCGTAGCTGGGAATGCGGTGTTCCGCCGTTGCAGGCCGCCCTGTGTTTCGAGGATTCCGGGCTGCTGCGGCAGTGGCTGCCGTGGTTCCAGCGTGGAGAATGCCGGGCCCACAAGGCCTTCTACGACACCTTTCATGCCCATTTCCTCGCCTGTGAGGCGTGGCTGAACGGGGATGCCCATGCCGCCGTCAGCCACAGCCGCGACAGCCTGGTGGCCGTGGAAGACCAGGGCGCGCCGGTGCTGTCGGCCGGGTTCCGGGCGGTGCTCGCGGGCTGTCTTGCGGACACCGGGTCACATGCCGAGGCCCTGCGCCAGGCTGCCGCGGCACGGCGGGCGAGAGTGGGCTTCCCCAGCGCGTTTCTGGACATGCTGTTGTACACCCCGCTGGCGCGGATCCCTCTGATGAGGGGGCAGCCGCATCGTGCCTTGCCCTATCTGCGGCGGCTGTTCGCCGCCGGTGCCCGGGAGTACCTGTTCTTCCCGTTTCTCATACGCCGCCGGGAGCTGTCGGCACTCTGTGGCCTGGCGCTCCAGGCCGGCATCGAGACCGACTACGTTCGCTGGCTGATTGCCAGGGCGGATCTTGCCCCGCCGCCGGACCCCGGGCTTCGCCTTGCCTGGCCCTGGCCGGTGCGGTTGCGTACCCTGGGCGGGCTGTGCGTGGAGCGCAGGGACTGTGAGTCCGCGACCCGGCCGTTCAGCAGCCAGGGGCAGGTTGCCCTCGTGTCGTCGCTGGTGGCGGCAGGGCCGAAGGGGCTGGATCGCGATACGCTGGCACGTCGCCTCTGGCCCGGCAGTCGCCGGGATCGCGCCATGAATAGCCTCAATGTGGCCTGCCATCGGCTGCGGGAACAACTCGGTGATCCCGGTGCCGTGGTGGCGGAAGGCGGCCGCATCGCCTTTGCCACTGGCCGGGTATGGGTGGACGCTTGGGAGGTGGTGGTGCTGGCACGCCAGTCCGAGGCGTGCGATCGCCACACCCTTGAGGAGGCCGTTGCCTGCTGCCAGGGCCCCCCGGAACTCGCCGGCGCTGACGAACTGGAGTCCGATTTTATCGCCACCGAAGTGGGCAATGCACACCAGGAGCTTGCGGAAACCCTGGCCGTTCGGCTCGAGCAAGAGGCCCCCCGTGAAGCGCTGCGTTTCTGCCTGGATGCGCTTGCCCAGACCAACCTTAATGAAACGCTCTGGGGTGTCGCTCTGCGATGCGCCGCCCGGGTTGGCCCCGGTGGGGCTCTGGAGCGCGTTGCCGGCCAGATGCACCAGGCGTTCTCCACCGTTCTGGATGAGCCACCGCCTGACGCCCTGCTAGGGGAGCTGGAGAATGCCCGGCGTCTCCTGTGAGATGATGATCGTCTGAACCAGCGTTTCCGGCACAGGAGTCCAGAGTGAGGCACAGCTTGGCCTGGCGTTCCATTCTCTTGGTTGTGCTGCTGGGTGTCGGCCTCGTGCTCGCCCTGTGGCAGCCCGTGTCACTGGAGACACTGGTGGCCACCGGCGAGGAGTACGCGCGCAAGCCCTGGGCCATGGTCGGGAGCGTCGTTCTGCTTGCGGTGTTCTTCGTCTTCGCCCTGCCGGGCAGCCTGGTGTTCTGGCTGATTGCGCCGTTTCACCCACCCGTTGTTGCCGTGCCCATGCTGTTGGCCGGTAGCCTGCCCGGCTGCCTGGGCGCCTACTGGGTCGCCTCGGCCCTTAGCACCCGGCTGCGCAATGCCCGCAGCGCCGCGGGTGTGATCGCGTTCATGCGCAAGCGCAGCGATATGCTCTCCCAGTGCGCCCTGCGCGTCCTGCCGGGCTTTCCCCATGCGGCGGTCAACTACGCCGCCGGTGTGCTGCGAGTTGGCCTGCCGGGGTTCGTGGTGGCCATCGTTATTGGTCTCGGCATTAAGTGGAGCCTGTATGCCACTGCCGTCTACGGTGCCATTGATGCCATTCGACGGGGTGAGGGCGTTGATGGCGGGACCATCATGCTGATGGGCGGGATTGCTGTCCTGATGGTCGTCGCGGCGTGGATGAAACGGCGGACAGCGGGATCACGATAAGCGCTGGGCGCCGACACGGCGCACTTGCATTATACGGGGATCCCCTCATCGCGGCCCCGGACGTCGCCACTATTCTTGGTTGGCACAAAACACACCTTAACAACCTAAGGACGTAAACGGGGACGCGAGGGGAGACGCATGCACAAACACACCCGGTTGCACGACCAATCCAGCCACGACTTCCTCCAGACAAGCGACACCCATGCCAGCGGCGGCGCAACATCCTTCGGACAGCGACGAGCTGCGGCCAATACGCCTGTTGCCGGATCCGTCGATGACTTGCTGACCCCCGCAGAGGTGCGTCGCCGGCATCGGGAAATCGTTCGGGCCTGCATTGCGCCACCTCGTGATGGCCAGGGTGGGTATCTGGTATGGGTTCATTTGATGCCGCCGGGTTCGCCTGCGCCTCTGTGGTGCCGTCTGACCCACGAGGACGGAGCGCCTTTGCGATTCCCGGATGCGCTCAAGGCCCATGAGAAGGCCATCGACTGCCACCTTCATCCTGCGCAGGTGACTGTCCGCTGGCCGCCGCGGCAAGCAACGCCGGATTCGCCGGCGTCGGTCGAGCCTCGGTCGGGTGATGGCTGGTAAGGGCGGGGTCACACCGCCCCAGCCCCTGCCTCCCGAGGCGCTCTACAGGATATGCGACCCGGCCGAACTCCAGTTCGACACCACGGCCGAGCTGGAGCTGGTTGAGCGGCCTCCAGGGCAGCAGCGCGCCCTGGATGCGATCAGCCTCGCGGCCAGTGTGCGTCGCCCCGGTTTCAACCTGTTTGTCATGGGGCCGCCCGGGGCGGATACCCTCGAAATCACACGCCGGTTCCTCAGCGGGGTGGCCAGGTCGGAGGCGCTGCCCTGGGACTGGTGCTACCTGCATAATTTCGAAGAACCGGACCGACCCCGCCTCCTGAAGCTTCCTCCGGGTCAGGGGCAGCAGTGGCGGGGGGATCTGGAGCGGCTCATCGACGACATGCGCACGTCCATACCGGCCACGTTCGAGAGCGAGGAGTATCAGAACCGCCTGCAGGAGCTGCAGCACCAACACAATCGGCGCCACCGGCAGGCCTTCGAACGCATGCAGCACGAGGCCGAGCGCAACAGCATTGCGCTTCTGAATACGCCCACCGGATTCGCGTTCGCTCCCATGAACGAGGGTGGTGAGGTCATCCCGCCGGATGCGTTCCAGCAGCTGCCGGAAGACGAGCGCAAGCGTTTCCAGCAGATCATCGAAAGCTTGCAGAATCAGCTGCAGGAGCTGTTTCAGCAGTTCCCGCAATGGCAGAAGGAGGCGCAGCAGGCCGTACGCCAGCTCAACGAGGAGATGACCCTCCTGGCGATCGGGCGCCCCATTGAGGAATTGCGCGAGCGCTACGGAGAGCTTCCCGTCGGCGTGGCCCACCTGGACGCGGTTCGCGACGACCTGGTGGGCAACTTCGAAGTGTTCCGCTCCGGGGAGCGAGAGCAGATCGAGCTGCTTCTGCACCGCTACCAGGCCAATCTGCTGGTGCATTCCGAGGCGGATGAGAGCGGCGCGCCAGTCATCTACGAGGACATGCCGACGCACCAGCGCCTCGTTGGGCGTATCGAGTATCTGGTTCACCACGGCGCCCTGATTACCGATTTCACACAGATTCGCCCGGGGGCGCTGCATCGCGCCAATGGCGGTTATCTGCTGGTGGATGTGCGCAAACTGCTGACGCAGGCGTTCGCCTGGGAGACCTTGAAGCGCACCCTGTTCGCCGCGGAGATACGGCCGGAGTCGCTGGAGAAGACCTACGGTTTCTGGACCACGGCGAGCCCGGAACCGGAGCCCGTGCCGCTGAATGTAAAAGTCATTCTCATTGGTGATCGGCTGCTGTATTACCTCCTCGCCGCCCACGACCCGGACTTCGCGGACCTGTTCAAGGTGGAGGCGGACCTGGAGGATGATCTGCCCGCAAATGCGGAGGCGCGGCAACTCTATGCACGGATGGTCGCAACGATTGTGGCTCGCGAGGCCCTGCACCCCCTGGACCGCGCCGCCGTGGCTCGTGTCATCGAGCATGCCGGGCGCATGGCAGCGGACAGTGAACGCCTGTCCGCCCGAGGGCGTGAGCTGGCGGACCTGATGGCCGAGGCAAGCCATTACGCCGAGCGAGACGCCGCCGCATGCGTGGGTGTCCATCATATCGAGAAGACCCTGCAGGCGCAGGAGTATCGGGCGTCGAGGGTGCGTGAGCGCAGCCGCGACATGGTGCGCCGGGGCATCCAGATGATTGCCACCGAAGGAGACCAGGTCGGTTCCATCAACGGCCTCTCCGTGCTGCAACTCGGTGACTATGCGTTCGGCCAGCCTACCCGCATCACAGCAACGGCGCGGCCGGGCCGGGGCCAGCTGGTGGATATCGAGCGTGAGGCAAAGCTCGGTGGGCGGGTCCACTCCAAGGGTGTGATGATTCTGGCGCGATTCCTCGGCAGCCGCTACGCACCGGACAGCGAGCTCTCCCTGTCGGCGAGCCTGGCCTTTGAGCAATCGTACGGGCGCATTGACGGAGACAGCGCCTCGGTTGCCGAGCTTTGTGCCCTTATCTCGGCGATCAGTCGTGTGCCCCTGCGCCAGGGAATCGCCGTCACAGGCTCCGTCAATCAGCACGGTGAGGTCCAGGCCGTGGGTGGTGTCAACGAAAAGGTGGAGGGCTTCTTCGAGGTCTGCCGAACGGCGGGTCTGGACGGCACCCAGGCCGTCGCGCTCCCGGCTGCCAACGTGCCCCACCTGATGCTGCATCGGGACGTCCGCGACGCCGTGGCTGCCGGCCGCTTCCAGCTGTATCCGCTCAAGCATGTGGACGATGCCCTGGCTTTGTCGACCGGCATGGATCCGGGCGCGCGGTTGGAGGACGGTGCCTGGCCCGAGGAGAGCCTGAATCGTGCCGTGGCCGATCGACTCGCGGCGTTTGCCGTCGTGCATCAGCGGCGAAGCCGGTCGGAGGAGGAGCCTGCGGGTGATGACAGGGCCGGATGACCGCGAGAGCAGGGGGGGGCAGCCCGATTCCAGTGGTCTGGTTGTCGGGCAGGTGGGCGTCCGCCGCGTGGTGGTCCTGCTGGACGCCTCCAGGGGAAGTCTGGCGGCGCTGGATGCCGCGGCGGCGTTCGCCAGGGCGAGCCGGGTAGAGTTCGTGGGCTGGTTCGTGGCGGAGGACGCGCTGGTCCACTGCGCCGGTTACCCCTGGGCGCGGGAAGTGGGGGCCTCCGGCGCCGTGCGGCCGATGCAGCCGGGAGAGGTGGAACAGCGCCTGCGCGACCGCGCAGAGGCGATGCGCCTTGATCTCGAGCGCATCGCGCGAGCGCACGGGCTGCAGGCAAGGTTGCAGGTCTACCGGGGGCGGGTCATCCAGACCGTTCTGCGAGAATCCACGCGGCACGATTTTCTCGTGCTGGGCAAGGTGGGGTATGGCCGTGCGTTGGGGCTGCGGGTGGGCTCAACGGCGAGAGAGCTGATGGCCCGCGCCCCGGGGCCTGTCATGATCTACGAGCCTCCTGTCAGGTCCGCCTCGCCTGCGGTGGTCGCCGTTGTGGTGCCAGCCGGTGAGGAAGGGCTCCGTGCGCTGGAGGCCGCGGTGGCCATGACCCGTGAGAACGGGGCGTCGCTGGCGGTCCTGTTGCCACGGGAGGGCGTCGGCGGTGGCGTCCAGCGCGAACACGCCGTGCGCACATTGCTGCAGGAGACGGATATTCTTGCCCGGGTGCAGAGTATCCGCAGTGTCACTGCGGACAGCATCCTGCAGGTGCTCCGGGAAGAGTCGGCACAGCGGCTGGTCATTCCCCGCCAGTGGGGGCTTCAGGCCTCCCGTGAACCGGCCGACCTGGTGGAGGATGCAATGATGCCGGTGGTGGTTGTCCCGTGAGCAACGCACCCGGTCAGGCTTTCCGTACGCTGTTCCCCGCTCCCTATGACGCGCGTCAATGACCCTGCCGTTCCTGCGGTGATATCAAGGATCGAGGGCATGCCGGCGTCGCCGGTCTGCTGCACAGGGAACAAACACGAGGAGGTCCGGTGATGGTTCAGGAGAAGGGTCTGCGCAAAGGTCAGGAGGAGACTCCGTCGGGCGTCACGAAACCAGGCAACAAGTGGCCGTCATTGTTCGACGACTACGATCGCTGGTTTGACGATCTGTTGCCGCGGCGCTGGTGGTCGGGGTTGCCGGAGCAGTCGTTGCGCGGCCGTTGGCCGCAACGCCACCCAGGTATGCCGAAAGTGGATGTGGTCGATCAGGACAAGCAGCTTGTTGTTCGCGCCGAGATCCCTGGCGTTGACCGGGAGAACCTCGACGTGTCGGTTGCGGACAACCTGGTGACGATCCGCGGTCGTTCACACCACGAGGAAACCAAGGAAGAGGGCGTGTACTTCCGCCGGGAGATCAGCCATGGCGAGTTCGAGCGCACGGTTGCATTGCCGAGCGAGGTCGATGCCGACAAGGCCAGGGCGCGGTTCGAGAACGGCATCCTCGAGCTGACGCTGCCGAAAGTGAACGAGGTCCGACGCCGCCAGATCAAGGTGGAATAGGGTGGCGGAATCCTGCGCCGCGCCGGCTGTGGCCCGCCGGCCACCGGGAGCGAATCCATGACTGCGAAACGTGTTCTCTTCCGGTCGGCCGCGCGCGAGAAGGTGCTGTCCGGCGCGACGCAGTTGACGGATGCCGTGCGCGTGACGCTGGGACCGAAGTCAAAGGCGGTGCTGATCCAGAAGCGCTGGGGGGAGCCGCTGGTCTGCGACGACGGGGTCACCATTGCCAGGGAACTGGAGCTCGAGGATCCGGAAGAGAACCTCGGCGTCCAGGTGCTGCGCCAGGCTGCGGAGAAGACGGGAGACCTGGTCGGTGACGGCACCAGTACCGCCACCGTCCTTGCGCACGCGATTTTCTCGGAAGGGCTGCGCAACGTGGTGGCCGGTGCCAGTGCCATCGATCTCAAGCGCGGCCTGGAGCGGGGCCTGCGGGCGGCAATTGACGATCTGGCCAGCCGCTCCAGGAAACTGTCCACGCGGGCCGAGAGGGCGCAGGTCGCCACCCTGTCCGCCCACGGCAACAAGGAGATCGGAGAGCTGGTGGCGGAAGCCATCGAGAAGGTCGGCGAGGATGGCGTCATCACTGTTGAGGAGTCCCGGACCACCGAGACCGTGCTGGAAGTGGTCGAGGGGTTGCGTTTTGACCGCGGGTACATCTCCCCCTATTTCGTCACCGAGCCGACGCGCATGGAGGCCATTCTCGAGGAATCCTCCATCTTCCTGACCGATCGCAAGCTGTCCAACCCGAAAGAGCTGGTGCCGTTGCTCGAGCAGGTGGCGGAGGCGGGGTGTCCGGTACTTGTGATCGCCGACGACGTGGCCGGCGAGGCATTGGCGACGCTTATCGTCAATCACCTGCGTGGCATTCTGCATTGCGTGGCAGTCAAGGCTCCCGGGTTCGGTGACCGCCGCAGGGCCATGCTCGGGGATCTGGCGGCAGTCACCGGGGCGACGGTGGTCTCGGACGAGCTGGGCCAGCGGCTGCAGGAACTGTCGCTGTCGCAACTGGGGCGTGCCGCCCGCGTGGTGGTCGACTCCGCGAATACCACCATCATCGGCGGCGGCGGGAGTGCGGACGCCATTCAGGGGCGCGTACAGCAGATACGCCGCGAGCTGGATAAGAGTACCAGTGACTACGACCGGGAGAAGCTGGAAGAGCGAATCGCGCGGCTGAGCGGTGGCGTTGCCGTCATACGCGCCGGTGCGCCTTCCGAGACGGAAATGAAGTCCCGCAAGGAAGCGCTGGACGACGCCATCAGTGCCACCAAGGCGGCGGTCGCCGAAGGCATCGTCGCCGGTGGTGGGCTTGCCCTGGTGCGATGCACGCCGGCGATCAGTGCGGAAGCCGAGCGTACCGAGGGGGACGAGCGCACCGGGCTGCGCATCCTGCAGCACGCCCTCCAGGCGCCCGCCCGGCAGATCGCGGAAAACTCGGCGGTGGACGGGGGCGTGGTGATCGAGCGAATGCTTGCCAGTGATGGCAACCTCGGGCTGGATGCCGCCACCGGACGCTATCTGGATCTGATGGAGGCCGGTATCGTCGACCCGACCAAGGTCGTTCGGGTTGCTCTGGAGAACGCCGTCTCCGCGGCGAGTGTGCTGCTTCTTACCGAGGCCACGATGACCGAGATCGTGGCCCGGCCGGACCACGATCGAGATACCGATCTTCCGGTCTGATTCGGCGGCGGGCAGGGTAACGGGTCGCGGTGCTCCCCTGGCCGAATCAGGACGCCATAGAGTCCGCTGTACCGGGCTACCGTGATCTGCCCCAGGCGCTGCCGATGTGTTCGCGGATCGCTCTGGAGTTCTCCTGGGTTAGGTTCTTGTTCTCGGCGAGGATCACGCTCCGGGCTACAGTGGGCGGAAGATGCTCGCGTAACTGGGCCAGGAACCGCGGAGGGGCAATCAGAACCAGCTGCGTGAAGGCGCCTTCATGGTGTGCCGACGTAACGCGCCGACTGATCTCCGTGGCAAAACGCGTCGCGGCCGTCTCTTTGGGTGAGTGCTGTTTGCTCATGCCGTGGCGTCCTTCACCCATCGTGTCGAAGCTTCGCCCTGGCCGGTCCGCGTTGATATCCTGGTCGTGCAGGCGTCCCTCCGGGTGGACGATGTTGTCCACCTCTTCCAGCGCGCTCCAGCGTCCTTCCATGGAGAACAGCCGCGCGCGGGACTGATCAGCAACCACTACCCAGATCGTATCCATTGGCCCGCTCCTCCCCTCCGAGATCCCACCAATCTACGCCGCTTTGCGGCCCTGGGTGTTGACGGAAGTCAATGCCGGGGCGCGGGCAGAGACTACGCTCAAGCCAATGACAGCCGAACAGGCCGGATCAGGACGACCGCCGGGATCGACAGGCTGCCACTAACCGGCCGACGGACAGGTGCCGCAAATGGTGACCAGCGCTTGGTTCGACACCGATATAGCGCGCTACATCTGGGCGAGCAAGTACCGTTATCGACCCGCCGGGCGGCCTGCCGAAGCAGACATCGAAGCCAGCTGGGATCGCATCGCCGCGGCGTTGGCGGCCCCCGAGGCCGATGCCGGCTACTGGAGCACGTGTTTTCTGCAGGCCCTCCGGGGATTCCGGTTTCTTCCCGGTGGGCGCATTCAGGCGGGTGCCGGCACCGATTACGACGTGACCCTGTTCAACTGCTTCGTCATGGGCGTCATCGAGGACGACCTGGAGCGGATATTCGACCACCTCAAGGAAGCGGCACTGACCATGCAACGCGGCGGCGGCATCGGCTGCGACTTCTCCACCCTGCGCCCGGCGGGGAGCGTTGCCCCTGGCAGTGGCGCCATTGCGTCGGGGCCCGTGTCGTTCATGCGGATCTGGGACAGCATGTGCGCCACCATCCAGTCCACCGGTGCGCGGCGTGGCGCGATGATGGCGACGCTGCGTTGCGATCATCCTGATATCGAGACCTTTATCGACGCCAAGAGTGAGGCCGGGGTACTGACCCGGTTCAACCTCTCCGTGCAGATCACGGACGCGTTCATGGAAGCGGTCCAGAACAACGCTGACTGGGCCCTGGTATTCCCCGCGGATGCCCGGCACACCCCGGATGACGGGGAATGCGTTGACAGGCAGTGGACCGGGCACCAACACCCGGTGCGTTGCCGCGTTCTGCGCCGGGTTTCAGCCCGCGCACTGTGGGAGCGTCTCATGCGCGCCACCTACAAGCATGCCGAACCGGGTGTGCTCTTCGTGGACACGGTGAACCACTGGAACAACCTCGGCAACCGTGAGCACATCACCGCCACCAACCCCTGCGGGGAGATTCCGCTACCGCCCTACGGTGCCTGTGATCTTGGTTCGGTCAATCTCACCCGCTTCGTGCGGGCACCGTTCACCGGGCATGCGCAGATGGACTGGAAGGGGCTGGAAACCATCGCCGCGACGGCGACCCGGATGCTGGACAACGTTATCGACGTGTCCCGGTTCCCGCTGCCGCAACAGGCCGAGCGTGCCCGGGGGGACCGGCGAATTGGTCTGGGCATCACAGGGCTGGGTGATGCGCTCATCATGCTGGGCCTGCACTATGCCGGCGACAAGGCCAGAAGAACCGCGGCCAGGATGATGCAAACCATCTGCCTGAGCGCCTATCGCACATCTGTGGAGCTCGCCCGCGTCAAGGGGCCCTTCCCCCGGTTCGAGGCACGGGCCTATCTGGAGCGTCCGTTCGTGCGGGGGCTGCCTGCCGACATCCGTGCCGGGATTGCCCGCCACGGCATGCGCAATAGCCATCTCACAGCCATTGCGCCCGGCGGTTCCATCAGCCTGCTGGCCGGCAATATCTCCAGCGGCGTGGAGCCCGTCCATCAGTTCCGGCAGCGGCGCTGGGTGCTGGACGCGGCCGCGCGCCGGCGTGCCTTCTACCTGACGGACTACGCCCACCGCCTCTGGCGCCAGCGCTACCCCGACGCTACGCCGCCGGCATACTTCGTGGATGCGCTGCAGGTGAAGCCGCTGGCCCAGCTCGCCATGGCGGCGGCGCTGCAGCCATGGGTGGACAACGCCATCTCCAAGACTATCAACCTGCCCGAGGCGTACTCTTTCGCTGCCTTCCGGGATCTGTATCAGCGGGCCCATGCACTGGGCCTGAAGGGTTGCACGACCTACCGGCGCAATCCGGTCACTGGTGCGGTGCTGACCCCTTGGGGCCAAGCGGCAGCGTGCCGGTCTTTCGATACGGGGATCCCCTCATCGCCGGGTTTGGCTTCCCCACTATCCTTGGTGACACACGGCGCGCTCCAGGCCTGAGAGAAGCCCTTCGACGATCATCTCGCCCCCCGGAGATGACTCTCGGTTGGCCGCCGCAGTTGACAACATTGCATCGACCGGGAAACGGACACTTGCAGAAACCAGTACAGATTACGTTCCGCAACATGGACAGTTCACCGGCGCTGGAGGCCCGGATTCGACGGCGTGTGGGCAAGCTGGAACGCCATTTCGAGCCAATCATGAGCTGTCAGGTGGCGGTGGAGGCCCGCCACCGGCATCATCACCGGGGCAACGTCTATCACGTGCGGATTGCGGTGACAGTGCCGGGTGCGGAACTGGTTGCCAGTCGTGACCCGGAACGGGATCACGCCCATGAAGACCCATACGTGGCCTTCCGGGACGCGTTGCGCGCGCTCATTCGGCAGCTGGAGGACCACGCGCGGCGGGTACGCCAGGACGTCAAGCATCACGAACCAGCACCGGTCGGCCGTGTCCGCGAAATCGACCACGGCGCCGGGCGCGGGATCATTGAAACCGCCGACGGGCGGGAGATTGCGTTCTGGCGCAACAGCGTGGTGGATCAGGCGTTCGAGCATCTCAGCACGGGGGACCGCGTTCGCTTCGCGGAAGCGGTTGGTGACGAGGGCCCGGTCGCGAGCACGGTTTACCGTCTCGGCAAGCAGTATCCGCCGGACTGACGCTCCAGTCCGTCTGACGATGGAGGTCACAGGCAATGAACGTGGGGTATCACTGCAACCGAAACGTCGTCATCGTGACGGGCGATGAGACGGCTACCACGGCGGCCGTGCTCATGCGTCGCCACCACGTGGGCACCGTAGTCGTGGTGGAGAAGCGGGAGGACCAGTCCCACCCCGTCGGGATCGTCACCGATCGTGACCTCGTGGTCGAGATCATGGCGACAGAACTCGATCCCGACGCCATTACCGTGGGTGACCTGATCACCGATCCACCGGTCCTGGCTCGCGAGGGCGACAGTCTGTTCGATACCCTCGAGGAGATGCAGCGCAAGGGTGTGCGCCGTGTCCCGGTGGTCAGTGGCAGCGGGGTGCTCGTGGGGATCATCACGGCAGATGACGTGATCGGCCTGCTGGCGGAGCTGCTCGATGATCTGGCAGCGATGGTCGAACGGCAGCGCGATCTCGAGTTTCGCCGTCGGCCCTCGCGCCCGGGCGTGGACTGATCACGGGACCCGACGCCATGGCCAGTTGCACCGGCAGGGATCCCGTGACGCCTGGTAGCGCGATCCGGGCGCATTGGGAGCACTTTCATCATGACGCCGATATCGGTATCCGTGGTGTCGGGCCGGACCTGGCCTCCGCTTTTCAGCAGGCAGCCATTGCCATGACGGCGGTGATCTGCGAGCCCTCCCGAGTGCGTCCCGTGACCGAGGTGACGTTGGCCTGCGAGGGACCCGACGAGGAGTTCCTGCTGATCAACTGGATCGACTCGCTGGTCTACGCCATGGCGACCCGCCGCATGCTGTTCTCCGGGTTTGACGTCGTGATTGACCATCTGCGGCTGACCGCCCGGGTGTGGGGCGAGCCCATCGATATCGCCCGCCACCAGCCGGCGGTGGAGATCAAGGGTGCCACGCTGACCGGCCTGCGCGTCTGCCGCGATGACGCCGGGGCCTGCGTGGCCGAATGCGTGGTGGATGTCTGAGTATCATGGATACCAATCGACTGATCCGTAAGGGCCCGTGGGAGTGGCACATTGCACCGGAAGGGGGCATGTACGTCCCGGGCGTGCTCTACGCCGACGCGGCGCTGGTGGGAGGCATGGATGACAAGGTCTTCGAACAGGTCACCAACGTTGCCCGCCTGCCCGGCATCGTCAAGGCCTCTTACGCCATGCCCGATGCGCACTGGGGCTATGGCTTTCCCATCGGCGGCGTGGCCGCGTTCGATCCCGAACTGGGCGGGGTGGTCTCCGCAGGCGGTGTGGGGTTCGACATCTCCTGCGGCGTGCGAACGCTGCTGACCGGTGTGGATAGCGAGCAGGTCGAGGCGCACAAGGCGGAACTGGCCGATGCCCTGTTCGCGGCGATTCCGGCCGGCCTGGGTAGCCGCGGCGAGATCCGGCTCGACGAGAACGCCATGGATGCGATGCTGTCCGGTGGCGCCGACTGGGCGGTGCGTTGCGGCTGGGGCGAGGAGAGGGATCTGGAGCGCATCGAGGAACGCGGCATGATGGCCGGAGCGGTGCCTGCCTTCATTTCCGCGGAGGCACGCAAGCGGCAACGCGCCGAAATGGGGACGCTGGGTTCCGGAAACCACTATCTGGAAGTGCAGAGGGTCGCGGAGATCCTTGACGAACCGACGGCCGCGGCCTTCGGCCTGGTCCGGGACGAGGTTGTCATCAGCATCCATTGCGGCTCACGCGGCCTCGGGCACCAGGTCGGCGGCGAGTTTCTCAAGCGCATGGCGCTGGCTGCCCACGAGTACGGCATCTCCCTGCCCGAGCGGGAGCTTGCCTGCGCGCCCATCAACTCCGATCTGGGGCGGGAGTATCTGGGAGCAATGCGGGCGGCCATCAACTGTGCCCTGGCCAACCGCCAGATCATCACCCACCTGACGCGCGAGGTCTGTGCCGGGGTCCTGCCGGCGGCGCGCCTCACGCTGCTGTATGACGTCTCGCACAATACCTGCAAGGAAGAGGTCCACGAGATCGACGGGCAACGCCGCCGCTTGTTCGTCCATCGCAAGGGTGCCACGCGCGCTTTCGGGCCTGGCCATCCAGAGCTCCCCGGTGCGTACTCCGGTACCGGGCAGCCCGTGCTCATCGGCGGGTCCATGGGAACCGCAAGCTACGTGCTCGCCGGCATGTCGACCAGCGAGTCTCTGGCTTTTTCCTCTGCCTGTCATGGCGCAGGTCGGGCCATGAGCCGGCGCCAGGCCACGCGTCACTGGCAGGGGCGGCAGCTCATCGACGACCTGGCCGCGCGCGGGATTGTCATCCGCAGCCCGAGCCCGCGCGGTGTGGCGGAAGAAGCCCCCGGCGCCTACAAGGACGTGAGCGCCGTGGTCGACGCCGCCGAAGGCGCCGGCCTGGCGCGCAAGGTCGCGCGACTGGTGCCGATGGTGTGCATCAAGGGGTGATCCGGCGGAACCGCACCAGGCAGGGCCACGAGGCCGCTCCCATTGACGCGCGTCATGTCGTCGGTATCACGGCTGTGCCTAAGCTGTAGGTGACACGCCATCGTCGATGGAGACACGCCATGCGCCCGGACGTTACCCCCTTCTTCCACGACGACACCAGTACCTGGTCCTACGTCGTTGCCCCTCCGGGGGGCGACAGCGCGATCATCATCGACCCGGTACTCGACTTCGACTACAAGGCAGCCCGCACCTGGACCGAGACGGCGGATACGTTGCTCGCCTTCGTGCGTGAGCACGGCTACCGGGTGGAGTGGATTCTGGAGACACACGCCCATGCGGACCACATCTCTGCCGCCCCCTACCTGAAAAGGGAACTGGGCGCGAAGGTGGCGATCGGCGAGGGTATTCGCCAGGTGCAGGAACGCTTCGTCAAGGTGTTCAATCTGGCCGGTGAGCAGCAGCCCGAAGGAGACGATTTCGACCGGCTGCTCGCAGAAGGCGAGATCATCCATACCGCAGGTCTGGAGGTTAGGGTACTCCACACGCCCGGGCACACGTCGGACAGCAACAGCTTCCTGATCGGGGATGCCGTTTTCGTCGGCGACACGCTGTTTCCACCGGACGTGGGCACTGCACGGGCGGACTTCCCGGGTGGCGACGCCGGCCTGTTGTTCGATTCCATCCGGAAACTGCTGGCATTGCCGGACGACACCCGCATGTTCGTCTGCCACGACTATGTGCCCGAGGGGAGAGCGCCCCGTTGCCAAACCACCGTCGCCGAACAACGCGCAACCAACATTCACGTCGGCGGCGGCCGGTCGCGGGAGGAGTACGTGGTCATGCGCCGCGACCGTGACGCCGGCCTGCCCATGCCGCGACTGATCATCCCCTCGGTCCAGATCAACATGCGCGCCGGCAGACTGCCGCCCGCCGAGGACAATCAGACCCGTTACCTGAAGGTCCCCGTCAACCTGCTCGGCAGGCCCCCGGGGGAGCGCACCGGTCACGACTGAGCCGTGCACCAGCAGGCCTGGCCACGCGAGGAGATGTGCCCGCCCCGGTTACGGGAACGCGTTATTCCAGGCATAAGAATTCTGCTCCTTTTGCCCGGTCTGTTGCTGGCGTTTGCGGTGTCGGCCGACGAGACCCTCAATATGTACGTCTTCGCCAGTGTCGACTGCCCGCACTGCGAGGCTCAGAAACCGTTCCTGCAGAAGCTGGACGCGGATAACGCCCGGCTGCGTATCGAGACATTCGAAGTCCTGCGCACGGACCGGCATCATCAGCGGCTTCGGCACATGGCCGCCGGGCATGGGATTACACCGGGCTCGGTGCCAATGATCTTCGTGGGTGGCCGGGTCTGGGTCGGCGACAGCCCGGTCATCCGGGCCCAGATTATCGCCTGGGTCGACCATTGCCTGCACGTGGCGTCATGCCCGGAGTCGGCCACTCTGGAGCAGCGCCCGGCACCAGAGGTTGAGCCCGATCGCACATCCACGATTGATATTCCCCTGTATGGCCCGGTTGACCTTCATGTGCAGTCCCTGTTGTTCAGCACGGCGCTGATCGCTTTCGTCGATGGTTTCAACCCCTGTTCGCTCTGGGTGCTGACCATCCTGCTGGCCCTGGTGATTCATTCCGGTTCCCGGCTGCGCGTGCTTATCATCGGCGTGACCTTTCTTTCCGTGACCGCCGCCATCTATGGAGTATTCATCAGCGGTGTGTTCGGAATCCTCGGTTACATGCTCTACCTCGGCTGGATCTACTGGTTGGTTGCGGGCTTTGCGCTGGTGTTCGGCCTGGTCAATGTCAAGGACTACTTCTGGTACAAGCGCGGCCTGTCGTTCACCATTGATGACCGACACAAACCCGGCATGTTCAGGCAGATGCGTGGGCTGCTCGGTGAAGGGCGCTCGATTCCTGCATTGGTGTTGGCCACGATCGTGATGGCGGCAGGGATCGCATTGATCGAGCTCCCCTGTACCGCCGGTTTTCCGGTGATCTGGAGCGGCCTGGTCGCTGCCCACGACGTTGACTGGGGCTACTTTGCCCTCCTGCTGGGGCTGTATCTTCTGATCTACCTGGCAATCGAGCTGGTGATCCTTGCCGCTGCGCTGATCACCTTCCGCGTTGAGCGCTTCGAGGAACGGCAGGGACGTGTGTTGAAGCTGGTGGGCGGGCTGATCATGCTGGCGCTTGCTGCCGTTCTGCTGATCAGGCCCGAGTTGATGCAGGATGTTGGCGGCACCCTGGCTGTTTTCCTCGGCGCTCTTGCCGCGGCCGTGCTGCTGATCGTGTTGCACCGATGGGTCCTGCCCGCCATGGGTGTGCGCATCGGAGATGAGTAACCCGACGCTAGTCCATCTTGCCCAACGGCAGAATGTAGAGCGGCGCCTCGCCGTCTTCCAGACGCAGGACTCTGCTGACCTGTGCATCCCAGAAAGCGCCGATGACCACCGTGCCGACGCCGAGTGAGACGCCCTGGAGGTAGACGTTCTGGGCCACGTGTCCGGCCTCCATGTACACGTACCGTTCGGCCCGGCCGCGGTAACGGTCCTCGGTCCGTGCCGTGACGCCCGAGATGACCATGACAACGGGGGCGTCGACGACCTGGCGTTGTCGCAGTGCAGCCCACCGCAGGGCGCTGCGGTGGTCACCGGAAAAGCGCTTCCGCAAGGCATGCTCTTCGGGAAGGTAGCGGTAGACGCCGGTTTCGAGCTCATCCAGGCCATGGATCAGAAGGTCGATCTCGATGGGGAAGGTGGCGCCCGCCGAGGGGGCGGTTCGGTAACCCGGGCCTGGTCGTGTGATGCCCTGGGCCGCCCAGCTCAGCTGCCCGATGGTCTCCAGTTCCAGCGGTACGGACGCATATCTGCGCACCGAGCGACGCGCCTCCAGGGCTTCCTCGACGGATACCGCACCGGTGCGCTGCGGTTCGGGCAGGCGAATGACGTCACCGCTTTCTGCCTGGCCGGGGGCGCCCAGGGCAGCAGCGCATAGCATCACGACCACAGCGCTCGCCAGTCCTGGTCGCATGGCGGTGATCTCCTCGCTCAGACGCTGCCGCCCGTGAGGTCACGCAGCGCCGCCTCGATGATCGTCAGGCCCTCCTCGAGCACATCGTCCTCGATGGTGATCGGCATCAGCGTGCGGATGCTGTTCCCGTAAAGCCCGCAGGGCAGCAGAATGAGGCCCTGCTCCCGGGCCCTGTTGCAGATGGCGCCGGCGAGTTCCGCATCTGGAGTGTGCCGGGCCTTGTCGGACACCAGCTCGAAGGCGGCCATCGACCCCAGGTTGCGGGCGTTATCCACGCAGTCGAAGGCTTGTTCCCACTCGGAGAAGCGCTTCGCCAGCCTGACGCCCAGGGCCCGGCTGCGTTCGAGGATGTCTTCCTCCTCGATGACGTCCAGAACCGCCAGCGCGGCGGCGCACGACAGCGGGTTGCCGCTGTAGGTGCCGCCCAGAGAGTTCGGGCCAGAGGAATCCATGGCGTCTGCGCGCCCCACCACGGCGGACAGCGGCATGCCGTCCGCCAGGCTCTTGGCCATGGTCATGAGGTCCGGTTTCACGCCGCTGTGCTCGCAGGCGAACAGCCTGCCGGTGCGGCCGAAGCCGCACTGCACTTCGTCGAACACCAGCATGATGCCGTGCTCGTTGCAGAGTTCGCGCAAGGCCTGCAGGAACGTGGGTGGCGCGATGTAGAAACCACCTTCACCGAGCACCGGCTCGATGACAATGGCCGCGGTGTGATGGGGTGGCAGGTCCGTCTTGAACAGCATCGCCAGTGCGTCCAGCGCCTGCTCCTCGGTGACGCCGTGATAGGGGACGGGGAAGGGCGCGCGGAACACGTCCCCGGGCATGGGCCCGAAGTCGTTCTTGTAGGGCAGGACCTTGCCGGTCATGGCCAGGGTCATGAACGTGCGACCGTGAAAGCCGCCGTCGAAGCAGATGACGCCGCTGCGGCCTGTTGCCGAGCGGGCGATCTTCACCGCGTTCTCCAGTGCTTCGGCGCCGGAGTTTATCAGCATGACCTTGGCCTGATCGCTGTTGATGGGGGTCAGCCCGGCCAGTTTCTCCGCGAGTTGCACGTAGGGTGCATACGGCATGACGACCGCGCAGGTATGCATCAGCCGGTCGAGCTGCGTCTTCACTGCTTCCACCACGCGCGGGTGGCGATGGCCGAGGTTGAGCACCCCGATGCCACCGGCGAAATCGATGAAGCGGCGACCGTCCGCGTCCCAGATCTCGGCGTTCTCGGCGCGCTCGGCGAATTCCGTAGCCGGGCTGGCACAACCGTTGGCCACGTAGCGTTCCTTGAGCTGGTTGAGCTGTGCGTTGTTCATTGGGAATTGCTCCACGAGAGAGTGTTGGCCGGGGCAGGGATGAACTGGCTGCAGTGCTTTGTCAGGGCATGAGGCGCCGGTTCAGGATTACCCGTCGCGCATGATGAGGGTCCTTACGTAGGATAACGTTAGCCATTTCTGTTGGAGGGCACGTTGACCGTCGTCATCGATTTGCGCCTGCCAGGCGGTGATAGAGTGCTCGAAATTGCCGGGTCGGCGAAGCGCCATCCTGCCGATATCGGGAACGTTTCGTGCCGGTGGTGTGATGACAGTCGGTAAATGTACACGCTTGCTGGTGGGGTTGTTGGTCACGGTGGTGGCGCTCGCCCTGCTATGGTGGTTCCTGTCACCGGGCGAGGGCTGGCAGCCCGAGCGGATTCAGGCCGTAGGTGAACGCTTCAGGGACGCGGCGTGGTTTCCGTGGCTAATCCTCTTGGTCACCATTGCCGCGCAACAGCTCGCTGTCCCGCACCTGCTGCTGGTGGCTCTCAGCGTGTTGCTGCTGGGTGCCTGGCAAGGCTTTGTCATCGTGTACGCGGCGACGCTCCTGGGGGCTGTACTCGGTTATTTCGTCGGCTGGTTGTTTGGCGAGGACCTGTTGCAGCGACGTGCCGGCCCACGAGTCGAACGTCTCAACCGTGCCCTGGCCCGGCGGGGGGTGTTCAGCGTGATGGTAGTCAACCTGTTCCCGCTGCTTCCTCATGTGGTGATTAACGTGGCCGTGGGAACGACCCGGCTGCGGTTCCGCCAGTTCCTGCTCGGGACGGCTGTGGGCCTGCTCCCGGCAACGCTGGCCATTGTGGTAATCACGCAGATCCTGCTGCATTTCGCGCGGATGCCAACGACCGCTGAGGCCCTCTGGGCGTTGTTGTTCACGGTTGTGCTGCTGGGCGGGGCGTGGATTCTGGGCAGGTCCCTGTGGCGCCGCCTGGAGTAGGAGGCGACGGGTGGGAACCGAGTGCCTCGCCCCGCCGGTGGGTATGGGGCTGAGGCAACCGTCCTATTCCGGGTGCGTTCTGCCGTAGTGCTGCGGCACACCGGTGCCCGGCCCGGCGGCGTCCGGTTCGTCGGCATGCTCGAGGATGCGCTCCCGGGCCACGGCGCGCAGCTGGACCGCCGTGCCGAACCTGTCGTCGCTGACTTCGCTGTTGTTCACCGGCTGACAGACGGTGATGTGAATGCGGCCCCGACGTGGCAACCGGTGCCGGTCTCGCAGCACCGTGCGCGTGCCGCTAATGGCAACGGGGACCACCGGAACGCGTGCGTTCGCAGCCACCACGAACGCCCCGAGATGAAACGGCAACAGTCCCGGACGATCGGTGAAAGTGCCTTCCGGAAACAGGAACAGTGACTTGCCCCCGGCTGCCGCGCGCATCAGGTGCTGCGCTTCCTCCACGCCCTTTGCGGCATCAGCCCGGGCTACGCACTCGGTGCCGAGCCGGCGCAGGAATACTCCCGTCAGCCACCAGTCCAGTAGTTCGCGCTTGGCGACGAAGGCAAAATCACGCGGCAGCGTCGCCAGGAGGACCACGCCATCCACAAGGCTGGCATGGTTGGCGACGTAGACGGCCGCGCCCGATTCGGGAAGGTTTGCCAGGCCTGCCACCCGGACGGGGGTTGCCGAGAGCTTGACCAGAATGCGTGCAGCCAGGCGCGTGATGGCCAGGGCGACCGCGGGTCTGGGCGTGGCGGCCACCAGAAGCCAGACCGGCGGCCCGATGCAGCAGAGCACTGCCCACATGTAGATCCCGTAGCTCCAGGTGCCCGCACTGGTGCGGACACGGCGCGCTTGTGCCAGCAGCGACCGCCCGCCCACCCGGACATAGGTCCACCAGGCCCGGCGCGGGCCCTTGCCGACCTCCCCGGACTCGTATAACGCCCGCGTAGCGCCGCGGCGGATCTTGCCGCTGGAGGTCTTGAGCACCGTATGTGGCGGCACCAGCAGAACCTCGTCAGCGGGTTCGCCGAGCATGTCCAGCGCGGCGGTCTGTATGGCGTCCTGGAGTGCCGCCCGTGACCGTGCGGCCGTGACCCCCGTTTCAGCCATGACCACCAGGCGTTCCGTGCCGGTGTGCCGGTCGGCGCTGCCGAACACCGCTACACACCCCTTGCGCACGCCCTTCACTGCACCTACGGCCTCCTCCAGCTCGTGGGGGTAGAGGTTGCGACCGCCACGGATGATGATGTCCTTGACGCGGCCGGTGATGTAGTACTCGCCGTCTGCGGCGTAGGCGCGGTCACCGGAATCCAGCCAGTCACCGTCGAACAGGCTCCGTGTCTGCTCCGGGTTGTGGAAGTAGCCGCTGGTGGCCGATGGGCCACGGAACTCCAGGCGGCCCTCATGGCGTTCATCCAGCGTCCTCCCGCTGGCGTCGACAATCCGTACTTCATGTGCGGGCAGTGGTCGGCCGCAGGCAACGAACCGCAACGGGTTGGGGTCGTCGGGTTCGGCAGGCACGGCCTCTCCCTCGGTGGTGAACCGCTCCCGCTGGATGTGATCCACCACGGGCGGGCGGCCCAGCGGCGGCACCAGCAGCCCGACCGTGGCCTCAGCAAGACCGTAGACCGGCAACAGGGCGTCGTCCCGGAGCCCGTAGCGGGAGAATCGCTGTGTGAACCGTGTCAGGGTGTCCGGGCTGACCGGCTCCGCACCGTTAGCCATCATCCGCAGGCTGCTCAGGTCCAGCCCCTGGATCGCATCGTCGTCCACGCGCTTGATGCACAGCTCATAAGCGAAGTTGGGAGCCGCCGTCAGCGTGCCCTGATAGCGGTGAATGGCCCAGAGCCAGTTGGCCGGGCGTGCCAGGAATTCCAGCGGCGACATCACCACCAGGGGATTGCCGAAGTACAGACTGGCAAGCCAGGCACTGATCAGGCCCATGTCGTGATACAGCGGCAGCCAGCTCACGAACACGTCCCGCGGGGTGATTTCGACTGCCTCCCCGATCGCCCGGATGTTGGCCAGCAGGTTGTCGTGGGTCAGCACCACTCCCTTCGGGCTGCCGGTGCTGCCCGACGTGTACTGGATGAAGGCAATATCTTCGGGGGACACCGGGATCGGGGTGTACCCCGGTTTGCCACTGACCAGGGCATCGGCGGTCAGCACGCGACGCACGGTTGGGCAGGATGATTCCAGCAGCCGTGCCACGGTCATGGCCTCGCCCACGGTGACCAGGACGACTGCCTCGGCGTTCGCAAGGATGCCGGCATGGCGTCTGACATGGTCCTCGACCTGGGCAAGGCGCGCCGGGGGATAGATCGGTACCGGCACACCGCCCGCCAGAAGGACGCCGAAGTACGTGTAGAAATACTCCGGACACGTGGGCAGCATGATGGCAACCGACTGCTGCCACTCCAGGCCTTCTGCCTGCAGCCGACCGGCCACCGAGGCGGCGCGCACGCGCAGCTCGGCATAACTGATGGGGGTTTCCTGGCCCTCTGACAGGTACAGGAGCTGTGTCATGTCCGGGTGTGTGCGCACGTGCCAGTCCAGCACGTCGAGCAGGGTGCGGGCGGCGTCCGGTCGACCGTGATCGTCGCCCGCCATCACGGAGGTTGTCTCCGCAGGGATTGTTGTGGCTGCGCCGTGGCTGGCGCCATCCGTGTGCGCATCGCGCACGGCATGAGCTAGATCGCGGGGGGTTCGGGCTGTACTCAGCGTTCGGGTGGGCAGCGTGATCCTGAATCGGGACTCGATGCGCAGGATCGCCTCGGCGCGCGCCAGGCTGTCGAGCCCGAGATCCGTCTCCAGAGTGCTATCCAGATCCACGCGCACGGCGGAGACTGGTTCCCGCCGAAGTTCGGCGACCAGTTCCCGGAGCACATCCAGCAGTGCGGATTCGAGGGCCTCCGGCTGCTCCGGTGGGCCACTACGCTCGAGCATTCCAGGGTTCCCGCATGTGTGTCGACTCGGCCTGTTCCTGCAGCTTACTCCGGTAATCGCTCGCGGGATTGACGAGCGTCAAGCCCAGCGCCTCCCCATTGCTGGAGACTGGGGCAAATGTCCGCTCAGGAGTGGCCAATGACCATCCACAAGGGCTTCAGTCAGAGTCTGATCGCATGCACGGAGGCGGGTTCGTTGCCGGGCCTCTTCCTGGAGCGGTGCCGACGCACGCCGGACGGCGAGGCCTACCGGCAGTACAACGCCTCGGCGGAGCGCTGGGAGAGCTATAGCTGGCGGGAGACGGGGGCGTTGGCGGCACGGTGGCAGGCGTCGCTCCTGCATGAGGGTATCCAGGCCGGGGAGCGTGTCGCCATTCTGCTGAAAAACAGCGTCGAGTGGGTCTGCATGGATCAGGCCGCGCAATCTCTCGGTCTGGTGGTGGTGCCGCTTTACACGACGGACAATCCGCACAATATTGCCTACATCCTGGGGGATTGCGGCGCCCGCCTGCTGCTGGTGGGCGATGCCGCCGACTGGCAGGCACTGGCACCGCTGCGGGACCGTTTTCCCGATCTGGCGAAAGTGCTCTGCGTGAATACGCCAGCCACCGCCGAGCTCCCGCTGATCCCGTTGGACGAATGGCTCGTGCCGCAGCCCGGAGAGGTCGATCTCCCTGATATTGATCCCCATGGTCTGGCGACCATCGTCTACACGTCCGGCACCACGGGCAGACCCAAGGGCGTCATGCTCTCTCACCACAACATCCTGTCTAACGTCGAAGCGGTGCTGAAACTGGTTCCCGGTTACGTGGAGGATGTCTACCTGTCGTTCTTGCCGTTGTCCCACGCCTTCGAGCGCACGGTGGGCTACTACCTTCCGATCATGGCGGGGAGCACGGTGGCGTTCGCCCGTTCCGTGCCGGATCTGCCCGACGACCTGGTGACGGTGCAGCCCACGGTGCTGGTGTCTGTGCCGCGTGTCTACGAGCGGGTCTACGATCGGTTGCAGGGTCAGCTCAGCCGCAAGGGCGCCCTCGCCAAGGCCCTTTTTGAGCGGGCACAGACGGTCGGTTGGGCCCGCTTCCAGGCGGACCAGGGGCGCGCTCAGCCGCCGGGGGTGATGGGGCGGCTCGCGTGGCCGGTGCTGGAGCGGCTGGTTGCCCACAAGATCCTGGCGCGCCTGGGTGGGCGCCTGCGCCTTGCCATCTCCGGCGGCGCCCCGCTGGCGCCCAAGCTCTCACGCTGCTTCATCGGGCTTGGTCTGCCCCTGCTGCAGGGCTATGGCCTCACGGAGACATCGCCTATCGTCACCGCCAACACGTTGCCGGATAACCTGCCCGAGTCTGTGGGTATGCCTTTGCCGGGGGTGGAGGTGCGGCTGGGGGCGAACAACGAGCTGCTGGTGCGCGGGCCCAACATCATGCTGGGTTACTGGAACGATCCGGAGAAGACGCGGCAGACCATCGATGCCGAGGGCTGGCTGCACACCGGTGATATCGCGCGCATTGATGATGCGGGGCATGTCCACATCGCCGGACGGCTCAAGGAGATCATCGTCATGTCCACCGGCGAGAAGGTCCCGCCGGGCGACCTTGAGCTGGCGCTGACCGACGATCCGCTGTTCGACCAGGCGCTGGTGACCGGAGAGGGGCGATCCCATCTCGTGGCGCTTATCGTGCTCAATCCGGACACGTGGCCTACGGTGGCCCGGTCCCTCGGTCTGGAGCCGAAAGCGCCGGAGTCGCTTGAGGCGCCAGCGTTGCTGGAACTGGTCAAGGGCAAGATCACCGCCGCGCTACAGGATTTTCCGGCTTATGCGCGGATTCCGGCAGTTCATCTGACGCTTGAGCCGTGGACAATCGACAACGGCATGATCACGCCCACCATGAAGCTGAAGCGCCCGGTGATCGAGGAGCGGCTGTCGGCGCAGATCAGTCGTCTGTACGAAAAGGACGGTCCGGTCAGAGCCAGTGCCAGGGCGTGATACCGCTGAAACACGCGTATACTCAAAGCGGTAGACCTGTCCGGACGAGGAGTTGTCATGCGGCCGGTGGTGGGTATTTCAGCGTGTTCCGAGACGATTGCCGGCGTTGCCAGTCACTGCGTCGGGGACAAGTATGCGCGCGCCGTTGCGGTCGCGGCCGAATGCATTCCCGTCCTCATCCCCGCTCTCGGCGAAGACCTGGATATCCGTTGCCTGCTGGAGCGCCTGGACGGGCTGCTGGCCACCGGCAGTGATACCGGTGTGGAGCCGGATCTGTACGGGGGGGACCGCTCGAGGCAGGCGCCCAACGACCTGGATCCAGATCGCGATGCGACGACCCTGCCGCTGCTGCGTCTTGCCGTGGAGACAGGCGTTCCGCTCCTCGCGATCTGTCGCGGTCACCAGGAACTGAACGTCGCTCTCGGCGGTACGCTGCATCAGTTCATCCACGAACAGCCGGGCCGGCGGGACCATCGCGAGGACGCCTCGGTGCCCAAGGACGAGCGTTACGAGCCCGTGCATACCGTCCATCTGGCACCGGACGGCCTGTTTGCAGATCTGTTCGGCTGTGGGCATCTGGAAGTCAATTCGCTTCACTGGCAGGCGGTCGATCGCCTTTCGCCACGGCTGACTGTGGAAGCCTGGGCGGACGACGGCGTGATCGAGGCGACGCGTGTGACGGATGCCCCGGCGTTTGCCGTCAGTGCGCAATGGCACCCGGAGTGGCAGGCGGATCAGAATCCATATTCCCTTGCGCTGTTCAGGGCATTCGGGGCGGCGTGCCGCCGGCGGGCGGCTACCCGGGCGGCATCTGTCGGCGCGTGACACCAGCCTTCCGGCACGGTCAGTTCCCTGAAGCCTGGTCAGGTGGGGCATGCAAACGGACGGTTGCTGCCTGGATGATCGACTGCAGGAACTCCGGATAGCTCTGGCCCAGGTAGCCGGCCATGGTCGCCAGCATGCCGCCCGCCCCCCACATCGGATGTGCGTTCAGATCGATCAGGCGAGGCTCACCCCGAACGTCGGTGCGGAAATCCATGCGTGCATAGTCACGGCAGCCCAGGCGCTCGAACAGCAGTCCGGCATGGCTGGTCATCTGCCTGGTGGCTGCTTCGGAGCGTGCTTGTACGAAGCGTACCTTCTGCCAGTCGGGCGAGGCCGGATTCACCTTGGAGTTGTAGGTCAGCACGGGGGGCATCCCGGGGGCCAGGGCCGAGAAGTCGATCTCCAGCGGTGGCAGGACCGTGTAGCCGGTGTGGGGGTTGCCGATCACGCCGACACTGTACTCGGGGCCTGGCAGGTACTCCTGGATCAGAATGTCCTGGCCGGGCATGAGTGCGTTCAGGGTCTGCAGGTATCGCCGTGCCTCGCCCGGGTCACTTACCACGGCACCGGTGTCTATACCGGTACTGCCATCGCCGCCATTGGGTTTGATGAACGCCGGGTAGCACGCCCTGTCGCAGGCCGCCGTGTTGCCGGTCTGCGCCAGTACCTGCCGAGGCACCGGCACACCGAGGTCGGCGGCCAGCGTGTAGACCAGGAACTTGTGGTGGCAAAGAACGATGGTCTCCGGTCCCGCTCCGGCGTAGGGCAGATCCAGGATGTCCAGCATGGCGGCGACGTGATGCTGGCGTGCGGGGTCGTTGCGGTAGCCGGTGTTGCAGAAGTTGAGCACCAGCGATGGCCGCTCGCCTTCCAGGGTCCGCCAGAGTTGGGCATGGTTGTCCAGGAACTGGAAACGGTAGGCGTCCAGCGTACCCAGGGCCTGCCGCAGGTGCTCGACGGCGTCGTAGTCCTGTTGTTCGAAGCGATTGCTCAGGTTGTAGCGGTAGGGCAGGCGTGGATCGCCGAGCAGCACGCTGATGTAATTCAATGGACTGGTCTCCATGGCAATGCGCCTGCAGCCCGGTCTCGCGGAGTGAAGTCGCGGCGCTGGAACGGCTGTTCAGTACTATATTTATAGTCGAGCGGCGTCTTTCTGGCCCGGTTCCTCAGAGATCTTCGGGCGTGGTGCCGGCAGTGGAGGTGGCGCCCCTCACCTTTGGCTGCGTTCGTGGCGGGGTGCTTGCTACCGGGAGGTCGTGCGGTGTGCGCAATGTATTCGTCGCCGGGCTGGAGCCATTCGGCCATCGCCTGCTGAGAACAATCTCCAGCGCCGAGGACTGCCGATTCCTGGAGTTGTTCGACTACGGGACCATCGTGCGGCCGCCGGAGGCATCGTATCCACCGCTGATGCAACTGGTGGACGAAGGAGCTCGGCGCATAGCCGGGTTTGAAGGCCAGGAGAACGGCATCCTCGGCTACTGGGATTTTCCCACCAGCGTTCTCGTGCCGTTGCTCGCGACCCGTCTGGGGCTGCCCGGCCCAACGCTGGAAGCGGTGGCCCGCTGCGAGCACAAGTACTGGTCACGGTTGGAGCAGCAGAAGGTCCTGCCGGACTGGGTGCCCCGCTTCCAGGCGGTTGATCCGTTCGCCGCCGACGCAGTGGGGGCCATGACTCTGGATTACCCATTCTGGATCAAGCCGGTGAAGGCGCACTCGTCATTCCTCGGTTTCTATATCGACACCCCGGAGACGCTGGAGGCCAGGCTGGCGGTGATCCGTGAGCGTATCGGGTTCATGGGGGAGCCGTTCAACGAATTTCTGGCTCAGATCGATATGCCGGCAGAGCTGCGATCGATAGACGGCTACCACTGTATTGCCGAGGAACTGATCTCCGGTGGCCATCAGTGCACGCTTGAGGGGTATTCGTGGCGGGGCAGCCCCGAGGTTTACGGGGTTGTCGACTCGCTTCGCACCGGCCGTTACGACTCCTGTTTCTCCCGGTATCAGTACCCATCGGTGCTGCCGGAAGCGGTGCAGTCGCGTTTGCGAACCGCCGCCTGCGAGCTGATCCGTCACCTGGGCTACGACGGTGGCGCGTTCAACATCGAATTCTACTGGAATCCGGATGACGACAGCGTCAGTGTGCTGGAGGTCAACGCGCGTATCTCCAGATCGCATTCTGCGTTGTTCCTGATGGTGGATGGCGAGGTGAACCAGGCTGTCCCGCTTGATCTCGCCTTCGGCCGCTGCCCGACTTTTCCTCACCGAGGGGGCGGGCACAATGTTGCGGCCAAGTTCATGGTCCGCCAGTTCAGTGACGGTGTGCTGGAGCGCGTTCCCACGGATGCGGATATCCGCAGATTCGAGGAGGCTTTTCCGGAGGCCTGGGTGCGCGTGCTCACGCCCGCGGGCACGCGGCTCGGAGATCTGCGACTGCAGGACAGCTACAGCTACGAGATCGCAGAGATATTTCTCGGCGCCGAGAACGAGGAGGCGCTGCTGCAGAAATACAGTGACGCCTTGTTGTTGCTGGATTTTCAGGTTCGCCCGTTGGCTCCGGAGACTGCCCCATGAAGACCGTGCACGTGTTGCCCTGCGAACTCATCGATGAACCCAATGTCTGGATCCCGATGCCCGACGGAATCCGCCTTGCCGCCCGGATCTGGCGGCCCCGGGATGAGCAGCCGGTGCCCGCGATTCTGGAGTACATCCCCTACCGCAAGCGCTTCGGCACCACGGCCCGGGATGCAGTGACCCACCCGTACCTGGCCGGTCACGGGTATGCCTGCGTCCGGGTTGATCTGAGGGGCAGCGGTGAGTCCGAGGGTGTTTTGGAGGACGAGTACCTGCAGCAGGAGCTTGATGACGGCTGCGCGGTGCTGCGGTGGCTGGCGCAGCAGCCCTGGTGCACCGGCGATGTGGGAATGATGGGCATCTCCTGGGGCGGTTTCAACGGGCTTCAGATCGCCGCCCTGCAACCGCCGGAACTCAGAGCGGTGGTCGCGGTGTGCGCGTCGGATGACCGGTTCGCCGACGACGTGCATCACATGGGTGGCTGTCTGCTGGGAGACAATATCTCCTGGGCGTCCGTGATGTTCGCCTACAACTCATTGCCGCCGGACCCCGAACTGGTGGGCGAACGCTGGCGTGACATGTGGTTCGAGCGGCTGCAGGGCAGCGGACTTTGGATCGAGAAGTGGCTGCGGCACCAGCGGCGTGACGAGTACTGGCAGCACGCATCAGTGCGCGAGGATTACGGCCGGATCCGCTGTCCGGTGTACGCCGTGAGTGGCTGGGCAGATGGTTACTCCAACGCTGTCTTCCGTCTGATGCGCAATCTTCCGGGACCCCGCAAGGGGCTGATCGGCCCCTGGAGCCACAAGTATCCGCACCTGGGCGTCCCCGGTCCGGCCATTGGCTTCCTGCAGGAACTCCTCCGCTGGTGGGATTACTGGTTGAAAGGCCGGGACACGGGGATCATGGACGAGCCGATGCTGCGAGTCTGGATGCAGGAGAGCGTGCCGCCGACGACCTACTATCGCCAGCGCCCGGGTCGCTGGGTCGCGGAGCCGGAATGGCCCAGCGATCACGTCCAGGAGTGCGTGTACACGCTGGGGCCGTCTCAACTGCTGCTCCCCGGTGACGATGGCGAAGAAGCCTTCGAGCGCACGGTGGAATCACCGCTCTCCCTCGGGCTCTTCGCGGGCAAATGGTGCTCGTATGCGGCAGGCCCTGATCTGGCGCACGACCAGAGGGAGGAAGACGGCGGTGCGATGGTGTTCGAAAGTGGTGTGCTGGATGAGGGGTTCGAACTCATGGGCGAGCCCTGTGTGGAACTCGAACTCGCCGCCAACCGCCCCGTCGCCATGGTGGCCGCAAGGCTGTCGGACGTGGCGCCGGACGACAAGGCGACTCGGGTGACCTATGGTCTGCTCAATCTGACCCACCGTGAGAGCAGCGAGAGTCCCGAGCCCCTGGAGCCCGGCCGGCGTTATCGGGTGCAGGTCAAGCTCAACGGCATCGCGCAGGCCTTCCCCGCGGGGCACAGGCTACGGCTGTCACTGTCCACCTCGTACTGGCCCCTGGCGTGGCCACCGCCCGGTCCGGTACGTCTGCGTGTCTTCGGCGAAGGAAGCAGGGTGGTTCTGCCGATCCGTCCGCCGCGCGCTTCCGACGCCGATCTGCGTGACTTCGAGGCACCCGAGGGGACTCCGGCGCCCAGCGCCTCCCGTCTCGATGCCGCCCATCACAACTGGCTGGTGCATCGCGATCTGGCGACCGACCAGTCCACGCTGGAAGTGATCAATGATGCCGGCAGCCAGCGCCTGGAAGCCATCGATCTGGTCACCGGATCGCGGACAGTGGAGACATACTCCAGCCAGGGCGATGATTTTCAGTCTGCGCGGGCCGAGGTTGTTGCAGAGCGGCGGCTTCAACGCGGTGAGTGGGAGATCCGCACCACTATGAGGACCGTGGTGACGTCGACCGAGGACGCTTTCGTCGTGCACGCCAACCTGGATGCCTATGAGCGATTTCCCCACGGCAGCATCCGGGTATTCTCCAGGGACTGGGACGAGACCATTCCGCGCGACCTAGTATGACATCGGCTGCCCGGGCACCTCCAGACTGTTCCAGGGCGCTATCGGCGGTTGGGCGGCTAGGTCGACGCCATTGCGGCACCAATGGCCTGGATGAGATCGTCCGCCTCGAACGGCTTGCCGAGTACGGTCAGTGCGCCACCGGCCTGTTTGCGGCGGATAACGGGCTGGTCGGGGCGCGCGGTGACGATGACCGTGGGCAAGGCATGCCCAAGCTCCAGGAGGTGGTCCTGAAGCTCAACGCCGCTCATTCCGTCCAACTCCACATCGACGAGAAGACACGTGGCTGACGCCTCGGCCGGGATGCCCGCTTCCAGGAACGCCGAGGCGGAGTCGAATGATCGTGCGCTCCAGCCATGGGCCTTGATGAGTGCCCCCAGGGCGCTGCGTACCGCTTCATCGTTGTCGATGATATAGACGACCGGGTGCGCCATGTTGTCTGCCCATGCCACACAGGGATTGGTGACTCTCGTAACAAAATGAACACAGAGGATCGTGGTCGTCCGTGACCGCCGTCATGGTTTCGTGATTCCGATGCGGTCAGTCGAGCAGGTGCGCAAGCCGGATCAGTTCGGGCGCCGAGCGCAGCCCCAGCTTCCTCATGGCACGGCCGCGGTGCACCTCCACCGTGCGTTCGCTGATGCCGAGGTCGGCCGCAATGACCTTGTTGGCCTTACCCGCGGCCGCAAGCCTGGCAACTTGAAGCTCCCGGCCACTGAGCTGGTCCAGGCCCTGACGGAACGCGGCCTCCTGCCGGCTCGTGGCGATGCGCCGCTCGTGGTGCGCGACAGCGTCGCGCACCAGATCGATCAACTCCCCGGCTTCGAAGTCCGGCTTCTGCAGAAAATCCATGGCGCCTTCCTTGACGGCTCGCACGGCCGTCCGGAGGTCACCGTCGCCACTCAGGAAGATGACCGGGATCAGGCAGCGTTCCGCCTGCATCATGGCCTGAACCTCCGTGCCGCTAATGCCCGGCATTCTGAGATCCAGCAGTACGCAGGCGGGCCCGTCGGCTTTGGCGGCCTTCAGGAATTCCTCGCCGCTGCCAAAGGCCACCGGACGGAAACCGGCGGAGCGGATGAGGCACGACAAGCTGTCCCGGATAGCGGCGTCATCATCGACGATGAAGACTGTTCCGGCGCTGTTCATCGGTGCCGGACTCCCGGGAGGATCGGCAGACTGACCCGGAATGCAGCGCCGCCTGACGGGCGGTTCTCCGCCGTCAGTTGGCCTCCGTGGTTCTCCACGATGGAGCGGCACAGCGGCAGACCGAGGCCCATGCCGCGGTCCTTTGTGGTGAAGTAGGGGGTGAAGAGGTCGCCCATGTGTTCGTCCGGGATTCCCGGTCCCGTGTCCTGAATGCTGATTTCACAGTACCCGTTGCGGCCACTGAGGCAGGTGGCGACGGCCAGCACCCGCGGGCCGTCAACGCTTTCCATGGCATCCAGGGCGTTGTCCATCAGGTTGTAGATCACCTGCTCGATCTGGGTGCGGTTGACCTGTACCCGGCACTCGGCCGCGTTGTAGCTGCGGTGTGCTTCGGCCCCCAGGCTCTGCATCCTGTGTGTCAGCAGCAGGAGAACACCCTCCACGAGCACCGACGGGTGGTGATCGGACAGGTCCTGGGGGTCGTCGCGTCGCAGGAAGCGGCGGAGCTGATCGATGATCTGGCTGGCACGGCGAGCCTGTTGCGTGATCTGCGCCAGATGTCCCTCGATTTCCTCCGGCACCCGTTTGCCCCCGTCGATCTGGATCAGTGCGGCCTGTGCCGTGGTGTGCACGGCCGTCAGGGGCTGTCGGATCTCGTGGGCCAGGGTGCTGGCCAGTTCGTCCATGGCATGGATGCGGGTGGCATGAGCAAGGTGCGACAGGTGCAGGCGACTCTCCCGTTCGGCGCGGTTCCGCGCGGTAATGTCGTGGGTGAAACCGATGAAGTACTGTTGCCCGCCAGCGATGCCCTCGGCAACACTGAGTTCCAGCTCGATGGGCGTGCCGTCCCGGTGATGTGCGGTGAGTTCCCGTCTCATACCGATGATGCGTCGCACGCCGGTTTCAAGGTAACGCCGGATGTAGTGGTCATGCTGGCTGCGGTGCGGCTCGGGCATGAGCATGCCGATATTGCGGCCCTGCATTTCCTCGGCCCGATACCCGAAGAGTCGTTCCGCCGCGGGGTTGACGGAGCAGATGGTCCCGTTGGAATCGATGGCAATAATGCCGTCGATGGCATTCTCGATGGTAACGCGGGCAATGTGGCCGTCACCGAATAGCCAATCGACCGGCGTGGACTGCCCGACCCCTTCCGGAAAGCGACCCACAATCAGCCTGCGGCGACGACCATCCGTGTCGGGGCCCAGCCACCGGTGCCGCCAGTTCACAAGCTGCGTTCGGCCGGCGTGACACAGGATCGGTGCGGACTGTTCTTCGTCGCTGGTCATCCGCAACACGGCCTCCAGCGGTTGACCGATCATGTCGTCGGTGCTGAAGCCGGTGAGGCGCTCGCATCCCCGGTTGAATACCTCCATCAGGCCATCCTCGCTCACAACGATGACCAACAGATGCGGCTCATCCAGCAGCGCCCGCAGAAGCTTGGTGTCCCGCTCCTCCGTCATGGAATTCAGCCAGGCGTTATTGTTCTCGGTCGACACGTCCCCGCCTCTGAGGCCGGGCGCGGCCCCTGACCCCGAAACGACTGTGCCCGTATTTCTCTCTTTAAGGGTAGTGCCTGGCGCGTGAACTATCCATATGGGATCGCGCCGTCTGAAACGGGCCGATCCACGTTGGTCCTGACGCGCGTCAATGCGTTGCCGCGCCGGCACGACCAGAATGGAGCACCGCCAATTGAGAGAAGGAGGAGACCGTGACAGATCAGACCCTTACGCAGATCCAGAAGCAGCTCGATGCCATGATCGCCTCGCCAGCCCGCATCTGCAGTGGCCTAATGCTCGATCACTTCGAGCAACTCTGGACACTCCAGTGCGAGGCCGCCAGGGCGTACACCACAGCCAGCCTGGAGTGCACGCGAGCCGCCCTGGATATCAGCAATCCCACCGATATTCAGGCCTATGTGGACAATCAGCGGCGTCTCGCAAGCAAGTTGAGCGAGCTCGCGAAGAACGACGCCGATACAGTGGCATCACTGAATCAGACATTCGTTCTGAAGGCCCAGGAGGTGGCTGGAGAGAGTGCCAGGAGCATGTCCAGGGCTGCCGAAGACGGGGTGAGACAGCTCATCAGCGCTGCCGAACAGAACGCCAGGAGCGCATCCGGCGTGGCCGGTCAGGCCGGATGAGCCGGGGAGGTCGTTGTCCGGAGTCGGCGCGCGGGCCGGCTTTCGGTTTTTCCTCGTCGTCAGGTGACGGGTCAGGCCATGTACTGTCCGCCGTTGACGGCAAGTGTCGCCCCCGTGATGAATGCAGCATCATCGCTCACCAGGTAAAGTGCGGCCTGGGCGATCTCCTCCGCGTGACCCAGTCGCCCCACGGGAATTTGCGCGACGATGCGCTCGAGCACATCACCGGGCACGGCTGACACCATGTCCGTGGCAATGTATCCGGGCGCGATCGCGTTGACGGTTATCCCCTTGCGCGCGTTCTCCTGCGCGACCGATCGCGTGAACCCCAGCAACCCGGCCTTGGCCGCGGCGTAATTGGCCTGGCCCACCTGGCCTTTCTGCCCGTTTATGGATGCGATCTGAACAATGCGCCCGAAGGCTCTGTCGCGCATCCCCTCGATCGTGACCCGCACCATGTTGAAGGCTGACGTCAGATTGGTCTGGATGACAGCGCTCCATTGCTCGGGGGTCATGCGATGCAGGGTTGCATCCCTGGTGATGCCCGCGTTGTTGACCAGGATCTCTACTGGGCCCAGCGCATCGGTCACCTGCTGTATGCCCACCATGCAGGCTTCGAAATCGCCCACGTCCCACTTGAACGTGGCGATGCCCGTCTCCTGTCGGAATGCCGCAGCGGCCTCATCGTTGCCCTGATATGTGACCCCGACACGGTAACCTGCCGCGGCAAGGCTTCTCGCGATCGCTGCGCCAATACCCCTTGTCCCGCCCGTCACCAGCGCCGTTCGTGCCATGGTCATGATCACTCCCCTGATGCGTGGCGTTCCACGGTTGCCGCCGTCGTGAACGTGCTCTCGGACGCGACTCGTCTCAGAGCGTCAAGGTCGAGGACGACGATATGATGACTGTCCACATCCAGGATTCGCCGTTTCTGGAGGCGTGCGAAGACCCGCGACAGGGTCTCCGTGGCAAGCCCCAGGTAATGGGCGAGATCGCGCCGGCCGAACGGGAGCAGGAACTCGTGGCGCTTGCATCCGCGCAGCGCCTGCTTGTCACCGTACTGGAGAAGGAATCGCGCGAGCCTGGCCTCGGTGGGGCCTCGGTTCATCTCCAGGATCCGGGTGGCCTGCCGCAGCTCCTGGTAGACGCAGGTGAGCAGGGCGTCCGTCCCTGGTTGAGTGCCGCTTTCCGTGATGCTGGCGGCGTGTTCGCTGAGCGTCGACACCCGGACTGTGCTCAGGGCGATGACCGACATCAATGCCGGTCGTCGGGCGAGCGCCTCGAGACCAATCAGATCACCTTCGGAATACAGCCGCAGCACACACTCATTTCCGTCCGGATCGATGCTGAAGCCTTTCAATGCACCGGATGTCACGATCTGCGGGGTCCTGAGGATGTCGTCGGCGTGGTACAGGTACTCGCCCTTGGACAGGAGGCGTCCGGGATGGTGGTATGGCGTCCGGGTGGCGGCTTGTGCCGGGAAGTGCCGCGATTCAAGCGAGAGTCCGTCAAGTGGTATCCGGTGTGCGCGCATCAGCCTCTCCTTCGGGAGACAGGATCACAACTGCCGCATCCTCAGAAAGGACGGCTGGGAAAAGTATAGATGTGGCGGATGTGTGTGGAGTAAGGGGATCCCCTTAGTCGTAATGGCTGCGGCCCGTAATGCCGTGTGGCTGGTGACCGCTCCCGCGTTCTTCAGTCGGTCTGGTCGAACAGCCGCGCGCCAGGGCCCGCGTTGGCGGCGATGTCCTCCGGGTTGCGCAGCGGGCAGCTCTCCAGTGAGAGGCAGCCGCAGCCGATGCAGCCGTCCAGGTGATCCCGCAGCTTGACCAGCTTGTCGATGCGTTCATCGAGATTCGCCCGCCATTGATCCGAGAGCCTCTGCCAGTCGGCGGCCGTGGGTGAACGGCCGTCGGGCAGGGCGGCCAATGCGTCTGCGATCTCCGATAACGGGATGCCGATCCGCTGTGCGGCCTTGATGACGGCCACGCGCCGAAGCACGCTCCGCGGGAAGCGCCGCTGGCCGCCGCTGTTTCGCCAGCTCGAAATCAGTCCCTTGGTCTCGTAGAAGTGCAGTGCGGAGACGGCGACACCGCTGCGCCTGGCGACCTGGCCAACGCTGAGTACGTCCCTGTTGTGTCCGCGAGAGGATGGTTCGGCCGGCATGGACTGCTCTCCGTTCAGTGGCTGTCGAGACGGTGATCGAACCATGGGTCTGGCCTGAAGTAAAGTTGAGGTATCCAGCGGATTGTTGTGGCGACGCCGGACAACGACACGCAGGGTTGCAAAGGGTTCGGGAAAGCAGGCAGTATTCACTCGGCTTGATCGGGAACAGGTGGGTGTCCCGAAGCGCTGGAAGCGCGCGGAGCCCCGCTGCAGGACGCGGCGGACAAGGGATGGTGTAGCCAAGCAAGGGAGCTGCCTGACCATGGAGCAGGGTCGCATGGATGCCGGGGCGAGCGAGTCGCCCGTGGGCGACGTCGAGCGTGAGCTCGCGATCGGCCTCGCACAACTCGTGCACAGTAAGAAGCAGTTCGCTGAGGAATTCGGTCTGCCGCTGCGGCAGGTGTTTGCCGAATGTCCTGAGCTTCTCGACGCCAATTCCCCGCAAGAGACCTTTCACGAATGGCTCGCCGCGTCCCCGGACGGGGCCGAACGCCTGCGCGCGTTTCTGCAACTGCTCGCACGGGACCACGCCGCCATGGTCATGGCGCTGGATGACGCCAGCGACGCGGCCGTGCAAGGGCGCCTGCCCGCTGCGGCCAGACGGTGGCCTGCCGGCCGGCGTCTGAGAGGCCGTTGGCGCGGTCTTGTGGCCTGGTTCCGCCGTCCGGCCAAGGCGCGGCAGCTACTCGAAATCGCCGTGCCAGTGTACGTCTGGTCCTACCTGCGACACCGTCCCACGGCGGCGACACTTGCATCGGTAACGCAGGCCCCCCGGCAGTCCGGTCCGGTTGGCCCGTCCGCACCGCAAACAGACATGGCGCAGGCAGGGGATGCGCAGCAATGATGACCTCCTCCTTTCCCGGTCGCATGCCCTTGGTGGTCGCCACGGTGGTGCTGCTGGTCGCGCTGGCGGGCTGCTCCCCGCGGGTGGACCTCTCCATGGCGGCAACCCCGGAGATCAATCCGGCGCCCTCCGGTGATCCGCTGTCGGTGGTTGTACGGCTGTACCAGCTCGATGATGACACCCCTTTCCTTGAAGCGGACTTCGACGATCTGCTCGCCGGCGACGAAGACGCCCTCGGTGACGCCATGCTGGCGCGCGAGGAATACGTGGTTCGCCCCGATGAGCAGAAGAACGTCACCGTGGACATGGAAGAAGACGCGACCCACGCCGCCGTGGCCGTGCTCTATCGCCGGCCGGACAGCGATCGTTGGCGGGTCATTGAGGCGCTGCCCGGGGATTTTTTCGGCCTCCGCGGTTCCTCCGGGCTGCGGCTCGGCCTCTCGGGCAATGCGCTGCTGGAAGGGGATGACGCGGACGCCGTACACATGCGCTTTGTGGAAGATCGCCCGACCCCACAAAGGAACCAGCCGCGCGGACGCGGGGGGTGGCGGTGATGGAGCGCAGAGCGGATAGGCCCCTGTGGGCCGAGGGCGTACTACTCGGGCAGCAGCACTTCCAGGCGTGGGACCGGTACAACGAGGCGGCCCAGGTGTTGCGCGCCTCGGCCGTCTCCCCGCACCTGTGGGGCCTGCTGACGCTGGTTATCGATTCCGAGGCGCTGGCACTGGGAACGTGTCGACTGACGTACTGTGAAGCCGTCCTCCCGGACGGCCGCCTGATCGTGCTGGACGAGCGCGTCGACGGTGCGGTCGAAGCGGACCTGACGGGACTCCCCGCGCGTGGCGGCGATATCCATCTGGCAATGCCCGCCAACGACCAGGCCCAGGACCTGCCCGGGTATGCGTCAGCGGGTACGGGTGCAGGGTGGCGGCCGCGGTTCGTGGACATGGCGGATGCCCACGACGGCGAACGCAGCCGCGAGGTCATGCTTGGCAGCCCCAATGCCAGTCTGCGCGCGGGCGAGCCACCGGAGTCGGGGGCGGTCAGCGTGAAGATTGCCGAAGTGGAGCGCCTGGACGACAGGGCCTTTCGACTGTCGGCGCGGTTCGTGCCCACGGTCTGCCGTATTGGTGCGGCGCCGGCGCTCATGGATCTCGTCGAGCGGAATCTCGAGCGCGTCTCGGCCCGCGTGTCCGTGGTGCGCCGTCAGCAGGCGTCGGCCGGGCGTGTGCAGGAGTTCGGGCCCAGTGAGGTGGCCAGTCTTCTGCTTCTGCAGACCCTGGAGCCGGCCGCGGCGGCGCTGCGGTCGCTACGGGCGAACCCCGGGAGCCACCCTTCGCAGGCGTACGACGTACTGTCCCGCCTGGTCGCGGGGCTGCGCATCTTCTCCGATATGGATGATGATAACGCCGTGCCCGAGCCGCCCGTGTACGACCATGGTGACCTGCACGCCGTGATGCAGGCGCTGGATCGTGCAGTGGACGACCTCATCGGCACGGCGCTGCCGCAGCACCTGGCGTCGATCCAGCTGGTGCGGGAGTCCGAGTCCATTCTTCAGGTCGAAGGCGTGGAGTCCCGCCTGCTTGACGAGCAGACGCTGTTCCTGGCGGTGCGCTTTGACGCCGCCACCTCCATGACCTGGATCGACGATCTGCCACGTCAGGTCAAGGTCGGGGCGCGGGCGGAGTTGGAGCGCATCGTTGCGTCCGCATTGCCGGGCGTGCAACTGATCCACGTTCAGCGCCCCCCCAACCGGCTGCCGGTGAAGACCGGGTACGAGTATTTCCGCCTGGATAAATCCGGCGAGTTCTGGGGGCGGGCCAGGGAGGCCGGTTCCCTCGCACTTTACATGCCCGCAGCGTTTCGTGATGCGCGGGTCGAGATGGTGTCGGTGCACGAAGGCTAGACCACGGAGAGGTGACCATGAACCAGCAGGATCGGGACGCGGTGAATCCGCTGCTCGACGCGGCCAGCGACGTGTTCGCCATGGTGGCGCCGCTGCGCACGCGGCCGGATCGGGCCGGCCCGTTTGATGCCTTTCGTGCGTCCGTGGTGGAGGCACTCCATGGCCTTGACCGCTGCGGGCTCGAAAACAGGCTTGCGCTCGCGGATGTCGAGTCTGCGCGTTTCGCGGTGGTGGCATATGTCGATGAGGCGGTGATCGCCTCGGAGTGGGACGGGCGCGCCGAATGGATGGCTCACCCCCTGCAGCTGGAACTGTTCGGCGAGCAGACGGCCGGGCAGAAGTTCTTCGACCGGTTGGGCGAACTACGGCGCGAGCCCGAGCGCAACATTGCTCTCATCGAGGTCTACTGCGCGTGTCTGCACCTTGGTTTCGAGGGCGCCTACGCGTTTCAGGAGCCGGAACGGCTGATGGTGCTGCAGATGGATCTGCACGCACAGATCGAAGACGTCCGTGGGCAACCGGATCCCCGCCTGTCCCCGGAACGGCTCACGTTCACCCAGAAAGTGGGGCGGGCGGGCGCACGGGTGCCGTACTGGGCCATCGCCGTGGCGACCGTGGCGGCAGTCGGGCTGAGCCATCTCTACTACCTGGGTGCCACGGCCAGTGAAGTGGAGGCGGCGGCACAGGACATCCGCGAAACGCACATTGAACTCTTCGGGCGCGGGGAGGACGGCTGAGCGCCGGTGAAACGTCATGGCATGGATCGCACGCAATCTGAAGAAGTTTCTCCTCTCGGCGGCCGGCAGCGTGTTGATCGCGCTCGTGCTCGCGGGTCTGCTCCTGTGGTTCGTCCTCCCCCATGCGGGATTCCCCGGCCTGGTGGAGCGGGGTGTGATCGTGGCTGTCGTCCTGGTGACCGGGGCGGTCATCGCCGGCATCGTTGCTCTGGTCAAACACCGCCGTGGGCGACGCATGGTCGACGCCATGGGCGAGCAGGCACCGTCCCAGCAGGAAGCGGACATCGAACTGTTGTCCCGGCAGGTGGACGAGCGTGTTCAGGCACTGAAAGCCAGCCGCCTCGGCACCTCCGGTTGGGCCAAAGGGCTGTATACGCTGCCATGGTATCTGGTCATCGGCCCACCGGCGGCGGGCAAGAGCACGCTGATCCGGGAGTCCGGCCTGCATTTCCCCTACGACGACCAGGAGGCCCTGCGCCAGCGCGGGTTCGGCGGGACGCGCAACTGTGACTGGTGGTTGTCCGATCAGGCGATCTTTCTGGATACCGCCGGCCGTTACACTTCGGAGCCGGATGATCGCCCGGAGTGGTTTGCCTTTCTCGATCTGCTGCGCCAGCACCGCCCCAGGAGGCCGATCAACGGGGTGTTGCTGACGCTGCCGCTGCCCGATCTGCTGACTGCCGACGGCGACGGGATCCGGCGGCATGCGACCATCATGCGGGATCGGCTGGATGAGTTGACCCGGTCGCTGCGGGTGCGTTTCCCCGTGTATCTGGTCCTGACGCAGGCGGACCGCATCGAGGGCTTTGAGCCCTTCTTCGAGGATCTGTCCGAGGAGGAGCGCGCTCAGGCCTGGGGCGTGTCTCTCTCGCACGCACCGGGCGAGAGCGCGGATCGCCAGTCTGCGGTCGGCGCCGTGCTTGGCGCTCTGCACAGGCGGTTATGTGCGCTGCGCCTTCGCAAGGTGTCGATGCAACGGAATCTGGCGCGCCGGATCGACACCTTCGGGTTCCCGGCTCAGTTCCGGTCCGCCTGCGCCCCGCTCGGCGAACTGCTGGACCTCCTGGTGCGCGAGGATCCGTACCGCGAGGTCCCGCACTTCGAGGGCGTATACCTCACCAGCGGCACCCAGGGTGGAGCCCCGTTGCGCCGAATCCACGGGCGCCTGCAATCCGCCTTCATGGAGGATGCCGACGAGACCGTTGAACGGGCCGACAACGATACCCGCGCGTATTTCATCAAGGGGCTGCTCACCGATGCCGTGCTGCCGCTTGCCAATCTGGTTCGCCCTGACCGGCGCCGTCTTCTGACCCAGCGCAGCCTCAAGGGGGCCACGCTCTGTGCCTGCGGTGCGGTGGTCGCAGGCGCTCTCGGTCTGTTCGCCGTGGCCGCGGAGCGCGATGCAGCCATGACGGAGGTCGGCCGCGAACGGGTCGAGGAGGCGCGTGAGGTAATGCTGGATGAACAGGCCAGCGAACGCCAAGTCATGGCGGCGCTGGCGGGGCTGCACAGCCACTGGGCGGAGCTGCGGTCGCTGCGGGATGAACCGCGCTGGCGGGACCGCTTGCGCGCCGGGACACTGGAGCGGCAGCTCGCCACCCTGGAGCCGTTCATGCGGCGGATGGTGGTCGACGTCATCCTCGACGACGCGACTGCGGAGCTGGTTGCCGGCATCGGCCGACTCAACGACCGCTGGGGCACGCTCGATGACAGCGGCCGGGAAGCGGTCAGGGAACGCTACCGTGACACGCTCGCCGCCCATCTCATGATGTCCTCGGAGCCCAAGCGGCTCGACCCCGACCTGGCCGGCCCACGCCTGGCCGTCTACTGGGCGGCAAGCCGGGGTTTCGAACTGCGCCGGTCACAGCTGCGGGCGCTGGAGGACAGCCTCGTGCTCACGCTCGAAGGTGGTTTGCTTGATGCAGTGACGGGCGAAGGCTGGATGGCGGCAGACGAGGCCCTTGTCGATGATGCACGGCGTGACCTGGCCGTGCGCACCCGGGCGGGGGACCTCTACCACCGCATTCTCGGGGAGGCGGGGAACCGGCACGACCCGGTGGGCCTGCATGACCTGGTCGACGGCCGCAGCAGGGCGTTCTGGGACGCCGACGAGCGGGTCTCAGGGGCGTTCGCGGGCGGGGTCTGGGATGACTTCTTCGAAGCGCGCATTGACGAACTCCTGAGTGACCAGGCCGAGCGCGACTGGGTGACCGCCCGCGATGATGCCGGCGAGATGAGCCGTGCCCGCCGAGACGACATCCGTGAGTCCATCGAGGCGCTTTACATCGAGGATTTCGTCAGCGCGTGGCTGGATTTCATCGAGAGTGTCGCGCCAAGTGGCTTCGGATCGTTGCGGGATGTCGCCTCCCGGCTGGACCGTCTGTCACGTGACGATGGTCCGTTGGCTGCGCTGTACCAGGGCATTTACCAGCATGTCGCCAACCATGGGCCCTCCGGGCTCGCGGAAGTGTCTGCCGATGCGGCAGGCATGGAAGCAACGGGCCGGTTCCGCCACGACATGCGCGGCATGGAGATGCTGCGTCTGCTGCGCGAGAACGAGGATCACGGCATGCCCGAGGCGCTGGGTCGCTATGCCCCGGGCGTGGAATCGTTGCAGGAAGAGGTCGAGGTGCTCTCGGTCGCCTCGGATCCCGGGGAGGATAGCGCCGAGTACGCGGCGAATGTGATTGCCGGTAACGGGGTCGGCCTCGGGGTATACGATGCCTACCGTGAAACCGGGCGGATTCTGGCCGACGTGTCCCACGATGTGCGGGTGGCGATGCAACCGGCCCTGATCATGCCCCTGGAGCGCACATGGCGTCGCGTTCTGGCGCAGTCCCGGAGTCACCTGGAGGACCGGTGGCAGCAGCAGGTGGTCGCGCGTTACCGCAGTGATCTGCAGAACCGGTTCCCGCTGAGTCGCGAGGGCTCGGACGTCGCCACCGGCGACTTCGAATCATTCTTCCGGCCCGGTGACGGCGTGCTCTGGGCGTTCGTCGAAGATGATCTGGATGCGTTCGTGCGTCGGAGCGGGGGAGGCTGGCAGGGCCGGACGTGGCTTGGGCAGGGGCTCGGGTTCTCCTCCCGGTTCCTGTATAGCCTGACCCAGGCGGAGGACATCACAGAGACGCTGTTCGGCGATGAGCCGCACTTGAATCTGTCGTACACGGTATTGCCAGGGTCGAACCCCGACCTCACCGACATGCGGCTGCACGCCAATGGCCACCAGCTGCGGTATCGCAACGAGCCGGAGTCCTGGCACGCGTTCGAGTGGCCGGGGAACGGCGACCATCGTGGCGCCCGGCTTGCCGTGGTATCCGGTGTCACCGGTGAGTCGGCCGAGCTGCGTTTCCGCGGTAACTGGGCGCTGTTCCGGCTGCTTGTCGAGGCAGACAGTCTGGAGCGGGAAAGCGGTTCCGAGTTCGTGGGGCAGTGGAATCTGCATGACGACAACGCAGCCGAGCACCGCCCGTTCGAACTGGAGATACGCACTCAGCGGCGAAGCCCGGTCCTGCACTGGGGCGATCTGTCGCGCTTCGATCTTCCGGGGAACATGACACGGTAAGGCCCTGGAGTGGGCCATTTGATGGGCAAGGGAGTGTAATAGGGAATGACTCCATTGAGCCACGGATCGGCGAATGGCCCGCAGAGTGTGACCACGGGCTACTTCGGGAAACTGCCCTCGCACGGTGACTTCGTTCGCTGGAACGTGGTTGGCGCTGCCGTGACCGCCGTCGAGCGCTGGTTCGAGCAGGGCTTTCGTTCCGCCGCCGCGGGTGACGGTGGCGCCGTGCTCGGGCGTTGCCAGCCGGTGTGCTTCCTGATGTCGCCACGGGACACCGGCGAGAGCGTGCTCGGCCTGTTGCGTGCAGGAGTGGATCGCACCGGGCGCGAGTACCCCTTTGTCGTGTTTCGGGTGGTTCCCGGTCAGGGGTCCGGTTATCTGCCATCCGAGATCCTTGGGGCGCAACTGGACTTCTTCCCTGCCCTGTCCGGGCTCGCCGAGGCGGCCACCGCCACCCTGGATGCCGACGGGGTCCGTCGGGAGCTGGAGGCGCTGACTCCAGGTCAGCGGCCCGTGCGCGGAAACTGGCGGCGTGCGCTCGCGGATCGTCCCCTCGCTGACGTCAGTGCTTCCCTGAGCGGCGCCGGGGCCGCCAATGGTGGTCAGGCTCTGATGGAGGACCTGCGCCGGCGGCTCGACCTCCTGCGCGATACTGCCATGGTTCGCCGGCGGGGCGGGCTGGCCTTGCCCGCGACGTCCGCAGGTGCCGAGACCGGCGCACTGTTCTGGGTCCGGGCCATTGAGGCCGTCTCCGGCGAGGACCGGTGTCCGCCACTGAGTCTGGTCTGGCCAATGGTGCCGCACGGCTCCGCGGATGACGTTGCCATCGCGGCGTTCGTCGGTCTGCCGCCGACGACCTGTATGACCCACCTTCTCGATCCGGAGCAGCGCGCGGAGGCCTTGTCGTTGACGCCCCTCGCCTCATTGCTGCCCGACGGGGTTCCGGCACAGCGCGTCGCCTCGCTGCGTGCGCCGGACACCCTGTCCGGGCTGCTCGCCGTGCTGCAGAGCACAAGGAGTGCGTCGTGACAGACGCCCGCGAAGACGTGGAAAGGCTGTCGGCCCGGGTGCTTGCCCCGCTGCCGGATCATGACTCCGGTGATGCCGGTGATGATCCAAAGCACGGCATCCGGTTCGCCGCGCTGAAAGAGGAAGTGCAGAAGCTTAGCGGCAATGACTACGAGCGGGTCAGTGAACTCGCCGCGGAGCGGCTGGCGCACGAAGGGAAAGACCTGCGGGTGCTCGGTTACCTTTGCCTGGCTGAGCTCCACCAGCGGGGGCTTGCCGGTTTGCGGGAGGGGCTGGGTGCGGTGCACGCGGCCGTGAACCAGTACTGGGAGACCATTCACCCACAGCGGCTCCAGGGGCGTGTGTCGGCACTGGAGTGGCTGGCCCACGATCGCATGGTGGCGTTCCTCGACCTCGCTGGCGACCGGGAGGACAGGAACAGCCTCAAGGGGGTGCAGCACGCCCTGGAAGCCCTCGGCGAGGCTCTCGCGGAACGCCTGGATGTGCCGCCGTCGTTCCGCCCGCTACGCGACTGGACGGAGGCGCGGCTGGCGACCAGCCGTGCGGCCGAGAACCGTCAGCGGGCTGCGCAGAAAGAGAAGCACGACGAGGCGGCAAAGCCCGCGTCCGAGCGGGATCTCAACCGCCAGCTGAAAAGCGCCCTGGACTATCTGCGCAAGGAAGGGGAGTGGCGTCGCATGGTCGGCCTCGCGCGGGCGTGGAAGTGGTCGGGGCTCGATGCGCTGGCCGCGGAGGCGGGTGTCACCCAGATCCAGCCGCCGCGGCCACAGGCGCTGGACGCCGTTCGCGCCAAGCTGGACCAGGGCGCCTGGGACGACGCGTTCATCGCCTGCGAGAACGCGTTCCTTGAGCCGGGTGGTCATCTCGCCATGTGCATTCAGGCGTGGGCCGATCAGGCGGCCATGGAGATGGGGCGACCCGACATCGCCCGCGCCATCCGCGCCGCCACTGCCGATCTGCTGACCCGCGTGCCGGATCTGCCCCAGCTGCGCTTCGCCGACGAACAGCCCATGGTGCCACCGGATATCGCCAAGTGGCTTGCAGGAGTCCGGGGAGTTGACGCCAGCGAGGCCAACGAACCGGATCTTGTCCAGCGCCTCGGGGACGCCCGCACGGCGGTACGTGCCGAAGGGCTTGGCGCAGCCATGCGGTTGCTGGACGTGGTGGCGTGCCGCAACGATCGCGAGCGTGCCCTCCTGACCCTGGGTCGCGCCAAGGTCTGCATTGACGCCGGGCGCAGCGACCTCGCCCTGCCACTGCTGGACGAGCTGGACACGGACATGGAGCGGCGGGGCATCACCCGGTGGGATCCCGAGTTCGCACTGGAGGTGTGGCGAACCATGCAACTGGCCCTCAGGCACCCGCCAAAGGGCGGCGCTGCCTTGGGGCGCGACGAGATCAGGCAGCGCATGGCCGCGCTCAAGGCCAGAGTTGCGCTGACCGATGTGGAGGCGGCGGCCGGGTTCCAGTAGCCGGCATGCCTGTTTGCGGGGTTAACCGAGGACAGTACACCCGAAAGGAGCAGTAACGATGGGAAGCTATCAAAACGAAGTGCCGAAATCCCGCGTCAACATCACCCTTGATGTTGACACCGGCGGGGCGAAGAAGACGCTGGAGCTGCCGCTGAAGATGCTGGTGCTGGGCGACTACAGCAACGGCAAGGGCGAAGGACGCATCCTCGAGCGAGAGAGGATCTCCATCGACAAGAACAACCTGGACTCGGTGCTGGGCACGCTCTCGCCCCGGGTCGAGGCCACGGTGGAGAACACCCTCAAGAAGGACAGCTCCGACATCAAGGTGGATCTCACCTTCGACAGTTACAGGGCATTCACCCCCGAGGAAGTGGCGCGCCAGATTCCACAGGTGAACAACATGCTGGCCATGCGCAATCTGCTCAAGGACCTCAAGTCCAACGTGCTGGACAACGCCCGTTTCCGCCGGGAGCTTGAGCGCATTGTCCAGAATCAGCCGGAACTCGAGCAGGTGATGGGCGAGCTCAAGGACGCTGCCCCCCTCAATACCGACACCGCCAGCGAGTGAGCAGGAGAAACACCATGTCGACGCAGGAGCAAACGGCCGCCGCGGCGGCGAAGACCACCACAGAGCCCATGGGCAGCTACAGCCGTCTGTGCGAGCTTGCGGAGATCCAGCCTATCAATGGTGATCTGGATATCGGTACGTTCCAGGATTCCACCGTGATGGCGGACATCCCCTTCGAGGACCGGCTGACAGCGGCGCTGCAGGTCTTTCTGGAACTCACCAGCGAGAGCGGCGAGTCCGTAGAGCGCATCGACAAGACGTTGCTCGACGAGTATATCGCGCGCATTGATGCGGCTGTCAGCGAACAGCTCGATGCCGTTTTCCACCATCCGGAGTTCCAGAAGGTGGAGTCCGACTGGCGGAGCCTGCGCTTCCTGGTGGAGCGCAGCGACCCCAAGGCGAACATCAAGCTCGAGCTGCTGGATGTCAGCAAGGAGGATCTGGCCGAGGAGCTGGAGGACGTCACCGATATCACCCAGTCCGGGCTCTACCAGCATGTCTACGTCCAGGAGTACGACACGCCCGGTGGCGAACCCATGTCCGCCATGGTCTCCAATTACGAGTTCGACTGCTCGGCGTCCGATATCACGCTGCTGACCGAAATCTCGCGTATCGCAGCGGCGGCCCACTGCCCCTTCATCGGTGCCGTGGGCCGGCAGTTCTTCGGCAAGGAGTCCGTGGACGATGTCTTCAAGATTCCCGATATCTCCAGCTACCTGGACAAGGCGGAGTACACCCGCTGGCGGGGGTTCCGCGATACCGAGGATTCCCGCTACGTGGGCCTGACCATGCCCCGGTTCCTGCTGCGGTTGCCCTATGGGGAGAGCAATCCGCTGCGCTCCTTCGACTACGAGGAGGATGTCACCGGCGAGAACCACGACAAGTACCTGTGGGGCAATGCCAGCTTCGCCTTCGCCTCGAACATGGCGCGCTCGTTCAAGGAGTACGGCTGGACCGTGAACATCCGGGGCCCGGAAGCGGGTGGTAGGCTGGAGCAGATGCCCATCCACGTCTACGACGTCGGCCGCGGCTCTCAGGTGAAAACGCCCACCGAGGTGCTCATCTCCGAGAACAAGGAGCTGGAGTTCGCCAACGAGGGCTTCATTCCGCTGAGCTATTACAAGAACAGCGACTACGCGTGCTTCTTCTCGGCCAACTCCAGCCAGCGGCCGCAGCAGTACTCCACCGCCGTGGCGACTGCCAACGCCCGCATCAACTCGCGCCTGCCCTACATCTTTCTGGTCTCGCGGCTGGCGCACTACCTCAAGGTTCTGCAGCGCGAGAACATCGGTTCCGCCAAGAGCCGCCAGGATCTGGAGAACGAGCTCAACGAGTGGGTGCAGGGGCTGGTGACCAAGATGCAGAACCCGGATCCCGACCTGGTGGCCTCCCGGCCACTGCGTGAGGGCGTGGTCCAGGTGGAAGAGATTCCGGAGAACCCCGGGTATTACCGCGTCAGCATGTCGGTGATGCCGCATTTCCAGATCGAGGGGATCGATCTCAAGCTGTCGCTGGTGTCGCAACTGCCAACATAAAGGCACGCCCGTGTGTGCCAACGGATTCGCGGTCCGGTCCGGGCTGCGGATAGCAGGGCGTAAGCCCGATTCAACGTTTCGGTGAACTCAAGGAAAAGGAGAGAAGGACCATGGCGATTCCGGCCTACATGTGGCTTAAGGATGATCAGGGCAATGAGATCGAGGGATCGGTGAGCATTGCCGACCGGGAAGGCAGCATTGAAGTGCTCGGCTTCGAGCACGAGCTGCGGATTCCCACGGACAGCGACAACGGCGCGTTGACCGGAACCCGCAAGCACGAGCCGTTCGTCTTCACGAAGTCGTTCGACAGTGCATCGCCTTACCTCTACAAGGCGTGCAGCAAGGGGCAGACGCTGGAGGAGCTGACCCTCAGCTGGTATCAGATCGACGAGACCGGCAACGAGAAGGAGTACTTCCGGCACACCCTCAACGACGTGAAGATCACGTCGGTCAAGCCGGTCATGCACAACGTCAAGGAAACGGACAAGGAACGCTTCCCGCACATGGAAGAGGTTGCGATCCGTTACGGTCGCATCACCTGGGCGTACGTGGACGGCAACATCGAGTTCTCCGATTCCTGGACCGAGGGGCGGTAGGAACCCGGCAGGGGCGGGTGGTTTCCCGCCCCTGCTTCCGCGCAGGGAGAGTGCGATGAAGGCCGGAGTTCTGGATGTCCTGCTGGGGCGGTTCGATGATGGCACGCCGGTGGACGCGCGGGTGGTGACCGCGCCGCAGTCGCAGATCGCCAGCGTCCGGGGGCACATCCGGCGGTTGATCAGTGCACGCCAGGGCAGCCTCGTGCATATGCCCGATTACGGCGCGCCGGCGTTGCCCGCCTTGTATACCGATATCCCCTATGTCTCCACCGCCCTGGGCGAGGATGTGCGGCGTCTTGTCCGGGCGTACGAGCCGCGGATACGCGATGTTGCGGTGACCGTCGAGCCCGGATGCCCGGAGCGCGGGTTTGTGGTGAGTCTGCGTGTCAGTGCATCCCTCGCCTCCGGAGAGCCGGTGAGGCTCTCTCTCGGGCTGAGGGAGAGCGGCGTACCGGCGGTGCTTGATCAGGAGCTGTCCGATGGACATGAAGCGCGCGTTTGATCTGGAGATGCAGCGACTGGCCGAATCGGGGCAGGCGTTCGCCCATGCCAACCCCGAACAGGCGCGCATGCTCAACCTGGACGAGGTCCATGACCGGGATCCCTACGTGGAACGCCTTCTGGAAGGGGTTGCTTACCTGACAGCTGGTGTCAGGCACGAGATCGACGCCTCGCTGAGTGATTTTCACGACCAGTTGCTCGCCTGCACGGCGCCCGAACTGGTCGAGCCGTTCCCCAGCACCACCGTGCTGCAGTTCCGTGCGCGCGACGGCGAGCCGGGGGCCGTGACACTGCTGGCCGGAGCGCGGGTCCTCTCGCAGCCCGCCGGTGACACGCGCGTGCGGGTTCCTTTCGTGACATTGTTCGACACGGTTGTTCGGCCGTTGCGCGCCGCCAGCACAACGTGGGTGGACGCGGGCGAAGGGCGCAGTGAGTTGCGCCTGACCCTGCGTGCCGACGGGGCCGAGGCACTGCCTCCACTGGACGCGCTGGATCTGTTCATTGATGCCGAGCCGGCGCTGGCCCACGCGCTCCGGCATGGGCTCACCGCGCAGGTGAGCGCGGTCGAGGCCCGGGTCGGGCATGATACCGGCTGGCACCGTTTGGGCGGCGGTGGCGCCATTGCCCCGTGGTACCCCGCTCCGCGTGCCGAGCGGGTGGAAGGTACGATTCCCGGGAGCCCGGCGCTGGAGCGGCTGCAGCACTTCTTCATGGCACGGGAGACGCTGCATTGCATCCGGCTTTACGGGCTGGAAACGCTGCATCGTGACCATGACTGCGCTCGGATGGAGGTTCGGGTGCTCCTGAACGCCACGCCGCCGACCCCGGTCGAGGGTCGGGACGGGCTGATCCGCTGCAACTGCGTGCCGGCGGTGAACCTGGTGCGCGGCGGGTCCGACCCGCTGCGTCTTGGTCACCGGGCGACGGAGTGCCTGGTGAAGGCGAGCGCCGACGGGGTCGGTGCGAGGGTGGTGCACCAGGTGCTTGCCGCTGTAGGGCGATCCATGGACAGGCGTGTGGTTGCCCCCTTTGTCCCTCTCTGGGAGTGGGATTTTGCGCCGGAGAAACAGCGCCTGTTTCGCGTCAAGCGTCGGGATAACGGCACCGGAACACCGGTCTTGAGCGTCGTTCTCGAAGACGACGGCGCCGCGGGGCTGGAGACCGTCTCCACCGACATACTCTACTCCCACGGTGCCATTCCCCGCCTTCACCTGAGCAAGGGCGACGTGGACCAGCCCGCCGCCGAGCTACCGGATGGTATCGGCGTCACCAGCCTGCGCCGCCCCACGCCGTACCGATCCCCTCCGGCGCGTGATGCGGCGTTTCAGGCGCTGACCGCGCTTGCCAGGACCGATCTCGAGCGGCTGGCCACGGGGCCCGCCATCCGCGCGCTGCTGGCCAGCCTCGATCGCACGGAGGGCACCGACGCGAGGGCGCGTATCGAGGCGGTCCGGGAGGTCACCTGCTCGGCAACCGGACGCCTGCGACGTGGGGTGCTAGAGCAGGGGCTGGAGATTCGGGTCGCGGTGGACGGGCGGAGGCTGCTCAACGCGGGCGAGGCGGCACTGCTGGGTGAATTGCTGCATAGCCTGTTTCAGGAGTGGGCGCCCGTGGACCGTTATGTGACAACGCGCGTCGCCGTTGAACCGGGCGGCGAGGAGACCCTGTGGACGACGCAGTAGGGCAGACGGCGATGCCCCTGGTGCGCGACCTGCTGCAGTCGGGGCACGCCTTCAGCCTCCGACAGGCGGTGCTGTTGCTGGAGCGCGCCGGGCTGCGTCCCGTGGGTGAGGGGGGTGCCGGCGGCTACGTCATCCGGCCGTCGTCCGATCTCACGTTTCCCGCCGGCGAGATTCGCCGCTGCAGCCTCGACGAACACGGTCGCGTCGTGATCGAGACGGATCTCTTCGCGCTCCACGGCTGCAACTCGCCCTTGCCCCACTACTGGATCGACGCCGCCGCGTCGGAGGCGCACGATGCAGGCGGTGACCGGGTACGGGGTTTTCTGGACTGGCTCAATGGCCGCGTCCACGCCGCGCTGGCCGCGGGCTGGCGTGCCACGGACGGGCATCCGGCCCATGCGGGCTGGGCCCGCGCGTTTGCGACGCTGGCGGCGCGTGCCGGGAGCGGTATCACGGCCGCCGGAGGACTGGATCTGTTCCAGGGGCGGCAGCCCACCTGCGCCGGGGTGCGCGGGCTGGTTCAGCGCATCACCGGTCACGCCCGCGTCGAAGTCCGGGATCGCCAACCGGTGCGGTTCCGGTTGCCGCAGGCCCAGGCAGGTCTGGGCCGCGCCGGCGGGCCGGTGCTGGGTGAGGATCTCTGCCTCGGGCGAACGCTGGCCGTCGGCAGCGGCCGAATGCTGGTGCGTGTCGGGCCCACCGACGAGGTCGCGGCCGTCGGGCTTGGTCCGGGCAGCGAGCGGGGCCGGACATTGCGGCGCTGGCTGGGTGACTACCTGGGCCATGGCCATCGGGTGGATATCGAAGTGATGGTGCGCCGGGGGCCCCGCCGGCCATGGTTGTTGGGCAGGGATGCCAGGGCACTGGGTGTGTCCGCCTGGCTCGGTGATTACGTGCCCCGGGACACGCCCGTTCGCATGACCCAAGCCGGAGCCGCTGGCCCGAGTGAACACGACTGTTGATCAAGGAGAATCCATGAGCGCCAACGGAATCAGGCAGATTGTTGAACGGCTGGACGGCGAGTGCGCCCGGGCCCTGGAGGCCGGTGCCGCCTTCGCCGGGGCACGCACCGATTACGAGATCCATGTCGAACATGTGGTGGTGAAACTGCTGAAGAAAAAGGAGCGCGCGACACTGTTTGCGGCTGCCCTGGAGGGGTGCGGCGGTGATCCCGATGCGGTCTGGGACGCACTCATGACGGCGCTGGAGCGCCTGCGCAGCGGCCATGGCGGCAAGCCGGCATTCTCGCACCCGTTGCTGCAGTGGCTGGAACGCGCGCTGCTCGCATCCGAACTCCACTACGGGGGCAACGGGATTGACGGCCACGCACTGCTGGACGCACTGGTCGAGCAGTGTCAGCGGATGCCGGGCGGCGCGCTCCCGGCGCTGCTCGCCGCGGTGGATGTCGAGCGTCTCCGGCGCGACGCGCCAACCCGTCGGCAGCAGGCGCAGGAGCCGGTCAACCCTCGGGCGGACACGGCAGGGAACGCCGGAGACAGCGCACTTGACCGGTACACCTTCGATGCCACGGCCGCGGCGGAAGCCGGCGGAATCGACCCGGTCATCGGCCGCAACGTCGAGGTTCGCGCTGTTGCCGACATCCTGCTTCGGCGGCGCAAGAACAATCTGATCCTGGTCGGCGAGCCGGGCGTGGGCAAGACCGCCGTCGTTGAGGGGCTGGCGCTGCGTATCGCCCGTGGCGACGTGCCCGAGGCGTTGCACGGCGTGCGGATCCGGGTGCTGGATCTGGGGCAGCTGAAGGCGGGCGCCAGTGTCCAGGGCGAGTTCGAGAAGCGACTCAAGCAGCTGCTCGCGGATGTGACCGCGGCTCGAGCGCCGACCATCCTCTTCGTCGACGAAGCGCACACCCTGATCGGCGCCGGGGGCGAGGCCGGTACCGGAGACGCTGCCAATCTGATCAAACCGGCGCTGGCACGGGGTGAGGTGCGCATGATTGCCGCCACCACCTGGTCCGAGTACAAGCGGTACTTCGAACGGGATGCGGCGCTGGCGCGGCGCTTCCAGATGGTCAAGGTAGACGAGCCGGACGCCTACACGGCGCTGGACATGCTGGCGGCGGTGAAGGCGCCGTACCAGGCCCATCACGGCGTGCGCATTACCGATGACGCCCTCACGGCGGCGGTGAACCTCTCGGTGCGGTATATCCCCGGACGGCAACTGCCGGACAAGGCCGTGGACCTTCTGGACACCGCCGCATCGCGCGTGTGCCTCAGCCAGAGTGCGCCGCCGGCGTCCATGGACATCCATCGCGAGCGCACGGCCACACTGCGTCAGCGCCTCGACGGGCTGGACGAGCAGGCGGCGGCCGGGCTGGAGACCGACCCACGCCTGCTGGCAGCGCTGCGCGAAGCACTGACGGCGGAGGAGGAGGAACTCGGCCGCGTGCGTGCGGAATGGGAAGTGCAAGACCAGCAGGTCCGGATGCTGCAGGCGGTCGATGCCGATGCGGCGCAGGCCCGTTCGGCCCGTGACGCGTTATCCCGCAGCCAGAAGGGTCGGGCACTGGTCCACGGAGAAGTGGATGCCGCCGCGGTGGCTGCCGTCGTTGCTGACTGGACCGGTGTGCCGCTGGGCCGCATGCTCCGGGACGAGCTCGATGCCGTACTGGCACTGGAGAGTGCCCTGGCTGACCGCGTCGTGGGACAGGACGGTGCGCTCGCGACCATCGGCCAGACCCTGCGCAGCGCCAAAGCGGGGCTGCTGCGCCGCGACCAGCCCATGGGCGTGTTTCTCCTCACCGGCCCGAGCGGCGTGGGCAAGACGGAGACGGCGCGGGCGCTCGCCGATCAGCTGTTCGGTGGCGAGCGGGCGCTGATCACCATCAATCTCAGTGAGTATCAGGAAGCGCATACCGTCTCGCAGCTGAAAGGGTCACCTCCCGGCTATGTCGGCTTCGGCGAGGGTGGTGTGCTCACCGAGGCGGTGCGGCAGCGCCCCTACAGCGTCGTGCTCCTGGACGAGGCGGAGAAGGCGCATCCCGACGTTCTCAATCTCTTCTATCAGGTCTTTGACCGGGGTGTGATGCGCGACGGGGAAGGGCGGGAGGTGGATTTCACCAACACCGTCATCCTGCTCACGTCCAATCTCGGCAGCGAGTCTCTTCTCGACGCCGTGCAGACTGAAACCGGCGCCACCGACGGCGAGCTTGCCGATCTGGCGTGGCAGGAGGTGCGGCGTGCGCTGCCGCCGGCGTTCCTCTCCCGGGTCCAGGTGGTCCCGTATCGGCCCCTGGATCACGCGGGCCTGCGCAGCATCGTGGCGCTGAAGCTGGATGCCCTGGCTGGCCGGCTGCAGGACGAGCACGGTATGGCCATGCGTTGTGCGCCGGATGTGGTGGACAGGATTGCCGCGCAGTGCGAGGGACGGGAGACCGGTGCCCGGCAGGTGGAAGCGGTGATCGACCAGCGCCTGCTGCCGTCCGTGGCCAGGCAGTTGCTCGCACTCATGGCCGAAGGCGATGTGCCGGCTGCCATGGAACTCGGTGTGGACGAGGAAGGCGGTCTGAGCTGTGTGTTTCTCGACGCGGCCGAGGCCGTTGCCTGATGGCGGTTGCCGTGCCCGCGCAGCCGGGCTGACTTTGCGGTCAGTCACTGCTTGCCGTATGTTTGACCGCGTTTTCGCGGTGGAGACCCGGTGTGCGGCATGAAGTGACCAGCCTGTTCGAACGCTACGGACCAGCGTACAAATGGCTGGCACTCGCGGCCGTCATGCTCGGAACGCTTTCCACGGCCGTTGCCACCACCGTGGTCAACGTGGCGATCCCGGACGTCATGGGCGTGTTCCAGGTGGGACAGAGCGAGGCGCACTGGCTGTCAACCGGGTTCCTGGCGGCCATGACCACCGCCATTTTGCTCAATGCCTGGGCGTTGCAGCGGTTCGGCATGCGTCGGGTCTACGTCGCCGGCATGGCGGTGTTCGTGCTTGCGTCGCTGCTGGGTGCCCTGGCGAACACGCTGGAACTGGTCATACTTGCCCGCGTGCTCCAGGGGCTGGTGGCCGGGCTGCTGCAGCCCCTCGCCATTACGCTGATCTACCAGGTGTTCCCGGAGCGCCAGCGCGGCCTCGGCGTCGGCCTGTTCGGTCTCGGCGTCATTCTTGGCCCTGCCGTTGGTCCCGCCATCGGTGGCGTCCTGGTGGACCTCACCGGCTGGCGCGCGGTCATGCTGTTGCCGGCGCCCACGGCGGTGGCAGGGGGCGTGCTGGCACTGTTCTTCGTGCCCCGGGGGCGCGTATCCGGTCGCCGGCCGCAGCTGGACTGGCTAAGTGTCATGGTGTTGGCGATTGCCGTGACGGCACTGCTGTGGGCCATGGTTAGCGGGCAACGGCTCGGCTGGACGCACGCACCGGTGCTGGCCGCCCTGGCGCTCGTGCCTGTGCTGGCGATCGGTTTCGTCGCGCGGCAGCTGCTGGCACGGGACCCGTTGCTGGACCCGCGTCTGTACCGGGTGCCGGCCTTTGCCGCCGGTTCGACCATTGCGCTGCTGTTCGGGGCGGGCCTTTTCGGTTCCACCTACCTCATCCCGCTGTTCGTGCAGGAGATCCAGGGAATGACGCCCACCGCAGCCGGAGTGGTGCTGATGCCGGCTGGCCTTGTGATGGCGGCGGCATTCCCTCTGGGCGGCATGCTGGCGGACCGCATGCGTGCGGTGGTTCCCATCGTGGCAGGGCTCATCATCATGGCCGCCTCCTGCGTCGCCATGGGGGTTGCCGGCCCCGGGACCGGACTGCTTGCGGTCATGGGTTGGGTGGCATTGGGCCGTCTTGGCCTCGGCCTGGGGATGCCCTCGATCCACACCGGCTCACTGTCGCGCCTGCCGCTCACCAGCACCGCGCAGGGAGCCGGGGCCCTGAACTTTGCGCAACAGCTCGGCGGCGCCCTTGGTGTGACGTCGTTGTCGGTGTTGCTGGACTGGCGTGCGGTGCGTGAGGTCGAGGCCGTTGCAGGGCGTGAGGCTGTCGCCGGCGGGCTTGCCGCTTTGCCGCCGGATCTCTATCGGCAGGCTTACGTCGCCGGTTTCCAGTGGAGCTTCCTGTTGCTCGGCGCCGTCTTTCTACTGGCGTTGATCGCCGCCTCGCGATTCGGCCGACACCAGGGCTGATAAACTGACAGGAAACGCAGCACTTCAGGAGAGACCGTGTTCCACAAGCTTCCGCTGACCTGGTGGCAATACGTGTTGCTCTGGCCCGGCGCCACGTTCATGGACTGGCTGGCGCGCACCTGGCCGGATGTGGTGATCCGCCATGGCTTTGGCTTCACCATGGAATCCTACGTGTTCTGGTCGGCCGTGCTGTCGCTTGCGTTCTGGTTCGTGGTTCTTCTGGTGCTTGTTGGGGTGGTCAACGCCCTTCGCCGCAGGCCTCCGCCACAGCATAGCCAACGCTAATCCTGTACAACTCTTTTATTCTTGCCGGGTTTTGCAGGGGCAACAGCCGTAGCTATGTATTTTCCTTTTACAAGGTTTGCACGAAGGTTAAAACTGTACTAACCTTGTACTCAAGTTAAGGTCATATTGAGTTTTATTGTGGTTGTCTGCTGAAGTGCTTCTCGCGTTGGCGCACCCTGTCCCCATATGCGCCCCCCGGCCCCTCCAATGCGGCCGGGTTTTTTTTGCCCGGAATAAACGCAGCGTGGTGGCTGGACCGGTGTCGAAGCGGGAGCGGGTCAGGCGCGGCTGATCTCGCGGCCGCCACGGTTCTCCGGCGGGGCGGAGGCGGCGCCGGGTCCATACGTCTGGGGTGCGGGTGCATCGTCTCCCTGGAGCAGATCGATCGTCCGCTGCACACCGTACTGCTGCTGCTGGATGACCCGGCCGTTCGCTTCGTTGATGGCGCGGCACCGCTGCAGTTCGTCAAGCAACTCCGACCACTGCGCCTGAACCGGTTCCGGGTCCTCCAGCGTTTCGAGGGCGGTCGTGATGGCGTTCACGTCGTGAGCACCAGTCATGGCCTCCAGCAGTGCCAGACGCCGGTTCTCGCTGGTCTCGATGGCGCCGAGAAGATCCACCTTGCGGCTCAATGCCGATTGCAGTGTCTCCATGTCACGTACCACCAGCGCGTCCTGCTCCTTCTCGAGCTGAACGTTCAGCTCCTGCATCAGCGAGAGTTGTTCGTCGATGGTGTCGGCCAGGGCGCGCGCATGATCGGACACGGCGTTACTCCTCGAGCAGGTTCTCAAGTTCCATGAAGCGGTCGGCAATGCTCTCCGCGTTCAGGGGGTACTCGCCATTGGCGATACGCTCCCTGATTTCGTCGACACGTCCCTGATCCACTTCGGGGGTCTGGTCGATGGCGTCGCGCACCGACTGCAGGCGCTCCGATTCGCTGGTGCCGGCGGAGGCGGCTTGACCATTCGCTTCCTGGCCGACCTGGGGGCGCTCGCCGGGCTGCTGCACCTGGCGGTTGTCCCGGGCGTCCTGCGTCGGTGTGGTGCCGGGCCGGTTGCCGCCCTCAATTGGATTTGCCATGACTTGCTCCTGTCCTTCCATAAGCGTCGCAGTGAGTGGCAACTCACCCTGTCAGAACCGCTATCGGCAGGGCTCACCGCAACTTTAGCGTCAGGTGCAACTTTTTTCCGGGATGCGTCGTGCCCCGGGCCGGGGAAGCCCGGCCCGGGGGTCAGTACCCGACGCGGACCCGACTGTCACCAGTGATCTCGCCTTCAATGACCCGATCGGACGACGTATTCTTGACGCGGATGCGATCCCCGAGCGCGCCGGACTGCAGTGCCTCACCGTTCATGCTGACACTGGCTGCTCTCGAGTCAAGCGTGAGAAGCACGGTCTGCCCGCGCTCGACGAGCTGCGGGGCGCTGACGCGCGACGGAGTCACGATTTCACCGGCGCGCATGGCGCGGTTGAGCTCCATGCCGGTAAGCTGTTCCGCGTCGGTGTAGTAGCCGCGGCTCGTTCGGTTGATGTTGATCTCCACCCGTTCCAGGTCGTCCTCGCTCAGGAGTGCTCCCCGGGACAGGGAGCGTGCCGCTGCGTAGACCTCTTTCAATGTCTCCACCCGGACCGATACATAGAGTGTCCAGGGACTCGGGTGGTGGCAACGTACGCCGACGGTCGCCCGGCTCTGGCTTGATCGGCCGGGCGGGCTGAACGTCTCCAGTGTTTCCTCGCAGCGCGGCAGTCGCAGGCGTTGGTCGACGCGGCCGACGTTGATCGTGCTCTGTCCGCCGCCAGCGAGGTTGGCCTCGGCATGGCTTTCCACAGCGTCGCGGATTTCCTCAAGAGGCTGGATGTCGTCAGCGGTCGCCGTACCGGCTCCGAGAGCGATCGGGAGGGCGAACGCGACCAGCATGCCGCCGCGGCGGTGATGCGCGCTTGGTCGGTCACCGGTCAGCCAGGTTGTGATGCGAGTCCATGTGTTCATTGGTTTCAGGCGCTACGTTAATGCCCCGCGGATCGAGGCGTCACTTGCCCTGATTTGAAAGCAATATTCGCGCCATTATCTGCCGTCAAGTTTGCCGGTCGGGCGCCGATATCCGGTTATCGACACGTCAAGCAAGCAGCCCCGCGCGGCAGGCGGGTGCAGGAGAGGTTCACAAATGGCCAGCATCATGGATTCCGTTGACCAGCGCACCACCCTTGCGGGCACCAACCGCATGGAACTGCTGCTGTTCCAGCTGTCCGGCGCCCAATTGTTCGGGATCAACGTATTCAAGGTGCGCGAGGTGATCCCGGTGCCGCGTCTGATCCAGCTGCCGCACTCCCACCCGACGGTCGCCGGTGTGTGCTATATCCGCGACCGCACGATCGCCGTCCTCGATCTGCGGATGGCAACCACCGGGCGGGCGCTGGAAGAGCGTGATACCAGCTCGGTGATCGTCACCGAATACAATCGCAGCGTGCAGGGGTTCATGGTGCGGGGTGTCGACCGGATCGTGAACGTTAACTGGCGGGATATTATGCCGCCGCCCAGCAGCTGGTCGAATACCGCCTATCTGACCGGCGTGACCCGCGTTGATGAGCGTCTCGTGCAGATCGTCGACGTGGAGAAGGTCATGGACGAGATCAACCAGGCGGGCGGTATCGGCCCGCTTCCCGGCGTGGAGGAGGGCGGCGTCAAGCCTGCCTCCGGCGCCGAAGACTGGCACGTGCTCGTTGCCGATGATTCCTCCGTGGCCCGGCGTCAGATTCATGACACCCTCGAAGGCCTGGGTGTTCAGGTCACCATGGCGCGGGACGGCCAGGAGGCCATGGAGACGTTGCAGGACTGGGCGGCTCGCCCGGAAGAGTCCCCGTGGCGGCAGCTTCTCATGGTCATCTCCGACGTGGAGATGCCGCGCATGGACGGCTATACAGTGGCGACGGAAATCCGGCGGGATGATGCGCTCAAGGGGCTGCACCTGCTGCTTCACTCCTCGCTGAGCGGCATGTTCAACGAGGATCTGGTCAAGCGGGTTGGTGCCGACGATTTTCTGGCGAAGTTCGGAGCAACCGAACTGGCGGCTCGGGTTCAGGCCCGCCTGGAGCAGGTGACCGCCTGAATCAGCGTAGTCTTAGCAGGTCTCATCACGCTACAATTCGCCCGGCGTCGGCCGCTCTGGAGCGGCCGTTACAGCCAATTGCCGATCAATGAGGAAGCCGCCTCCGTGACGTCCAGATCCATTGCCCCGGAACACTACCAGGCGTTTCGCGCGTTCCTCGAGCAGTCCTGCGGGATCGTGCTCGGGGAAAACAAGCAGTATCTGGTCTCCAGTCGGCTCGGTCATCTGATGGAGAGCGAGAGGATCAGGGATCTGGGCGAGTTGGTGTACAAGGTCCAGCAGCCTGGTGGCCAACGCCTTCGGGGCACCGTCATTGAAGCCATGACCACCAACGAAACTCAGTGGTTTCGTGACAGTTACCCCTTCACCATTCTCCAGGAAACGTTGCTGCCGGAGTTCCACAAGCGTGGTGTCGACACCCTCCGCATCTGGTCGGCCGCATGTTCGTCGGGGCAGGAGCCTTACTCGATGAGTATCGCCCTGGAGGAGTTCCGGGCCCGTGGCGCCCGTATCGAGGCAGAGATCGTTGGGACCGATATCTCGCCGGCCATGATCGCCCAGGCCAAGGAAGCGAAGTATTCGGATTCCACGGTCAACCGCGGGCTGAGCCCCGACCGCCGTGATCGTTACTTCCAGCGCAGCGGCGCCGACTGGGTGGTGCGCCCGGAGATTCGCCGGCGGACCCAGTTCATGGTGCACAACCTGCTGGACAGCTACGCCAGCCTCGGTCGTTTCGACGTGGTGTTCTGCCGCAACGTCCTCATCTATTTCTCTGCGGAATCGCGGGAGAACATCCTCAACCGCATGATCCAGCAGATGCGCCCCGGCGGCTACCTGATCGTCGGCGCATCGGAATCGCTGGCCCGGCACGCCGGACAGCTGGAGATGGTGCGCAGTCACGGCGGCGTCATCTACCGCGTGCGTCAGCCGTCGCGGTGAGCGGCAAGCGGTTGCCGCTCCGTTGCCGCCTTGCCCTTGCCGGAACGCTGGCGTTGCCGCGTCGGTTTTCTGCCGGTGCCGTTCCCGACGTGAGTCGCAGTTAAGGCGCAACGCCCGCCCGGACGCGCCTTTCCGCTCGCCTTGTCCCTCTTTTTCGTGACCGCCTGAGTGAGCTGGCACGACGCTTGCTTCAGGCCCGTTGTCGATTCACTGGAGGGTGATCATGGCAATTTCCTTCGACAACGCAGTGGGCCTGCACGCGTCAGCGCTCAAGCTCCGTGGTGAGCGGCACCAGCTGCTCTCGGAGAACGTCGCCAACGCGGATACGCCGAACTACAAGGCCCGGGACATGGACTTCCGCACCGCGCTGCAGCAGGCCGAGAACGGCCAGGCCAGCAGCGGCGGTGTGATGCAGACCACCCATGCACAGCATATTCCGTCGCCCAACGGTGATGGTTCCTCGGCCGATGCGCTCTACCGCGTGCCGAACAGCCCGTCGCTGGACGGTAATACAGTGGAGTCGCAAGTGGAGCAGGCGCAGTTCGCCGAGAACACGGTCAAGTACCGCGCCTCGCTGGACTTCCTCGGTGGGCGCATTTCCAACCTCGTTGGCGCAATCAGGGGCGAATAAACCATGTCCGTATTCAACGTTTTCGATGTCGCCGGCTCGGCCATGAACGCCCAGTCTGTTCGGCTGAACACCACCGCCAGCAACATGGCCAATGCGGAAGCTGTTGCCACGACGCCAGAGGAGGCCTACAAGGCCAAGCAACCGGTGTTTGCCGCGGCATTGCGCGGTGTAGAGGGCGGCGCGCAGAACCCGGCCAATGTCGGGGTCAGCCTGGACGAGATTGTCGAGAGCGACGCGCCCAACAAGCCGTTGCACATGCCGGGTCACCCGGCCGCCGACGAAGACGGCTACGTCTACCGCTCAAACGTCAACAGCGTCGAAGAGATGGTGAACATGATCTCGGCTTCCCGTTCGTACCAGAACAACGTGGAAGTCATGAATACATCCAAGGAGCTGGCGCTGCATACCCTGCAGCTCGCCCAGAATTGAGGCAATCGCCATGATGGGAATTGATGCATTGATGGGCAACACCCAGAGCTCCGAGCTGGAGCAGCCTGAGGATGCCAGGGGCAAGACCGCCGAGGAGCTGGACAGTTCCGATTTCCTGCAGCTCATGATCGCCCAGTTCCAGAACCAGGACCCGTTCGAGCCAATGGAGGACGGCGAGTTCATGGGGCAGCTGGCGCAGTTCACGTCGGCTTCCGGGATCTCCGGGATGCAGGAATCATTCGAGGAGTTCGCGTCGCAGATGGGCCAGGACCAGGCTCTCCAGGCGGCGTCGTTGGTTGGCCGTAGCGTCATGGTGGAAAGCGACAGCATGCCCCTTGGGGAGAACGGGCTCAGCGGCGTCGCCCAGCTGCCGCGCAACAGCGAGAACCTGAATATCACCATCTCCGACGGTGCCGGTCAGACCGTGCGGGAGATCAGCATGGGCCGACAGGACGCCGGCGATGTGCCGTTCCACTGGGATGGGCTCAACGATGACGGCGACGAAATGCCGGATGGAACGTACAGCGTCCGGGCCAGCATCGGCAGCGGTGACGATGCTACCGCCGTCAATACACTGGCGGCCGCGCCAGTGACCAGTGTCAGCCTCGAGTCTGATGGGCGCAGCCCCATGCTGACGCTCGAAGGGGCCGGTGAATATTCCCTCGATTCTATTCGTCATATTCAATAAGGAAGGGGTGCGACCATGTCTTTCAACATCTCCCTCTCAGGGCTGAACTCCGCGTCCTCCGATCTGGACGTCACCAGTAACAATATTGCAAACAGCGGCACCGTGGGCTTCAAGGGCTCCCGTGCGGAGTTCGCCGACGTGTTCGCGCAGACCCAGTTCGGTATAGCCAGTAACGCCATCGGTTCCGGCTCGCGGCTGCAGAACGTCGCCCAGCAGTTCACCCAGGGTCAGTTCGACTTCACAGGCAATAACCTGGATCTGGCCGTGAACGGTGAGGGGTTCTTCCGCCTTGAGGATCCGGACGGCAGCACCTCCTACACCCGTAACGGTGCCTTCCAGCTTGATCAGGACGGGGTGCTGGTCAATGCCGATGGTCGTGCCCTCACCGGCTACCCGGCGGATGGCGACGGCAACGTGGGTGGTACCCTGCAGGCGCTGGACATCGACACCGGCAACGTGCCGCCGCAGCCGACCACCGAGATCGACATCGACGCCAACCTGCAGTCGAACGCGGATCCTCTCAACCCGGAGGACTTCAACGCCAACGACCCGGAGACGTTCAATTTCTCCACCTCCACCACCGTGTACGACGGTCAGGGGACGTCCCGCAGTGCCAACATCTACTTCATCAAGGATGAAGCTGAGGATAACTCCTGGAAATCTGTCGTTGAGGTTGGCGATGAGCTGCAGAACGTTGGCGGTGATCCTGACAACCCCGATCCGGCCGAGATGTTCACAGTGGATTTCAACGAGGATGGCAGCTTTGCCGGAATCGATGCAGGCGCGTCGGGCACGGACGAGGGTGAGGGGCGTGTCGGCTTTACCTATGATCCGGGCGATGGTCTCGATGATCAGGACATTCGGCTCGACTACGGTGCACTGACCCAGTTCGGCACTCCCTCCGCTGTCAATGAACTGACCCAGAACGGCTTCGAGGCCGGTGAGTTCTCCAACCTGGACATCGAGGAAGACGGCACGATCTTCGGCCGATACACCAATGGTGAGTCGCTGCAGCTGGGCCGGGTCGCCACCGCGCGCTTCCCGAGTGAACAGAATCTGACCGAAGTGGGCGACAACCTCTGGCTGGAGAGTGCCGAGTCCGGTGAACCCATCCTCGGCCAGCCCACCACCTCCGGTCTGGGCAGCATCGAGAGCGGTGCCCTGGAGCAGTCCAACGTGGACATCACCGAGCAGCTGGTGAACATGATCACCGCGCAGCGGAACTTCCAGGCCAACGCGCAGATGATCAGCACACAGGATCAGGTGACCCAGGAGATTCTCAACATCCGCTAAGGCGGGGCGAGGACATGACCCATGGATAATTTTGCATATCTTTCCATGACCGGTGCCAAGCACGCTCTGCAGGCGCAGCAGCACACCAGTCACAACCTGTCCAACGCCAATACGCCCGGTTTCCGGGCGGACATGGATCAGTTGATCACGCACCCGGTCAGCGGGCCCGGTTTCGACAGCCGGGCTTACTCCGCGGAGAGCAGCGTTGGCTGGGATTTCAACCCCGGCAGCATGCAGACCACCGGCCGGGACATGGATGTCGCGCTGCAGGGTGAAGGCTTTTTCGCGGTCCAGGGCGCTGACGGCAACGAGGCCTACACACGCCGTGGTGACATGCGTGTGTCCAACATGGGGTTGCTGGAGACCGGTGCCGGTCAGCAGGTGATGGGTGAGAACGGGCCGATCGCTGTGCCGCCGGCGGACAAGGTGGACATCGGTGACGACGGCACCATCAGCATCGTCCCGGACGGCGGTGACGCGAACGAGCTGGTCATCATCGATCGCATCAAGATGGTGAATCCGGCGGAGCAGGATCTGGAGAAGGGGGAGGATGGCCTGTTCCGTCTGGCGGACGGCGACGTTGCCCCGGCCGACGCGCAGATGCGCCTGAACTCCGGGACGCTCGAGGGCAGCAACGTGAGCTCGGTGGACGCCATGGTCGAGCTAATCGACAACCAGCGCCAGTTCGAGATGCACGTGAAGATGTTGACCAACGCCGAAGAGAACGATGCCGCCAGCAGCTCCTTGCTGCGGATGCAGGGCTGAGACGAATAACGCCGTCGACACGGCAGGAGGGTAACCATGAATCCCGCACTTTGGGTCGCCAAGACCGGCCTGGACGCGCAGGAGACGCGCATGCAGACCGTCTCCAATAACCTGTCCAACGTGAACACCACCGGCTTCAAGCAGGACCGTGCGGTGTTCGAGGACCTCGTTTACCAGAACGTGCGTCAGGCCGGCGCGCAGAACACTCAGGATGCGCAGCTCCCCACGGGGCTGTCGTTGGGCACCGGCGTGCGCGTTGTTGCCACGGAGAAAGAGCATTCCCAAGGCACACTGCAGCAGACTGAAAACCCGCTGGATCTCGCCGTGGAAGGTGAGGGTTTCTTCCAGATCCTGCGCCCTGACGGCTCCGTTGGATACACCCGCGACGGCTCCTTCCAGGTGAACAGCGAGGGGCAGGTGGTGACCTCCAGTGGTTTCGAGCTGGAGCCGCCGCTCAATATTCCCGAGAACGCCGAGAACGTCACCATCGGGCAGGACGGCACGGTTACCGTCTCCCTCGCCGGTCAGGCGGACGTCCAGGAAGTGGGACAGATCGAACTGGTGGACTTCGTCAACCCGGCGGGCCTGGAGCCCATCGGTGGCAACCTGTTCATGGAGACCGCTGCCAGTGGTGCACCGCAGGCCGGTACGCCCGGGCTCGACGGGCTCGGGGGGGTGCTTCAGGGTGCGCTGGAGTCCTCCAACGTGAACATTGCCGAAGAACTGGTGAACATGATCGAGACCCAGCGCGCCTTCGAGACCAATACCAAGTCCATTTCCACGTCGGACCAGATGCTGCAGTTCATTACGCAGAACCTGTAATTCCGCTGGTGGCCGCCTTGATGGCGGCCACATCACCTGGAGTTGCGTCCGGGTAGGGGGCACACACCATGAAAGCATTCGCAGTATTGCTTGTCGGGGCCGTATTCATCACCGGCTGCGCCGTGACGACGCCGCCGGAGTACAAGGATCCGCCGTCGCTGCCGGAGCCGGTGATTACCGAGGAGGAGCCGGAGGCGAATGGCTCCATCTATCAGGCCAGTCAGGGGCAACGGCTGTTCGAGAATCGCACGGCCCTGCGACCAGGCGACATCATCACCATCTTCCTGGAAGAGGAGACCGGGGCGAGCAAGAACGCCAGCACGTCGGTAACCCGAGACAGCGACGTGGATATGGGGGCGCCGAATATCCTGGGTCGCGACGCCACCATTGGCGGCAACCCGCTGTCCGTTGGGGCGGAGTCCGCAAGCGGTTTCGATGGTTCCGGTGCCGTGGATCAGGGGAACGAGCTGACGGGCAGTATCAGCGCCGTCGTCGTGGACGTGCACCCCTCCGGGAACCTGGTGGTGCAGGGCCGTAAGAAGCTCACGATCAATCACGGTGATGAGTACATCACGATTACCGGGCTGGTGCGGCCGGACGATCTGTCGCCGGACAATTCCATCTCCTCGGAGCGTATCGCCAACTCGCAGATCTCGTACACCGGTACGGGGTCGTTGGCGGACTCCAACCGTATGGGCTGGGGGCAGCGCATTGTGAACAGTCCGCTGTGGCCGTTCTGACGCCACGGGAGCAATGGCAATGAAACGTCTTACCATCGTGATGCTCATGAGCGCGATGCTGGCCTGGACCAGCGTTTCGCTCAACGCCCAGACCTGGACCGGCGAGCGAATCAAGGATCTCGCGTCGGTTGCGGGCGTCCGGGACAACCAGCTGGTCGGTTACGGGCTTGTGGTCGGTCTGGACGGCACGGGTGATCAGACCACCCAGACGCCGTTCACAGTGCAGAGCATCCGTAGCATGCTGAGTTCTCAGGGCGTTCAGGTTCCGCCCGACGTCAACTTCCAGACGGACAACGTCGCCGCGGTCATGGTCACCGCCGATCTGCCGGCGTTTTCCCGACCGGGTCAGGACATCGACGTTACCGTGGCCTCCATTGGCAATGCCGACAGCCTTCGGGGTGGTGCCCTGCTTATGACTCCCATGCGCGGGGCCGACGGAGAAGTCTACGCCATGGCTCAGGGCAATCTCACTGTCAGCGGGTTCGGGGTCGACGGCGAAGATGGATCCAGCATTACGGTGAACGTGCCCAGTTCAGGGCGCATTCCCAATGGCGCGACCGTGGAGCGGGAAGTCGCCTCGCCTTTCAACACCGGTAACACCATCGAGCTCAATCTGAACACGGCGGACTTCACCACCGCGCGCCGGGTGGCTGACGCAATCAACGAGGAACTTGGCCCGGACACCGCCCGCGCCGAGGATGCCGCGGCCGTCACCGTACAGGCGCCGCAGAACCCCGACCAGCGGGTGGGCTTCATGGCCTACCTGGAAGATATCCGTGTCGAGCCCGGTGAGGCGCCCGCGCGGGTCATCGTCAACTCGCGCTCCGGCACCGTGGTGGTGGGCAGCGAAGTGCGTGTGCGTCAGGCAGCGGTAAGTCACGGCAGCCTGACAGTAACGATAAGTGAGGATTTCGACGTTGAACAGCCGCCTCCGTTCGCTGGCGGACAGCCGGTCATAACGCCCGATACCGATATCCAGGTGGAGCAGGAAGACAGCCCGATGTTCCTGTTTGGCCCGGGGGTGCGCTTGGAAGAGATCGTCGAGTCCGTCAATCAGGTAGGCGCTGCTCCCAGTGATCTGGTGGCGATCCTCGAAGCGCTCAAACAGGCCGGTGCCCTGCGCGCAGAACTGGTCGTAATCTGAGGAGCGGTTCCATGGCGATCAGCACTCCCCAGCATCCGGACCCGAACATCTTCGACAACGGCTCTCTGGACCGGATGCGCGGCAATCTGCAGAACCCGTCTGAGCAGGACCTGCGCGAGGTGGCGGAGGAGTTCGAGACCGTGTTCGTCGGCATGATGCTCAAGAGCATGCGAGCGGCAACGCCCGGTGACGACCTGTTCGGTAGCAATGCCATGGAGCAGTACGAGCAGCTCCACGATCAGCAGCTGGCGCAGAGCATGGGCCGTTCCGGGGGGCTTGGCATCGCCGACATGGTTGAGCGCCAGCTGCGCGAGAATGCCGGCTTCGAGACCGACCACCAGGTCGGCATTCATGGTCGCTCCATCGAGGACTATGACCGTCGCATGCCGCCCATGCAGATCGTGACTCCCGATGATGAGGGGGCGGAGGCGGCACCCAGGACCGGAGCGCCGGAGCCGGGGCGGCCTGGCGGCAAGGGCGCCGGCTGGGACTCTCCCGAAGCGTTTGTACAGGATGTCTGGCCGGCGGCCGAAAAGGCGGCCGAGGCGCTGGATGCCGATCCGCGCGCTCTGGTGGCGCAGGCGGCACTGGAGACGGGCTGGGGGCAGCACGTTATTCGCGACGGTGACGGCGACAGTGTCAACAATCTGTTCGGTATCAAGGCCGATCAGCGCTGGGACGGCGACTCGGTGTCCGTGCCCACGCTGGAATTCCGGGGCGGCGTGCCGGAGCGTGAGGTGGCCAGCTTCCGCGCCTACGACTCCCTCGAGGAGAGCTTCCAGGACTACGTCGAATTCCTGCAGAGCAATCCGCGTTACAGCGATGCGCTGGAGCATAGCCACGACCCTGAAACCTGGGTTGAGGAACTGCAGCGGGCCGGCTACGCCACTGATCCCGATTATGCCGAGAAGATACGCGGCATCATGAGTGGTGACCTGCTGGAGGCGGCCATCGACCCCCTCAAGTCCGGGCCGGAACGGCCGATAAACGAGGCATAGATCAGGGAGTAGTAGACAATGACGATGCTGAACAACAGTACCTCCGGCCTGCTGGCATTCCAGCGCTCGCTGGCGACGACCTCGCACAACATCTCCAACGTCAACACCGAGGGGTACAGCCGTCAGCGCGCTGAGCTGTCAACGCGGCCGGCCTCCGATCAGGGCGGCGGTTTCGTCGGCAATGGTGTGAAGACGGGCACCGTGCAGCGGATCTTCGACCAGAACCTCGAGGATGCCGTGCGCCGCGCCGGTACCGAGTTTCAGTCATTCGACAAGTTGGCCAACTTCAATGGTCGGGTCGACAATCTGCTGGCCGACAAGGACGCCGGGCTGTCGCCCGCCCTGCAGAGCTTTTTCGACAGCCTGGAGGACGTGGCCAACGACCCGTCGTCGTCCTCAGCGCGGCAGATGGTCATTTCCGAGGCCGAGAATCTGGTCAGCCGTTTCGATCTCCTGGATCGGCAGATGCGCAGTCTGGATGACGAAGTCACCGACCAGATGCAGAACAACGTCTCCCAGATCAACCAGTACGCCGAGTCCATCGCCAATCTCAATCGCGAGATCCGGGACGCGGAAGGCCGTTCCGGTGGGCAGCCGGCCAATGATCTGCGGGATCAGCGCGACCAGCAGCTTCAGGAGCTCTCCGATCTGGTGGGCACCCAGGCCATTCATACCGATGACGGCGGCATTGATGTCATGATCGGCAATGGTCAGCCGCTGGTACTCGGGAACGACGCCAACGCGCTCGACACTCAGCGCAACGAGTTCGATCCCAGCCGTGAAGAGCTGGTGTTCGTGGGTGCCGACGGCTCGCCCAAGAACGTCACCAACGTGATCAGCGGCGGTGAACTGGGCGGGTTGATGGAGTTCCGCGAGAACACCCTCGACAGCGTGCGTAACGATCTCGGTCAGCTCGCCACGGATCTCAGTAACGCCATCAACGCCCAGCATAACCAGGGTATCCAGATGAACGGCGAGCAGGGGGGTGACGTCTTCTCTGTGGCCGAGCCGCGCGTGCTGCCCTCCACCCGCAACAGCGACGCCATCGACGGCGTGCCGGACGTGGCGTTCGTCGAAGACTCCGTGGGCCAGCTCACCGGTGCGGATTACCGTGTCACCTTCGAGGGCGGTGACTGGGAAGTGGAGAACCGCGAAAGTGGCGAAACATTCTCCGTGAACAACGACGGTGACGGCGACGTCCTGGACGTGGAGGGGCTGCGCATCGATGTAAGTGAGATCGAGGATGCCGAGGACGGTGACCGCTTCGAGATCCAGCCGACCCGCGACTCCATTACCGCCATGGAATCCAACCTGCGCACTGCCGATGAAGTGGCGGCGGCGTTCCCGGTGGTGGGCGGTGAGGCGACCGGTGACGGCGGCACCGCCGGGGTCAACCGCGGTGACGGCGAGATTGGCGACTTCAACATGACCTCGGACGACAACGTGCCGTTCGATGACGAAGTCACGCTGACCTTCGACGCCGATACCAACCAGTTCACCGTCGAATCCGACAATGAAGGTGTGATCGGTACTCTGGATTACGACCCGGCGGTAGACAGCAACGGCAAGACCTTCTCCGGGGACGACCTCGGCGCGGACAATCCGCTGACGGGGATCGAGTTCACCATGGCTGGTACGCCCCGGACGGATGATGCCTTCGTCATCGAATCCAACGAGGATGGCTCCGGTGACAACCGGAACGCCCAGGCGCTGGCGGAGGTTGCCAACGAGGGACTGCTCAACGACGGCAACGACAGCCCGCAGGACTTCTTCAGCCGCATCGTCGGTGAAGTGGGCACCGAAACCCAGCGCTCCCAGAGCGCCCGGGACGCACAGGAATCCCTGCTGCGCCAGGCGGAAGCCGACCGTGAATCGGTCTCCGGCGTAAACCTGGAAGAAGAGGCAGCGGATCTGCTGCGGTTCCAGCAGGGATTCCAGGCAGCTGCCCAGGCGGCGTCCGTGGCCGATAACCTGTTCCAGACAGTGATCAACACGGTGGGGAGATAACCATGCGTGTATCCACCAGTGACCTGCAGCAGTCCTCCATCAACACGGTTCTGGATCAGCAGTCCAACCTGCTGCAGATCCAGAACCAGCTCGGCACCGGCCGGCGCATTCTGTCGCCGTCCGATGATCCGTCCGGCGCCACCCAGGCCCTGAATCTGGACAAGGCGGTCAAGACCAGCGAGCAGTACCAGCGCAACAACGAGCAGGCTGAGCTGCGCCTGCGCCTGGAAGACACGGTCCTCGACGAGACCAGCAACGTGGTCAATCGCATCCGCGAGCTGACCGTCCAGGGCGCCAATGCCAGCCAGAACCAGGAGAGCCGTCAGGCCATTGCGGCGGAGATGCGCGAGCGCGTGGACGAACTGCAGGATCTGGCCAACACGGACGATGGCCGCGGTGAGTACCTGTTCTCAGGCTACAAGACGGACATCGAGCCGTTCGTGCGCGAAGGTGAGGGCGTGCAGTACCGTGGCGATCAGGGGCAGCGCGACACCCAGGTGGGGCCAAGTCGCAAGATCGACAGCAGCCACAGTGGCTACGAGACCTTCATGGATATCCCCACCGGCAACGGTGATTTCCAGGTGGCGGTCAACGAAGACAACCAGGGGCGCGCGCGCCTGGCCAACGAAGAAGTCATCGACGACAGCATCGACTTCAATGGCCCCTACGAGATTCTGTTCGAGGAGGATGCCGACGGGGACATGCAGTTCGAAGTAGTGGACGGGGATGGTGACCCTGCTCTCGACGCAAACGGGGATCCGGTGGCCGGGGCCTACCAGGACGGAGCGCCCATCGAGTTCGATGGCCGCTCCGTGACGTTCGAGGGCGAGCCCGAGGACGGTGACAGCTTCGCAGTGGATTCGGCGCCGCGCCAGTCGCTGTTCCAGACCGTTGACAACCTGATTGACGCCTTCGAAAGTCGGGCGGATGACGGGGCCGATCGCGCCAAGCTGGAAACGGAGATCTACGAGGCCCTGGAGAACATGGACTCGGCTCTCGGCTCCCTGAACCAGACCCGCGCCGAGACCGGGGCGCGATTGAACGCGCTGGAGTCGGAGCTGCGCGCCAACGAGGCCGCGCGCCTGGACCTGGAGACGGAGCTCTCCCGGGTCGAGGATCTCAACTACGCCGAAGCCATCAGTCGTTTTCAGCAGCAGCAGGCCGGCCTGCAGGCGGCGCAGCAGAGCTACTCCCAGATCCAGAACCTGTCGCTGTTCAACTATATCTGAGGCTTTACGACCCGGACCTGACGCCCGCCGCATGACCGCACGGTCCGGCGGGCGTTGTTCGTGAAGCCGTCTTCACCAGCCGGGCATGACCTCGGGCGAGGCGCTGGACTGGACGTCGATGTCGGCAGGGGTGGCGGCTTCGAGTGCGTCGACCACCCGCCGGGCATCGGTGATGGCGTTGTCCGTGTCCGGAAGGCTGGCCAGAACCGCGTGATACCGCCCGGACGCGTCGAGGCGCGGGCGGTGGTCCAGCGCCCCCTCCTGCTCCAGCCACTGCTCCACCTGCTGGATGCGTTTGTCGCCGAAACCCGGTAGCCGTTCTTCCCGCAGCGAGGCGAGCAGTGCGTCCGGGTCGCCGTCCATCGCTTCGGCACGCTCGATCAGTGCGTCCAGGTTTTTCCATTTGCCCATGGGGCTCTCCTCCAGACGGGGCCGGTCCACCGGCTCGCCGCGCCCGACGCGCCATGCGTTGACCCACGCCCGGGCCGCCGCGGTGCGCCGCTCGAGCATGGCCCGGGCCGGCGCCTCCAGGTGGCGCGCCGCCGTACCCTCGAGCAGGCGTTCCGCCTGGCCCACGGTTGTTATGCGCAAGTCGGCGATCAGGCGATGGAGTGTTGGCAGGTCGTCATGGAGGAGATGGAAGAGGTGCAGTACGCCGGGCTCCGCGCGCGGGTTGGGCGCGTCCACGCCCAGGGCCGCGGCGTAGGCTGCCGGGTCGTCGGTGTCGGGCTCCGGTACCGCATCCGGCTCCGGCAGGGGCAGCGCATCGGCACTTTCGGCATTGATTGCGCGCACGCGGTTGAGATCAATCACCCGAGGCGCCTCGCCGGTCGCGCGCTGCCAGCGCTCCGCGTCTTCCGGCTGCGCGCTCAGATAGAGAATCTGTCGGCCGCTGTCCCGCGCCAGTGTGTGCAGGGTGGTGGCGACGGCGTCGAAGCGCAGGGGGTCGGTGGTGGCGAGCGCTTCGTCGAGCATGAGCGGCAGTGGGACGTTGCCATGTTCCTGCTCCTCGACCCAGGCCATGCGCAGGGCGAGCAACAGCTGCATGCGTGTGCCAACGGAGAGCGCTTCCAGCGCCCGGAGTTCACCGCTGCCGGCCTCGCGCGCGCCAGGTTCGCCATGATCGTCGAGCTCCAGGGCGAACTGCTCGTGGGTGAAGCGGCGCAGCCACTGGTCCGCAAGTCTTGCGGCCCTGGGTTGATGTTCGCGCCGGTGATCGGCTTCGACATCCTCGAGCAGAAAGCGCCCGGCCTCGGCCACCATGCGCTGGTCGAGCCGCTCCGCCAGCGCGTCACGGGCCTCGTCCCGGTCCGCCCGCGCCTGTTCCAGCCGGAAACGGCGTTCGGCGTCCCGCAACCGCTGGTGGATACGCTCTTCCTCCCGGACTAGCGTGTCATGTTCCTCGGACTGTGCTGTGGCCCGCTGCAGTTCCGCGGTCAGGTTGGCGCGATCATCGGCATCCGCGAGGGAGCGGAGGTCGTCCGGAGCTGTCTGCAGCCGTGCGCGTGCATCGTCTTCGCGCACGGTTGCGGTGTGCAGGGCCTGCTTCGCCTCGCGCCACGCCGGCAGTTCATCCAGTCGTGCGAGAAGCGTCTCGCGGTCGCCGTTGGCGATGCCTGCGCGGGCGTACAACTGCTCCAGGGCGGCGCTCGCCTCCTGTTCCGCGGCAGTGGCGCGGGTCGCCTCGTCCTCTGCCCGAGCGCGCTCGTGGCGGGCGTCGGCGGCTGTCTGCGCCCGTCGCTCCAGCTGCTCCAGGGCGTGAGTGAGGTCGGTGATGTCCTGGCTCGCGGCGGCGCTCTGCCACGTCGCGAGGAAATGGGTCAGTTCGTCGCGCAGCGGCGCCAGGTTGCGGTCCAGATGGTCGCAGCGTGCCTGGCTCTCCTCGCGGGCGATACGCGCTTCGTCCAGGCGAAGCAGGCGCTGGACGAGGAGCTGCAGATGGTTGGGCAGGGTGTCGGTGTCCAGGGCCAGGCCCATGTCGGCGGCGAGTGACCGCAACGCAGTGCGGGCGTCCTCGAGTTCGCCCCGGGCGGCCCAGGTGCGTTGCTCTTGGTGCGGGTCCACAGCGCTGGCTGCACCCGGCAGGCTGCGCCAGAGCAGCCAGGCCAGGCCGGCGCCGGCACTGCCTGTGGCAGCCAGGGTCAGGGCAGGGCTACCGCTGTAACCGGCATAGGCCAGGACGGCAACGGCCATCCCCGTGGCCGCGACCGCAAGCCGGTCGAGCCAGACCACGCGCCTGCTCCGGTTGGTTGTTGGTCCGTCCGCCTCGGTGGTGTCGGCCCCGGCGCCCAGCTGGTGCCAGTGGCCGAGGGCCCGGGAGAGTGTCTGCGCGGCCTCCTCCAGGCGGGCGACGCTCTGCTGGTCGATGCGGGGCGTGTTTCCATCCGCATCACCGATCAACTGTTCGTTCTCCGTGACGCGCGCGGTGTCCCGTTGGAGCTGTTCCCGCGCCTGCTCCAGGCGCGCCGTCAGGTCGCGGATCTCGTCCAGCCGTCTGCGCATGGGGGCGAGATACGGGCCTCCGTCCGCCTCATCGGCAAGCCCGGTGTCGCGCAGCCGCTCACTGGCCGCTTCCATGGCCTCTCTCGCGGCCCGGGCACGTTCGCGTTCCTGGTCGCGGCGCTGCTCCAGGCGTTCCAGTTCCCGGGCATCGATGCCCTCCGGCATGACCTCCGGGAATGCGCCCAGCCGTGCTCGCGCGGCGCGCGTCGCCTCCCGGGCATCCACAAGGGCCAGGGCGTTGTGACAGTGGTCTCGCCGCTGCAGGGCTTCCGTGGCCCGCTGGATGGCGACACGCAGATCCGGCAGGCGCTCACGGTCCGCGAGCAGGGTGCGATTTCCGGACTCCGCCTCCCGCAGCGTCTGCTCCGCGGCCTTCAGCGCCTCTCCGGCCTGACGGTCACGGCGCGGGTGGACCGGTAGCGGCCCCCCTTCGGCGCGCAGTGCCGCCAGGTCGTAGCCGCCGGCGAGCTCCCGGCGTAGCTGTGCGGCAATGGCGGCATCGCTCCGGGTGCGGTGCAGGAGTTCGTCAACGGGTAGAAAATAGCCGCCCAGTGTGTCCGGTGCCGGCAGTGGCGGCGGTTCACTGGTCGCGCCGTCGCGCAGCCAGACCACGTCGCGGCCGAACCGCTCGGCACGCCAGTGTTCGCCGTCGCGGGTGAATGCCGCCTCCAGAAGCACATTGCCCGGGTCATCACTGCGCGGCGCGATGAGCATCCGCAGTGCGCGCAGCAGGCTGCTCTTGCCCGAGGCGTTGGGCCCGGTGATCACGTTGACGCCGGGCCCGAATGTCTCGAGGTGGAGCGCGCGGTCAATCCCGGGGAGCCGGCGAATGTGGAGTGCGTCCAGCCTCATTGGTTCGCATCCTCCTGCTGCGCCAGCAGCGCATCAAGGCTGATTACAGCGCCACGGCGGAGCCAGTCCGCGATGGCGTCGTCGTCGGGCGGTGCGGCGTTGAGCCGGCTCCAGGCGGGGTCGCGGTGCGCGGTGTTGAGGTGCTCGCGGGCGCGGGTAATCAGTGCCTGGCGCTCCGGGTCATCCGCAGGGGCCTCGTCGAGCAGGCGCAGCCGCCGGGCCAGCAGCCCGGCCGGATCCGGCCTGCGGGCAAGAGGCGAAAGGTCCACCTCGGGCCGTGTGTCCAGCCACCAACGGCCGACGAACCCCTGTATCCCCCCGGTCAGCGGCAGGTCGTCGAGCGTCTCGTTCTCCAGCAGTTGCTCGACGGCGTGGCCAATGCGGGTGCGCCCGTGCAACCGGACGCGCAGGCCGATGGCGTCAGGCCGGAACTGCGTCGTCGCGATGTCGGCAGCGGCCGCCTCCGCGGCGGCGATGATGCGCGGGCGCACGTCTGTTGCCGCACTCATCCCCGAGATGTCCACATCAATCTGCTGCCACCGCAGCGGTGCCAGCGGCCATTGCTCCACCTGCTCGATGCCCTGGCTGCCGATGGTGTAGAGCCAGGGCCCGCGGGGGCCGGTTTCGCTCGCGCGCAGGGCGGTCACCGATCCGAGGTAGCCGGAAGGGCGCGTGCGGTCGAGCGGGTCGGGTTTGTGGATGTGCCCCAGCAGCCAGGCATCCACGCCGGCCTCTTCCAGCTGACGGCTGGTTACCGGTGCATGTCCGCTGCCGGGTTGATCCCGGTCGCAGTGCAGCAGCCCCAGTTGAGGGAGAGGGCTGGCATCGAAGCGGACGCCGGCAAGGGGGCTGTCGTGTACCAACGGCGCACTGAACGACGCACCGTGGATGATGGCCTGCACGCCGTCGCGGCCTGTCAGTGTCGTCGACTCCCAGGTGCCACCGGCGCCGAGCAGACGGAAGCCAGCCACTTCCTCGGCGAGTTGGGGAAGCACCTGCACGTCGTGGTTGCCCGCGACCCCGAACACCGGAATACCTGCATCCACCAGTGCCGTGACGCTGCGCCGGAGCTCCGCGTATGCCTCGAAGAAATCATCTGCCTGCTCGACCACGTCGCCGGCAAAGACGACGGCGTCCACTGCATGCCGGCGCGCCGCGGACACCAGGCGTTCGAGCGCTTCCGCAGGCCCCAGGCGCCGTGCGCCGAGCCGGGTGAGAACCGGTTCCGGGAGTCGGCCGGGGCGCCGTCCCAGGTGCAGGTCGCCTACCGCGAGTAGATGCATGGGTGTGTTCCGGGTTGCGTGCTCATGCGCTCACACCATACCGGTTTCCCGGGCGTGGGCGAATGGATCGATTCGTCCCGGGCCGGCGTAAGTAGGAAATGGCTGCATAACCGTTCGGTCTGGGCGTCTTGCGGGCTCTGTCTATTGTGGTGCTGCCAGAAATGCGCACAATGGGCCATTGACGATACCGAGACCTCCGGAAGTGGCCGCGCAGGGTCTGGTCAGGCAGCGGCCATCACGGGTCAAGGGGATACAGGGTGGGGGCGACAGGTTTAGGGAATCACTCCGGACAAGTCGAGCTTTCCGTCTCCCGTTTCACTGACGGAGCGCATCTTCTCACGGGAATCCTGCTCGGTGGCGGGAGCCTGGCGCACGCCCTTTCCTCGCTGTGCGACGCCCTGGACCGTGAGCTTGGCGATTATCGTGTCACCACCACCGTACACGTGATGCGTGGCGGGCACCTCCGCTACAGCGCCGGTCCGGCAATGCCGGCGGTCTACGGTCGGATCATTGACAATATCCAGCCCGGCGAGCGTTCCGGCGGATGCGGCCTTGCCGCGCTCCGCGGCGAGCCTGTGTTCGTGGAAGATGCAGCCACGGCGTCCTGCTACTCGGAATTTCGTGACGTGGTGAACGCGCTGGGCTTTCGCGCCGCCTGGTCCATGCCGGTGCTGGACGACAGCGGTGCCGTTGTGGCAACAGTGGCACTCCATTTTCAGGAACCCTGCAAGACGCCCCCGAGCCGGTTGCACGAGCCCATGCAACGGCTGGTGGCGCTGGTCGGCACCGCGATCGCCACGCATGAGTGGACTCAGCACCAGCACGGCGATGTTGCAGGGCTCCAGCGCCACATGCAGGGGAGCCCGATCGGCTGCATTGAATGGGGCCCCGATTTCAGGATTCGCCACTGCAATGAAGCGGCGGGTCGGACTCTGGGGTATCTGCCGGATCGGCTGGTGGGCATGGAGGCCGGCGACTTCCTGCTGCGCGAAGACGACCGCGCCGGGCTGGCCTCGGTCAAGCGAGACCTGCTCGGCGGCGGCGTGCGCCACCTGCACACATACGCCCGCAACCGGCGCCAGGACGGCGTACCCATCTGGTGCGAGTGGTTCAATCTCGCCCTGGGTGATCGTCACGGCGGCATCACCGGCTTTCTGTCGCTGGTTAAGGATGTCACGGAGAGCACGCTTGCCAGGCGGTACACGGACCGCCTGGCCCGGCTGCCCGCAACCGGCTCCTATCTCAATCACCTGATCGAACAGATCCGCAAAGTCATGGGGGCGGATGTCGCCCTGGTGGCAACCCTAGAGGAGGGCGGTCGCACTGCGCGGGTGCTTTCCTCGAGTTTTCGTGGAGATGACCTCGAGCTGGAACGCTACGAGCTGGCCGGCACGCCCTGTGAGCTGCTGAGCCGTCAGGATGTGTGCGTGATCAATCAGGCCGTGATGCAGCAGTATCCGGATGACCCCTTGCTTGCGTCCATGGGGGCGCAGAGTTACGCCGGGGTCCCCCTGCGCGATCAGTCCGGGACGGTGTTCGGTCATCTCGCCGTGCTTGGCCGCTACGCCCTCGGGCCGGCCGAGGCCCTGCAGAGTACGCTGGAGCTTGCCGCCGCGCGGGTGGGCCTGGAGGTGCAGCGCCAGTGGGCCGAGCGCGAGACACGGCTCGCGGCGCTGGCGTTTGAAACGTACGAAGCCATCATGATCCTGGATCAGGAGTTCCGTTTCATCCGGGTGAATACGGCGTTCTGCAACCTGACGGGTTACACCACGCCGGCTGTGATGCAGCGCGGTCTCGATCTTCTGCTCACGGGCCAGGATGGCGCGCGTATCCGCCGAGAGATTCGCGAATCACTGGCCGCCAGTGGTTACTGGCAGGGTGAGGTGTGGGCCCGGGGCCAGCAGGGGCAACGTCGGCTTTACCGCATGAGCATCAGCGCGTTGCACGAGCCTGATGAGCGTGACGCCCGCTACGTGGGCAGCTTCCTGGACGTGACTTGGAACCGCGAGGCGGAGGAGCGGATCCAGCGGCTGACGTACGAAGACGCGGTTACTGGCCTGCCGAACCGGGCCGCCTTTCTGTCACGCCTCAAACGCGAAGGCAGCGAGGCGACCTTGGACGGGGCGGCGCTGCTGCTTCTGGACCTGGATGGTTTCCGCCGTGTCAATGAAGGCATGGGGTACGACATGGCGGACTCACTGCTGGAGATCCAGTCGGCGCGTCTGCGAGGGTTGGTGCCCGGCGCGGTTGCCATTGCCCGCGTGGGTGCCGATGAATTTGCCGTGGTGCTACGGGGGCAGGACGGGCGGGGCCTCGCCGAGGCGGATCTGGCCAGGGAAGCCGAGCGTCTGCGGCGCGCATTCGCGCACCCGGTGGAGGCGTCCGGCACCATGGTGCAGTCCGGGGCCAGCATTGGCGTCGCGACCATGGACAGCAGCATCGAAGAGCCGTCCGTACTGCTTACCCGCGGCGAGATTGCTGCCGCCCAGGCCCGGCACCAGGGCGGCAACTGCGTCGCCTTCTTTGATCCGGAGATGGAGCAGCTCGCCGGGGAGCGTCTCAGTCTTGAGCGTGGTCTGCGCCAGGCCCTGCGCCAGGGCGATGTGGGCTTCCACCTGCAGCCGCTGGTGGATGCGGCCGGTCACGTGGAGCGGCTGGAGGTCCTGGCACGCTGGGAGCACGAAGGGGAGCCCGTGTCACCGGCGCGGTTCATTCCCATTGCCGAGGCGTCCGGGCTGATCCGGCCTCTGGGTGGTCACGTCCTGCGCGGTGCCTGCCAGTACCTAGCAGAGCTGCGCGGCAGGTATCCGGGCCAGCTGCTTCCGGGGCTTGCGGTGAACGTCAGTGTTCGCCAGTTCCATGATCCGGATTTCGAAGCGTTGGTGGAGGACGTCCTCTCCGAAACGGGGCTTCCGGCCGGGGCACTGCTTCTCGAAGTGACGGAAAGCCTGCTGGCGGAAGAGGGGGACGCGGTGATCCGCCGCATGCAGCGCCTGCGGCAGATGGGCGTGCGCTTCGCCATCGACGACTTCGGCACGGGTTACTCGTGCCTCGCCTACCTGCGGCGCCTGCCGATCGACGAACTCAAGATCGACGGTTCATTCGTGGACGCCATGCTGCTGAGCCCGGAAGATGAAGAGATCGTGCGCACGATCGTTGTCATGGCCAATGCGCTGCGGTTGAACGTGGTGGCCGAGCGGGTCGAGACCCGCGAACAGATGGTGCGGCTGCAGGAACTGGGTTGCTCGACCTTCCAGGGGTTCTACTTCCATCGCCCCATCGCGCCTGACGGGATCACCGGGCTGTTGCAGCTCGACCCGTCGTGATCCGGCGCCTCTCGTCTTCACGTGTTTCCCGTGCAGCCCGGCCCCCGGGCGTTGTAACCTGAGCGCCTGACTCCCGGCGTTGTCGGGCGTGCAAGCGGAGGCGAAGGATGACTGATATCGTAACCATCACCGGCGTCTACCAGGGGCAGGTAGGGCCAATGGAAGGCGATGGCCGCCCAACGGCGATCTACAAGGAGCCCGTGCGCGAGGCCGTGGCCGTGGACGATGCCGGGCTGGTCGGTGACAGCCGCGGGGATACCCGGGCGCACGGCGGCCCGGATCGGGCCCTGAGCCACTATCCCGCAGAACATTACGCCGTCTGGGCCCAGGCATTCCCGGACGCGGCAGCCGATCTGACACCCGGAGTCCTGGGGGAGAACATCTCCACCAACGGCCTCAGCGAGGGTCACGTGTGTGTGGGCGACGTCTTCCGCCTCAGCACGGCCGTGGTGCAGGTGAGTCAGCCGCGACAGCCCTGCTGGAAGATCAGCCATCGACTGGATGTGCCGGAGCTGGCGCGGGCCGTGGTGGACAGCGGCCGCTCCGGCTGGCTCTACCGGGTGCTGGAGCCTGGGTACGTGGGGCCCGGTGATGTGGCCGAGCGCGTCGAGGAGGCGCAACACGGGGTTACTCTCGCCGACATGTGGACGCTGCATCACATGCGCCGCCCGCCGATCCAGGACCTGGAGCTGCTTGCGTCCCTGGAGACTCTGGCGGAGTCCTGGCGCAAGCGCTTTGCCAGCCGCCTTGACTGGATGCGTCGCCACGCGTGACGCTGCGTCGGCCCGTCATGATGCAAGGGAGAACCCATGAAACGCCTGCAGTCGATACTGCTGAGCATTGATGGCAAGGGCTACAAAGCCTACCGTCAGCTTACTGGCGAATACGCCTTCGACGACTTCCAGCTGCGGGTCGACCATGTGCAGGGCGACCCGTTCGCCAGCCCGTCGCGCCTGCGGGTCATCATGCCGTGGGAGCAGGCGATGCTGCCGGACGACGCGCGTGAGCCGCAGCCCCGTGCCGTGGCTGTGCGCGACTGGCTGGGCCGGGTGTTTCGGGAGGCTGCCGGTGATTCCCCGGAGATCCGCATCGATGCCGGCCGCCAGACCGTACTGGATCGTACGGCAGTGCTGTTTACCGATGCGGGCATCGAGATCCGATTCACGGTCAGTCTGCCCGCCAATGGGCGCACGATTCTCGGCAAGACGGCTCGCGACCTGCTGTGCCGGACTCTGCCACGCATCGTCCGACGCACCCTGCTGCCGGGGCAGCGCGACGACGACGCCATGCGGCGGCACGCGGACGTGGTGGAAGACCAGGCGGCGCTGCGGGAGGCGCTGGAAGCCCGCGGGCTGGTCGCCTTCGTGGCCGATGACGCCGTACTGCCGCGGCGCTCCGGTGTGGATGATCGCCCGCTGGAGTCGGCCGTGGCGTTCCGGACGCCCGACAGCCTGCGGGTGGAACTCCCGGCGCCCAACGCCGGCCCGGTTACCGGGCTCGGGATTCCGCGCGGAATCACGCTGGTGGTCGGTGGCGGATTCCATGGCAAGTCGACGCTCCTGTCGGCGGTGCAGTTCGGCGTCTACGATCACGTGCCGGGCGATGGCCGCCACCAGGTGGTTGCCGACCCGGAGGCGGTGAAGCTGCGCGCAGAGGATGGGCGTGCGGTGCAGGCCATGGACCTGTCCCCGTTCATCAATGCCCTGCCTTATGGCAAGTCGACCATCGCGTTTTCCACCGAACTGGCGTCCGGCTCCACCAGCCAGGCCGCTGCGCTGCAGGAAGCACTCGAGATGGGCAGCCGCACGTTGCTGGTGGACGAGGATACCTCCGCCACCAACTTCATGATCCGTGACGCCCGCATGCAGGCCCTGGTCGCCAAGGATGATGAGCCGATTACGCCGTTCGTGGACCGTATCGCCGAGCTGCGTGACCGGCTGGGTGTCTCCACAGTGCTCGTCATGGGAGGTTCAGGCGATTACTTCGGCGCGGCCGACACCGTGATTCAGATGCATGACTACCAGCCTCGGGATGTCACGGCCGAGGCCCGTCGCATTGCGGAAGCGAACCCGTCGGAGCGCCGGATCGAGGCGCCGGCGCCTCTGCAGGCGCCATCGCCGCGGTGTCTGGACGTACGTTCCGTGGAGCCGGCCGGCAAGCGCGGCAAACGGCGGGTGAAAGTGCGCGGCACCGATGCCCTGGAGTTCGGCGACGATGTGGTGGACCTGCGCGCGCTGGAGCAACTGGTGGATGCCTCCCAGGCGCGGGCGATCGGGCTGTTGCTCCCCGCGGCGGGAACTGCCGCGGATAGCTGGCTGGATGACGCCCCCCGGTGGTTCCGCGAGTGGTTGACCCAGCCCTGGGAGACCCTGACGCGCCGCCCCGACGGCGATCTGGTTCGTCCCCGTCTCACGGAACTCATGGCCGTACTCAACCGGCTGCGCTCGGCGCGTTTTCGCCCTGCCAGCAACAATCCGTCAGATCACTCCGTTGCACATAACAAGTAGAGGAGACATCCATGAACGAAAACCTGTTTGACCTCTCCGGGCGCATCGCCCTCGTCACCGGGGCATCCAGTGGCCTGGGTGCGCATTTCGCCCGGGTCCTGGCGGGGAACGGCGCCCGGGTCGTCGTTGCGGCCCGCCGCCAGGAGCGCCTGCGTGAACTCGTGGACGCCATTCAGACAGAGGGAGGGGAGGCCACGGCCATTGCCATGGATGTCACCGATGCCGACAGCGTGGCCGCCGGTTTCGATGCCGCCGAGCAGGCCTATGGCACGGTGGATCTGCTGGTTAACAATGCCGGCGTCGCGCAGCCACGGTCGTTTCTCAAGACCACCGAGGCGGACTGGGATTACGTCATGGATACCAATCTCAAGGCCGCCTGGCGCGTGGCCCGCGCCGGCGCGGAGCGCATGAAACAGGCCGGCCGGCCCGGGAGCATCGTCAATATCGCGTCCCTGCTGGGCCTGGGCGTTCAGTTCGGGGAATCACTTTACGCCACCTCCAAGGCCGGCGTGGTGCACCTGACCCGGCACATGGCGCTGGAGCTCATGCGTCACGGGATTCGGGTCAACGCCATCTGCCCGGGCTACTTCGAGACCGAAATGAATCGGGATTTCTTCGCCTCGGAGCAGGGCCAGGCGTTCGTGCGCGATCGCGTTCCGAGCCAGCGTCTCGGTGACCTGCCGGAGCTCTCCGGCCCGCTGCTGCTGCTGGCCTCCGATGCCGGGTCGTTCGTGAACGGCGTGGCACTGCCCGTGGACGGTGGACACCTGCTGAAGTCTCTGTAAGCGTCGGGGGAGTACCCCGCATGACACACGGGGCGATGGCACCGCCCCGTGATTGTCGACACGTATCGGGACGCAGGTGATCAGACCTCGTCGTTCACCTGTGATCCCACCGTCTCGGCGACACCACGTTCAATAGTGCCATCGGATGAAACCGTCTCCGTGCTTCCCGCACCGACGCCGGCCTGGTCGCCGGCGGCGTTGCCGTTCACAGGGGCCGTGGTCTGCGTGGCTCCCTGCGTGGCGTTCACCGACTGGGTAGCACTGGTTTCCGCTGGTGCACTGGTCGGCTGGGCGGCCGCGGGGGCAGGTTGGGGAGCGGTCTGCACCGGACTGCTGCCGACCAGAGCGCCCTGCGGGTTTGTTGCGGCCTGTGGCTGAGCCGAGTTGCCCGCGGCCGCAGCCTGGGCGGGTCGTGTCGACGTCGCCGTACTGGCTCCGATTCCGTCAATCATGTCGGGAATCTCCTGTTTGCCAATGAATTGCCTGGACAAAGCAGCGCTTCGTCCGGGCGGAGACGTAAGCAGAATTCACGCCAGGCAGCCTCGCGACGGGACACGCCCGCGCCGTGATGCGGGATCATCGGTGCTCGCCGTAACATGGCTTCGGGGACAGGCGGCAGGGGTGTGCCGCCACCCGGATCGGGATTGCCGGGCACCCGGAGGTGCCCGGCGGACGGTCTACTGGTTTTCCCGGTTTTCGATGAGTTCGTCCACCACGGCCGGATCGGCCAGCGTGCTGGTGTCGCCGAGGCTGTCCAGCTCATTGGACGCGACCTTGCGCAGAATGCGGCGCATGATTTTGCCCGAGCGGGTTTTCGGCAGCCCCGGAGCCCACTGGATGAAGTCCGGCTTGGCGATGGCGCCGATCTCCTTGCGCACCAGCTCCACCAGCTCCTTGCGCAGTTCGTCGGACGGCTCCTCACCGCTCATGAGGGTGACGTAGGCGTAGATGCCCTGACCCTTCACGTCGTGGGGGAAGCCGACCACGGCTGCCTCCGCGACCTTCGGATGCAGCACCATGGCGCTTTCCACCTCGGCGGTGCCCATGCGGTGGCCCGACACGTTGAGCACGTCGTCCACGCGGCCGGTGATCCAGTAGTAGCCGTCCTCGTCGCGCCGCGCGCCGTCGCCAGTGAAGTACTTGCCTTTGTAGGCGGACAGGTAGGTCTCCATGAAGCGCTTGTGGTCGCCGTAGACCGTGCGCATCATCGACGGCCACGACCGGGAGATGCACAGGTTGCCGTCCGTTGCGCCCTCCAGCACGTTGCCCTCGTTGTCCAGCAGTTCCGGCTCGATGCCGAAGAACGGCCGCGTCGCCGAGCCCGGCTTGAGGTCCGTGGCACCGGGAAGCGGGGAGATCATGATGGAGCCGGTCTCCGTCTGCCACCAGGTGTCGACGATCGGGCAGCGGCCGTCGCCCACCACGTTGTAGTACCATTCCCACGCTTCCGGGTTGATGGGCTCACCGACGGTGCCGAGAATGCGCAGCGACTTGCGGCTGTGCTTCTTCACTGGCTCGTCGCCCTTGGCCATCAGTGCACGGATGCCCGTGGGGGCGGTGTAGAAGATGGCGACGTTGTGCTTGTCGACGATCTCCCACATGCGGCCGGCGTCAGGGTAGGTGGGTACGCCTTCGAACATCAGCGTGGTTGCACCGTTGGCAAGCGGCCCGTAGACGATGTAGCTGTGCCCGGTGACCCAGCCCACGTCCGCGGTGCACCAGTAGACCTCGCCCTCCTGGTAGTCGAACACGTACTGGTGAGTCATGCTCGCGCCGAGCAGGTAGCCGGCGGAGGTGTGCAGCACCCCCTTTGGCATGCCGGTGGACCCGGAAGTGTAGAGGATGAACAGCGGATCCTCGGACTCCATTTCTTCGGCAGGGCAATCGGCCGAGGCCTTGTCGGCGGCTTCGTGGAACCAGATGTCGCGGTTGTCGTTCCAGTCCACCTTGTTGCCGGTACGCTGAACCACGACCACGGTGCTGACGTTGGGGCACTCCTGCAGCGCCTCGTCGGCGTTGGCCTTGAGCGGGAAGCTGCGGCCGCCGCGCACGCTCTCGTCGGCCGTGATGAGCACCCGGCAGTCGGAGTTCTGGATGCGGTCGCGCAGCGCCTGGGGCGAGAAGCCGCCGAACACGATCGAGTGAACGGCACCGATGCGCGCACAGGCCAGCATGGCCACTGCCGCTTCCGGTACCATGGGCAGGTAGATGCACACCCGGTCGCCGCGTTTGACGCCGCGGTCGAGCAGAACGTTGGCAAACCGGGAGACGCGCTCGTGCAGATCCCGGTAGGTGATGTGCTGAGCCGCATCCTTCGGGTCGTCCGGTTCCCAGATAATGGCCGTCTGATCGCCGCGCTTGTCCAGGTGACGGTCGACGCAGTTGTACGCGACGTTGAGACGACCGCCGTCGAACCAGCGGATATCGCCCTTGACCAGATCAGAGTTGTTCACCGAATCCCAGCGTTTGAACCAAGTCAGCCGCTCGGCCTGTTCACCCCAGAATCCATCCGGATCATCCAGAGACCGCTTGTACATGGCCTCGTAGGTGTCCGCATCGATATGGGCGTTCTTGGCGACGTCCGCGGAAACAGGGTAGACCTTGGTTTCGGACATGGGATGACTCCTCCTCTTCGAATGGGTGGCCGGTGCGGTGCACCGACCCGTCATTTTCTTTGGTCCCGTTATTGGCAAGCCTAGCACCCCGGGAGGGCAGTGCGCCGGTGTGGACCGGCGGCTGCCCCGGTGAGGCCGTTCTGTCTGGCGCGTTGCTATCCGCCAGCAAAAGCGAAAGCCGTGCCATCTGCGGAACACATTTCCGATCAATCAGTTATCGATGCCAGTCGTGGCGGTTCTGTTACACGTGGTAACACTGGATGCGACAATTTGTAACGCCGCTCAGCCTTCCTCCGACTCTTCCATGCGCGGCTTGCGCGGGATGCCGAGGCGCTGTCGTTTCTCCCAAAGCGCCTTGCGGCTGATACCGAGCCGGCGCGCAAGTTCCGTCTCCGTGCAGTGGTCCTGGTTGGCCAGCACGAACTGCCGGAAGTAGTCCTCCAGGGACAGCCCCGGAGACGTGGTGTCGGGCTGGGGTTCCTCGTCCGGGCGCAGACCCAGAATGTTCGGCGTAATAACCGTGCTGTCACTGAGGATCACGGCCCGCTCGATGGCGTTTTCCAGCTCCCGGACATTGCCTGGCCAGCTGTAGCGGCGGATGCCCTCCATGGTTTCGTTGCTGAACCGCATGGGCGGGCTCTTGAGCCGCTTGCACGCCCGTTCGAGCAGGTGCCGGGCGAGCTCCGCGAGGTCGTCGCCACGCTCGCGCAGCGGAGGCAGCCGGATCTCCATGACGTTGATGCGGAAGTAGAGGTCCTCGCGGAAATCGCCCTGGCTTACCAGTCGGCTCAGATCGCGGTGCGTGGCGGCGACCAGCCGGACATCCACGTGCCGGGGCGAGGATGAGCCGACACGCCGGATCTCCCCCTCCTGGAGGACGCGCAGCAGCCGGGCCTGGGCGGCCAGCGGCAGCTCGCCGATCTCGTCCAGGAACAGGGTGCCGCCGTCGGCTGACTCCACCAGTCCCTGGCGTGCGCCCACGGCGCCGGTGAATGCGCCTTTTTCGTGGCCGAACAGTTCCGCTTCGATCAGGGTGTCGGGAATGGCGGCGCAGTTCACGGTGATCATCGGGCCGTCGCTGCGTTCGCTCTTCTCGTGCAGCGCGCGCGCCACGAGCTCCTTGCCCGTGCCGGATTCACCCAGCACGAGCACCGTGGTGGTGGTCGGTGCCACGCGGGTGATGCGGTCGAAGACGTCACGCATGGCCTTGCACGTCCCGACGATGCCGGACACCGGGTAGTCGCGGTCCAGATCCGCTTTCAGCGCCGCGTTCTGGCGCTCCATGCGCTGTTCCTTGAGGGCTCGGTCGACGGTGAGCAGCAGCTCATCGTTGTCGAAGGGTTTGGCGATGTAATCCAGGGCGCCGAGTTTCATGGCCTCCACGGCCGAGCGGACGCTGGCATAGCTGGTCATGATGATGGTGGGTACGGCCGGCGCGCGCTCCAGCACGGCCGTGCCGTCGGCGCCGGGCAGGCGCAGGTCGGCGATGATGAGGTCGAACCCGGTGAGTTCCTGCTCCCGCGCGGCGCTCTCCACGGAGTCCGCCTCCGCGACGACATGCTGGCGCTTCTCCAGCAGACGCCGCAGGGATTGCCGGATCACGTTCTCGTCTTCGATGATGAGAATGTAAGCCATGGTGGTCTCTCTCCGTTCAGGAACGCGATTGCCCGTCGGCCAGGGCGGTCTGCCGCGCGGCTAGCGGGATGTCCGGGCGCAGCCGTAACGTGATGCACGTGCCGGTGCTGTCGCTGTCCACCAGAACTTCGCCGCCATGCTCGCGGATGATGTTGTAGACCAGCGGCAGGCCCAGGCCGGTGCCGTAGCCGGGGCGTTTGGTGGTGACGAACGGCTCGAGCACGTGGTCGAGCACGTCATCGGGAATCCCACTGCCGTTGTCGTGCACGTGGACGTTGATCCAGCCGTCGCCGTGGTGTTCGAGGGCGATGCGGATCGCTCCCTCATCCTCACGGTTCGCACACGCATCGGCGGCATTGCTGAAGAGGTTCACGAACACCTGCACAAGCTGCTGGGGTTCACCGCTGATGGTCACCCCGTCGGGCACCTCGTTGTCGAACCGTACGAACCGGGCCCGCCGGCTCAGGGTGGTGAGCCGCATCGCCTCCTCCACGGTCTGGCGCAGGTCCACCGGCTCGGGCGGACGCTGGCTGCCGACGCCGCCATGGGCGTAGCGCACCAGGCTCTGGACGATGTTGTTGATCCGCTGGGCCTGGTTCAGGACCTCCTCGGCGATGGCGCCGGTGCGCTCTTCGTCGGTGTCCTCGTCGCGCAGTTCCTGGGCAAGGCAGGAAATGCCGGTCACCGGGTTGCCGATCTCGTGTGCGACACCGGCGGCGAGGCGGCCGATGGAGGCGAGCCGCTCGCTGTGGGCGAGCTCCTGCTCCAGTACGGAGACCTCGGTGAGGTCTTCCACGAGTAGAACGGTGTCTGCAGCCCGGTTGCTGTTGGACGGGTCGTCGATGGCCGCCTTGTGCAGGCTGTACCAGCGCGCGTGGTCGTTGGTCTGGATCTCCTGCCGGTGCCAGTGACTGGCGTCAGAGTCCAGAAACGATGCCAGCAGAGGACCCCACGGGTCGGGGAGCTCGTCCAGCCGGCGGCCGATGACGTCGGACATGGGCACGCGCGTGAGTTCGGCGATGGCCGGGTTCCAGCGGACCAGGCGGCCGCCCTGGGCGACGGCACACACGCCCAGGGGGAGGTCCTCGATGATCTGGCGGTGATAGCGCCGCAGACGGTCCAGTTCCGCCGCCAGCCCGCGCAGACGGGTGCGCGAGGTCTCCAGTCGGTCCTCGATCAGGCGGACGTTCTGGGCCAGCGCGGTGCGGCTGCGGGTGTCCATCTGCAGTTGTTCATCCACGATCATCCGTGCCAGCACCGGCCCCATCATCCCGGAGATGTTGCGTTCGATCTGCGCGCGCAGGCCGTGCAGATGGCTGGGGCGTGTCTCGCCCCAGTGCAGTCCCCGTTCACGAACCGCTTTCTCCACTTCCTTGCGGGCGGCGGTCTTGCCCATGACTGAAGCCAGCCGCTTGACGAACTGCTGGGGAGAGCGGGCGCGCAGATCCCCCACCGGCAGGGTGGGGTTGAGGTCGCGGCAGACGGCTGCGGCCTCGCGCTCGCGCTCGTCGGGGCGACTGAGCAGGGATACGGCGACGAACAGCACACTGTTGATGCACAGTGACCAGAACGTGGCTGACTGATACACCGCCGGCTGCTCGCCGTCGGGTGCAGGCAGCCCCATCCAGAGCATGGTGCTGTCACCGGTGACCGGTGGCAGCAGCACCGTGAATACCCACACGCAGGCACCGCCGATCAGCCCGGCGATGAAGCCGTGGCTGGTGGCGCGGGGCCAGAACAGTAGCCCGATGATCCCCGGGAGGAGCTGCGCCATGGCGAGAAAGGAGATCAGGCCCCAGCCGACCAGTCCGGTGGTGGGTTCCAGAATCAGGTAGAAACCGTAGCCGGCGGCGATCACCGCCACCATGACCACGCGGCGCGCCCAGCGCAGCGCGCCGTAGAGGTCCCGGTGGGGCTGCGGGCCCGCCAGGGGCAGCACCAGGTGGTTCAGTGTCATGGCCGAGATCGCCAGGGTGCTGACCACGATCATCGCGCTTGCCGCGGAGATCCCCCCGAGGTAGGCGAGCAGCGCCAGCGACGGGCTGCCGCTGGCGAGGGACAGGCCAAGCACGTGATAATCGGCCGGCGTGCCCGGCTGCAGGACCACGGCTGCCCAGAGGATCGGCGGAATCACCAGCGTCAGCGCCAGCAGAAACAGTGGGAATGCCCAACTTGCCAGGCTCAGGTCGCGCGGGTTCTGGTTTTCCGCAAACAGCATGTGGAACTGCCGGGGCAGCAGGAACGCGGCGGCGAAGGCGAGTACCAGCAGGCTCGTCCACGGACCCTCCCGCGCCGGGGCGTAGAGGGCCTCCAGGTGCTCGGGGTTGTCGGCCAGCCACGCCTGCATCCCGCCGATGCCGCCGAACGCCTGCCACACGGCCACGCCGGCCACGAGCAGCAGGGCCACCAGCTTCATCAGCGATTCGAACGCGATCGCCGCCACCAGGCCGTCGTGGTGTTCCCGGGGCGAGACGTGGCGCGCGCCGAAGATGATGGTGAATACGGTGACCAGCACCATGAACCAGAATGCCAGTACGTCGGGTGACGATTCCGGTGTCAGAACCTGCGTGGACTCGGCCACCGCCCGGATCTGCAGGGCGATGTAGGGCAGTACCCCCGCAAGCATGAGCAGTGTCACCAGCACGCCGGCCCACTGGCTGTTGAAGCGGAACGCGAACAGGTCCGCCACCGAGGTGAGCTGATAGGTGCGAGTCAGCCGCAGGATGGGCATGAGCAGCACCGGCGTCAGCACGAATGCCAGGGTGACGCCCAGGTAGATGGTGAGAAAGTTGAGTCCCTGGTCCTGGGCGAAGCCGACGCTGCCGTAATAACTCCAGGTGGTGGCGTAGACGCCCAGCGAGAGCACGTACACCACCGGATTGCGGGTCAGCCAGGCGGGCAGCCACTGCCGGTCGGTGACGTAGGCGATGAGAAAGAGCAGCAGCAGATAGCCGACCACTGCCGCCGAGATGACACCGAGATCAAGCGTCATGGTGTCCGAGCCGGTGGGCGATCAGGCCCGACAGTGCGATCAGTAGGGCCCAGATGACCCATGCCGTGTACCAGGGTGCGCCCGTGCTCATCCACCAGACGGTGAACGGCGACGCCAGCAATAGCACACCGAGCAGGAACAGCAGCACGCTGTATCCGCCGGGGCCCGTTTCCTGAAGTTGGGCCATGGAACCTCTCCTCCGGTCTTGACGATTCGTGTCGTCTTATTTGTTACCTAAGGTAGCACACGCCTCGGGTGGGGGCGACCATGGGTCGTGTTCCGGATCATTGCGGTGCAATGGCCCTGCTGGCGATGCCGCGCAGACGGGCCGGATTCCAGTGGTCGAGGGCCCACTGCCACACGGTGGCCACCGGGGCGTTGCGGAGGCCGGCAGGAGGCTGCTGGTTCAACAGCTCCAGTGCGGAGACCAGCTGCGGGGCGGGGCCCGCGTCATCCAGGGGGGGCGCCATGTTCTGCTTGCTGAGCTTGCGGCCGTCGGCGTTTACGGCCAGCGGCAGATGGCCGTAGGCAGGCGGCGTGCCGCCGAGTTGCTCCATGACGAACCACTGGGGTGGCGTGCACGCCAGCAGATCGTGGCCGCGGATTACATGGGTGATGCCGGTGGCCATGTCGTCAACGGCGGCCGCCAGGTGGTACGCCGGAAGTGCGTCGGCCCGCTGCACGAGAAAATCGCCGATCTCCGCCTCCAGGTCACAGACGACTGCCCCCTGGAACCGGTCTTCGAGCCTCACTGTGCCTTCGACGCGAGCGCGCCATGTCCGTGCCTCCCGGCCCTCCGGAAGCCCGTTGCGGCAGGTGCCCGGGTAGAGCACGCCGTTGACCCCGGGTGTACCGTCGCGCAGCACCTCCTTGCGGGTGCATCCACAGGGGAATGCCCGGCCGTGGCGATGGAGCGTATCCACAGCGGCCCGATAGGCGTCGTGCCGCGTGCTCTGGTAGAGCACCGGGCCGTCGTGTTCGAAGCCGAACCGCTCCAGTGTGCGCAGAATGGCGTCTGCCGCCCCTGGCTGCTCTCGGGGCGGGTCTATGTCGTCGATGCGGACCAGCCATTCGCCGGCGTGACTGCGGGCCTCCAGGCAGGACCCCAGCGCCGCCACCAGCGATCCGAAGTGCAGGGGGCCTGTCGGGCTGGGAGCGAAGCGGCCGCGGTAGCCGGCATCAGCACCCATGCGGCCGATCAGGGGAGAACCACCGGCTGCGGCGGCGTCCAGCCCGGCGCGCGGTGCTCGGCAATCACCGTGGTATCAATGCCGCCGCGCACATTGAACTCACCGGTGACGCGCATGAAGCGTGGCTTCGTCGCGGCGACCAGGTCGCTGAGCATGTCGTGGGTGACCTGCTCGTGGAACGCCCCCTGGTCCCGGAACGACCAGATATAGAGCTTCAGTGACTTCAGCTCCACGCAGTCCCGGTCTGGAACGTACTCCAGGTGAATCGTGGCGAAATCCGGCTGGCCGGTTTTCGGGCACAGGCAGGTGAACTCCGGAATACACATGCGGATGGTGTAGTCCCGCTCCGGCTGAGGATTCGGGAAGGTCTCGAGTTCGCGGCTTGGTTGTGAGGACATGGCTTTCCAATTGTCTGGGTGAACGGGATAATACGCCCGGAACGGTTGCCCGGCACGCGACCGGATCGGGCTTCGGCACAAGTCTACCGGTCGCCGCCTTGCTCGGCCACGTGCGGAATCCGCGAACGCGACAGGGAAGGCCATCCTTCATGCGGCTCAAGAAGATCAAACTGGCAGGCTTCAAGTCGTTCGTCGATCCGACGACCGTGCATTTGCCCGGCAATCTTGTGGGCATCGTCGGCCCCAACGGCTGCGGTAAGTCCAATGTCATTGACGCCGTACGCTGGGTCATGGGGGAGAGCTCGGCCAAGCACCTCCGCGGCGAGTCCATGGCCGACGTCATCTTCAACGGCTCCAGCAGCCGCAAGCCGGTGGGGCAGGCCTCCATCGAACTGGTGTTCGACAACAGCGACGGCACCCTGGGCGGCCAGTACGCCAGTTACAGCGAAATTTCCGTCAAGCGCCAGGTCAATCGCGAGGCGCAGTCCCAGTACCTGCTCAATGGCACACGCTGCCGCAAGCGCGACATTACGGATGTCTTCCTGGGCACAGGCCTGGGGCCGCGCAGCTACTCCATCATCGAACAGGGCATGATCTCGCGCATCATCGAGGCCAAGCCGGAGGAGCTGCGGGTCTATCTCGAGGAGGCCGCGGGCATCTCGCTTTACAAGGAGCGGCGGCGGGAGACGGAGCGGCGCATCCGCGACACCCGCGACAACATGGAACGGCTGGACGACGTCCGTGACGAGGTGGCGGGGCAGCTCGAGAAGCTGAGCCGACAGGCGCGTACCGCCGAGCGCTACAAGGAGTTCAAAGCGGAGGAGCGCCAGCTGCGGGCCGAGCTGTTGGCGGTGCGGTTACGTGACCTGGTGGACGAGATGAAGACCGGCGAGCGCGCTCTGGAGGAGCAGCGCAACGCCCTCGAGGCCGAGGTGGCACGTCAGCGCGGGGCCGAGCGGGAACTGGTGGAACAGCGCGAGCAGCAGGGTGAAGTCAGCGAGAGCCTGAACGAGGCCCAGGGGCGCTACTACGCGCTCGGCAGCGATATCAACCGTATCGAGCAGCAGATCGCCCACGAGCGTGAACGGCGGGAGAAGCAGGACGAAGACCTGGCCGCCAATCGCCAGGCGCTGGAAGAACTGCTGGAGACCGCCCGCGCCGACGAGGACAAGCTCGCCGAGACCCGCGAGCGCCTGGCCGAACTGGAGCCCGAGATCGAGGAACTCCAGGAGCTCGAGGAAACCGCCTCGGAGCAGGTGGCCGAGGCGCAGCAGGCCATGGACGACTGGCAGCAGCGCTGGGATGCGTTCAACGAGCGCGCCGCCGAGGCCGTGCAGGCCGCGCAGGTGGAGCGCACCCGCATCGAGGGCCTGGAGCAACGCCAGCAGACCCTGGCTGATCGGCGTCAGCGGCTGGCGAGCGAGCGCGAGAACCTGGACCCCGACAGCGTCTCCGATGCGCTCGAGGCGCTGGCCGAGGAAGCGGAGGAGCTGGGCGAACGGCAGGAGCTGCTTGGCGGGCAGTTGGAGGAAACGGAAGCCGCGGCGGCCAGCCTGGCGGAACAGGAAACCGCACTGGACGACCGGATTCACGCGCTCCGCGGCGACATCCAGCAGAGCGAGGCCCGCCTGACCTCCCTGGAGACACTGCAGCAGGACGCCCTGGGTGAAACCGAGGGGCCGGTGGCGGACTGGCTTGCCGGTCACGGTCTGGGCAGCGGTGGCCGGCTGGCGCAGCGGCTGTCCGTGGAATCGGGCTGGGAGCAGGCCGTGGAAGCGGTGCTGGCCGACCGGTTGCAGGCCGTGTGCATCGACGCCGGCGAGGTGCCGACCGCCGACCGGCTCGGCAGCCCGACCCAGGGCAGTGTCACCCTGGTTAGCACCGAGGGTGCGGTCACCGGCAACGGCGAGCACGACCACGGGTTGCAGCCCCTGCTGGCCCATGTTGCCGCACCCGGTGCCCTGGATGACCTGCTCCATGGCGTGTTCTGCGCCAGTGATGCCGCCGATGCCGAACGTCTGCGCCCCCATCTGCGCACCGGCGAGTGCCTGGTCACCGCTGACGGCATGCTGTTCGGGCGTGGATGGACGCAGCTATCCGGCGATGCCGGTGATGGCGACAGCGTGCTGGCCCGGGAGCGGGCCATGGAGGCGCTGCGCGCACAGCTGGATATGGCCCGCGAGCAGCGCGACCAGCTGGTCGACCAGCGGCGTGAGCTCGAAGAGCAGCGCCAGGACAGCGAGGCGCGCCGCGATCAGCTGCGCGAAGAGCGCGATGGGGTCGTGCAGCGGCTCACGCAGGTTCATACCCGGCAGGACGGGCAGCGCCAGCGCCTGGATGAATTGCAGGCGCGGGATCAGCGCCTGGCAGAAGAGCTCGTGCAACTGGACGAAGAAGCGGCGGAAACCACCGAGGCCGTGCATGCGGCGAGGAGCAGGCTGCAGGACGCCTTGGACCGCAGCGAGGCCGATGGCGATGAACGCGAGCGGCTGCAGCAGGAGCGCGAGGGGCACCAGGAAACGCTGGCGGCGGTCCGTGAAGCCATGCGCGAGCGCCGGGAGCGCCGGCATGAGCTCCTGCTGCTCCAGGAGAATGCCAATGCATCGCGCCAGTCCCTGGAGGAACAGCTTCGTCGGCTCGCGGAGCAGCGCGAGCGTCTGGAGGCCCGCCAAGAGGAACTGACCGAGGCCCGGGAAACCCAGGGCGACCCCGTCCCGGAGCTGGAAGCGCAGCGGGAGCAGCTTCTCCAGCAGCGTGTCGATGCCGAGCGCGCGCTGCAGGAGACCCGCAACCGCATGGCCGAGATCGAGGAGCAGCTCCGCGGCCGCGAAGAGCAGCGTCAGCGCTCCGAGCAGCAGGTGGAGACCCTGCGTCAGGAGCTGGAGCGGATGCAGCTGCGGGATCAGGAGCTGCGTGTCCGCCGTCAGACCCAGTCCGAGCAGCTGGTGGAGCTCGGGTTCGATCTGGACACCCTGCTGGCCAATCTCCCGGAGGCTGCAACCGAGGGCGACTGGCAGGCGCGACTGGAGCAGGTCGAGCAGCGCATCAACCGCCTGGGGCCCATCAACCTGGCGGCCATCGACGAGCATGAACAGCTCTCGGAGCGCAAGGGCTACCTGGACCAGCAGCACGCCGACCTGACGGAGGCCATGGAGACCCTGGAGTCGGCCATCCGCAAGATCGACCGGGAGACGCGGCAGCGCTTCAAGGAGACCTTCGACAAGGTCAATGCCGGCATCCAGCACATGTACCCGCGCCTGTTCGGCGGCGGTGAAGCGTACCTGGAGATGACCAGCGACGATCTGCTGGAGACCGGCATCACCATCATGGCGCGGCCGCCAGGCAAGCGCGTGAGCACCATTCACCTGCTCTCGGGCGGGGAGAAGGCGCTGACGGCGGTGGCACTGATCTTCGCCATCTTCGAGCTGAACCCGGCGCCGTTCTGCATGCTCGACGAGGTGGATGCCCCCCTGGACGAGGCGAACGTGGGCCGGTTCTGCCAGCTGGTCAAGGAGATGTCGGCGCGGGTGCAGTTCATCCTCATTACCCACAATAAGGCGACCATGGAGATCGCCAGCCACCTCATGGGCGTGACCATGCACGAGGCGGGTGTATCGCGGCTGGTGGCGGTGGACGTGGACGAGGCTGCCGAGATGGCAGTGGCCTGATCGAGCAGGAACAAATGGCGTCTCGTGGCGTCTCCTGCAGGAGACGCTGGACGATGCGCCGCAGACCATGGACCCTGTAGGGGTGGCGGACCATTGACCGATCGTCCATGGTGGCTGCAGCCGGGTACTACGAATCGACTTTCGCGGATGGACACAATGGATACACTGCGCTGGATACTGCTGGCTGTTGGCGTACTGGTGATTGCCGGACTGTTCGGCTACTACAAGTGGCAGGAGCGCCAGAGCAGCAGCGGTCGACGGAGTACCTCCAGATCAGCGGGGGTGAGACGGTCCGTGCGTGGTGACCGCGACGTGGAGGCCGCGCTGCGCGACATGGACGACTTTCTGCTGGACGACGGCATTGACGATGCGGCCGATCTTCCCGATGTGGAGCCGGATCCGGACGACGCGCCCGTCAGCCGTGCGCGAGTGCGCTCCAGTCACCACGAGGCCGATGATCACGACTCCAGCGTCGGCCCCGTGCGCGTGCGCTCGGTGGCGGACGATGTGGGTGCCACTGATTTCTCAGACGCCCTCAATGACCACGAGACGGGCGCCTGGAACGACGACTTCGAGCCGGAACACGACGAGGCGCCGGAGGCGTCCGAAGAGGCTCCCGAACATGAGCGGGGAGCCGACGGCTGGAACCTCGGGCCAGTCCGGATTCCGCGCCCTGCCTGGGTCAAGGAGGCCGGCTGGCTGGGTGGCGAACACGGCGGTCGCGTGGACAGCGAGGAACAGGAAGCCGAAGAGTCGAGCTACGAGGATGCGGTGGCGCAGGCGGTAGGCGAAAAGATCATCGTTCTGCACGTGCATGCGGGCGAAGGCATGTGCTTTACTGCTGATGGCGTGAGTGATGCGCTGGAGCAGGTCGGGTTGCGTTTCGGGCAGCATGAGATCTTCCACCGTCACGTGGAGACGCGCCGGGGCGAGGAGCCCATGTTCAGTGTTGCCAGCATGGTCAAGCCCGGCACCCTGGACCCGTCGCAGCCGGAAACCCTCGAGACCCCCGGTCTGGCGCTGTTCATGCAGCTGCCGGGGCCGTTCGACGGCCTGTCCGGTTTCGAGCAGATGCTGGAGATCGCCCGCCGGCTCGCGGATCAGCTCGACGGCCACCTGCTGGATGGCAAGCGCTGCGATCTTACGGCGCAGTCCGTGGAGCACATTCGCGAGGATCTGCGCGAGTACCGCCGACTGGCCCATCTGGCGGCGCGTAAGACGCGGGCGTGAGCGGCCAGTCCTCCTGACCGATCGCACTTACTTCCGGAGCGCACCAGAGACGTTTCTGCCATGCGCCATACGCCGGGTGAATGGTGTGATGGGTCGCGCGGGTGCGGTGACGGCAGATCTGTATGGGTGACTCACGAAGCTCCGCGCCGGAGGCCGCCCGGCCCGAAGGGTGGCGGCAGGGACGCCGCCATCGATTTACAGCACAGGGATGTGCTGTAAATCGACCAGGCCGGAGACGCGGAAACTTTGCTTCCGAACGGAAGCAAAGTTAGGCGCAGTGCCGGAACCCATACAGATCTGCCGTCACCGCACCCGCACGACCCGGCCCCGGCCCGGGTACTGCTTCCCTTACAGGTACGCCTTCAGCTCTTCCTTGGCGATCGCATTCCGGTGGACTTCATCCGGGCCGTCCGCGGTGCGCAGGTGGCGTGCGTAGACGTACATGTCCGCCAGCGGGAAGTCCTCGGTGTAGCCCGCGGCGCCGTGGGCCTGGATGGCCCAGTCGATGACCTGGCAAGCCATGTCCGGAGCCGCCACCTTGATCATGGCGATCTCCTTCTTCGCCACCTTGTTGCCGACGGTGTCCATCATGTAGGCCGCGTTCAGTGTGAGCCAGCGCAGCTGGTCGATGCGGATGCGGCTCTCGGCGACCCGCTCCCGCCACACACCCTGCTCGGACAGAGGCTTGTGGAACGCGACACGCTCGCTCAGGCGCTTGCACATGAGCTCGAACGCCCGCTCCGCCTGGCCGATGACCCGCATGACGTGGTGGATGCGCCCCGGCCCCAGCCGGCCCTGGGCGATCTCGAAGCCGCGGCCCTCGCCGAGAATCATGTTCGAGGCCGGCACGCGCACGTTGTCGAACGCGATCTCCGGGTGCCCCTTGGGCGCGTGGTAATAGCCGTACACCGGCATGTCGCGCACGATGTGCACGCCGGGGGTATCCTTGGGCACGATGATCATGGACTGCTGCTTGTGACGGTCGGGGTTGTCCGGATCCGTCTTGCCCATGAGGATGAAGACGCGGGTCTTCTCACTGCAGCCGTTGGTGATGAACCACTTGCGGCCGTTGATCACGTACTCGTCACCGACGCGCTCGATGCGCGTTTCGATGTTGGTGGCGTCGCTGGAAGCAACGGCCGGCTCCGTCATGGCGAAGGACGACCGGATCTCGCCGTTGAGCAGCGGATACAGCCAGTCCCGCTTCTGCTCCTCGCTGCCGTAGCGGGCGAGCACCTCCATGTTGCCCGTGTCGGGTGCGTTGCAGTTGAATACCTCGGACGACCACATGTACCGGCCCATGATCTCCGCCAGGGGCGCATACTCCAGGTTGGTCAGCCCGGCGCCGTACTCCTCCTCGGGCAAGAACAGGTTCCACAACCCGGCCTCCCGGGCCAGGGGCTTGAGCTCCTCCACCAGCGGAACCGCCGCATAGGCCTTGCCTGCCTGGCGATTCGCCTCCAGCTCTTCCTTGTAGCGCGCATCATTGGGCACGATGTGCTCGTCCACGAACGCCTGCAGGCGGTCGCGCAGTTCAAGGGTTCGCTGTGAGTGTTCGAAATGCATGGCAACCTCCGGAGCCGTATTCAATGATTCGCAGGAAGTATCGAGTGTGGTGAACCTTAGAGAATGAATCCAATGAATTAACTGGATTCGTATCAATTCATCTTGTGCATGATTGGCCGTGGCCCTGCGGCCGCTTGCCACGGGCGAAAACCCTGCTAATGTGAGCCGGTTTTCGTGCAATGCGACATCAAACAGGAGTAGCAAGCCATGAGCGTCAAGACAGTCGGTGTGATCGGAGCGGGCACCATGGGGAATGGCATCGCCCAGGCCTTCGCCGTGAGCGGGTTCCGCGTGAAGATGTCCGATATCGGGCAGGAGCAGGTGGACCGCGGTCGCAAGGCGATCGAGAAGAGCCTGGACCGCCTGGTCTCCAAGGACAAGCTCTCGGTGGCCGACCATGGCGCGGCGCTGGAGCGCGTGGAGGGTGTGGTTGGCCTCGACGGCCTCGCCGACTGCGACTTCATCGTCGAAGCGGCCACCGAGCGCGAGGAGCTCAAGCTGGACATCTTCCGCAAGCTCTCGGAGCTGGTCAGTGCCGAGACCGTCCTGGCGTCCAACACCTCGTCGATCTCGCTCACCCGCATCGCCGCCGCCACCGCGAACCCCGAGCGGGTCATCGGCATGCACTTCTTCAACCCGGTGCCGGTGATGAAGCTGGTGGAAGTGGTGCGTGCGCTGCAGACCAGCGACGCCGTGTTCGAACAGGTGGAAAGCCTGACCCGGCAACTGGGCAAGGAGCCCGTGGCCGTGAAGGACAGCCCCGGATTCGCCGTGAACCGCATCCTGGTGCCCATGATCAACGAGGCCTGCTTCGCCTGCGCCGAGGGCATCGCCGCGCCGGAGGACATCGACAAGGTCATGCAGATGGGGGCCAACCACCCCATGGGGCCGCTGGCCCTGGCCGACCTGATCGGTCTGGATACCTGTCTGGAAGTCATGAAGGTGCTGCACTCCGCGCTGGGGGACCCGAAATACCGGCCGTCACCGCTGCTGCAGCAGATGGTTGACGCCGGATACCTGGGGCGCAAGGTTGGCCGTGGCTTCTACGTCTACGACTGAGGCGACCGCGCGTGCCGGCTTCGCCGTTCCGATCGGCGGAGCCGTCCGGCGCCGCGGGGGCGGGTAGCGCATGCTGGGTTTTCTCCAGGGGTTCGCCTACGGGCTGTTTCTCTCGTGTATCCCGTGGTTCATTGCCGGGATGGTGAACCCGGCGGTGGCGGTGCCCAACGAGCCGCCGAGCCGCTGGCACGTCATCCTGCGCTACTGGCTGGGCATTCCGTTTCTCGCCTTCCTGCTCTGGCTGACGTCGCTCTGGGGCGGGTTCGGCCCGACGCTGGCCGGCTGGATCGTCGGGCTCGTTGCCATCGGTGTGGAAGTGCCGCTGGAGCGGGCCTGGCGCCGGTGGCTGACACGCCGCCGTGAGAGACTGCGGCGCCGGCAACAGGATGCCAGCCAGCGGCAGCGACGGGCCGAGAAGGAGGCGCGGGCGCGGGAGGCGGGGGTCGCCGTGCTCGATCCCGATCACCCGCCGGAAGACGCCGACGCGGTGGTCCGGGAGCTTTGCAGCGTCAAGAAACGACTGCTCGGGGCGCGGCGGGACGATCTGGCGCTGCAGGTGGATCGTCTGTATTCCCGCTACAGCCACGGCCTCGCCGTGCTGGGCGCGCGTTTCGATCCCGGCGAGCTGACCTATCAACGGGCTGCTGGCCTCATGGCCGAGGTCTGCCGGGGCGCGCTGGACAACTTCCAGGCCATGGCCTCCCAGGCGGCCAGCGTGGCCGGCGTGGATGCCGATTACGTGCGCGGACGCCTGCGGCGTGAAGGTGATACGCTGCCAACGGAGGAGCGTCAGGCCCTGGAGCGTCGCCTGGAGCTGTTGCGGGAGACGGAACAGAGCCTGAAAGCGCTGGGCGGCCGTAACGAGGCGGTGATTACCGCGCTGGACGACGCCACGGTCGCGGTGGCCCGTATCGAGACGGCGCGGCCTCATGCGTCCGTCGCTGCCGAGCGGGCGTTGCAGGACCTGCAGCGATTTGTCGACGGCGCGGGGCGGTATCAGCGTAGCGAATAACGGGCGAACACATGACCGAGACCAGTGACGACCGCGGCGAAGAGTCCCTGAAGCTCGCCATCCCGGATCCGGAGGATCTCACGGCGCAGAACGGCACGGCCGATGAGGAGTCGGCGCTGGCCGCCGAGGCCGATGCGTTCGTCGGCAGGATACTGGAGGCGGATGCGGAACACGACCAGCAGCAGCGCGAGGTGGTGGATACCATGGGCGCCGACGCCCAGCAGGAAGCCGCACACCGCAGCGCCATGCTGCAGACGCCGCTGCGTCAGCTTGCGCACCAGGGAGATGACGGCGGCCCCGTGGCCCGCTCCCTGGAGGATCTGCGCACGCGCATGGACGACCTTGACCCGCATCGCCACGCGCTCTCCCGCGGTGGCGTGTCGCGCCTGCTCGGGCGCATCCCCGGCGTGGGCAGCCCCGTGCAGCGGTACTTCCGCCGCTTCGAGACGGCGCAGGAAGCGCTGGATGCCATTATCCACGACCTGGAAGGCGGCCGTGACATGCTCCGGCGCGACAACCTCACCCTCAGTGACGATCAGACCGCGCTGCGGTCCAGTCTGGAGCGCCTGGAGCGGGAAGTGGCCCTGGGCCGGCTGATCGATGAGCGTCTGGTGGCCGCCGCAGCGGAATACCCGGCCGAGCACCCGCGCCGCGCCTTTCTCGAGAACGAACTCCTGTTTCCGCTGCGCCAGCGCATCACCGATCTGCAGCAACAGCTGGCCGTGGCGCAGCAGGGCGTGCTGGCGCTGGAAGTGGTCATTCGCAACAACCGTGAACTCATGCGCGGCGTCGATCGCGCCATCAACGTCACCGTCTCGGCGCTGAACGTGGCCGTGACCGTGGCCATGGGCCTGGCGAACCAGCGGCTGGTGCTGGACCGCGTCGAGGCGCTCAATCGCGGCACCTCCGACATGATTGCCGGCACCGCGAAAGCGTTGCGTGGCCAGGGTGTCGATATCCAGAACCGGGCGGCCTCCACGTCCCTGGACATGGAGCAGCTTGAACAGGCCTTTACCGACGTGCTCGCCGCCATCGACGAGGTTTCCCGCTACCGGCGCGAGGCCTTGCCGCGGCTGGACGAACAGATCGACCGGCTGGACCAGCTCGCCGTCCGGGGGCGGGCGTCGGTCCGGTCCATGGACGAGGGGAATGCGAGTCATGACAGGCACGATCAGTGATGCCGGCACGAGGCCGTCCGCCGATACGGTGAACCATGTCGTGACCGAGCTGCGGGAGCGCCTGGGTGAGCGGGTCTCCACCAATGCCACGGTGCTCGAGCAGCACGGCCATGACGAATCCGGCTGGCCGGTGATGCCACCGGACGCTGTGGTCTTCGCCGGCTCGCGTGACGACGTGGCGACAGCCGTGACTGTTTGCGCCCGCCACCGCATGCCCATGATTCCCTACGGCACCGGCACCGCCGTGGAAGGGCACGTGCAGGCGCTGCAGGGCGGTGTCGTGATAGACCTCGCCGGCATGGACCAGGTGGTGGCGGTCCATGCCGCGGACATGGACTGCACCGTGCAGGCGGGCGTGACCCGCAAACAGCTCAATCGCCACCTGCGCGATACCGGCCTGTTCTTTCCCATCGACCCCGGGGCGGATGCGTCCATCGGCGGCATGACCTCGACCCGCGCATCCGGCACCAACGCCGTGCGCTACGGCACCATGGCCGGCAACGTCCTCTCCCTCACCGCCGTGCTCCCGGACGGGCGCGTCATCGATACCGGCCGCCGTGCGCGCAAGTCCTCTGCCGGCTATGACCTCACGCACCTGCTCATTGGCGCCGAGGGCACCCTGGGTGTGATCACCGACATCACACTGCGCCTGCACGGCCTGCCGGAGGCCATCAGCAGCGCCGTGTGCGCATTTCCCACCGTGCGGGATGCCGTGGAGGCGGCCAGCGAGACCATCCAGACTGGCGTGCCCGTGGCCCGGGTGGAACTGCTGGACGAACTGCAGATGCAGGCCATCAACCGGTACGCTGGCCTGGATCACCCCGAGGCGCCGCACCTGTTCCTGGAGTTCCACGGCTCTCCGGCGGGCGTCGCCGAGCAGGCGGAGACCACCCAGGCCATTGCCAGCGAGCACGGGGGGCACACCTTCCAGTGGGCCACCGTCGAAGAAGAGCGCAACCGCCTCTGGCAGGCTCGGCACGACGCCTATCCCGCCGCACTGCAACTGCGCCCGGGAGCCCGGCCCGTGCTGACCGACGTCTGCGTCCCCGTGTCCTCACTGGCCGACTGCATCGCGGACGCCCAGCGCGAACTGGAGCGCCTGCCCATGCCCGGCACCATCCTGGGCCACGTGGGTGACGGCAACTTCCACGTCATCCTTCTCTGCGAGCCGGACAGCGCCGACGACTACGCCCGGGCCAAGGCCTTCAACGAGCGCCTCGTGGAACGTGCCCTGGCTCTGGACGGCACCTGCACCGGCGAGCACGGCATCGGCATGGGCAAGATGCCCTTCCTCCAGGCCGAGCACGGTGACGCCGTGGCCGTCATGCGCAGCATCAAGGCCGCCCTGGACCCCCACAACCTGATGAATCCGGGAAAGGTGTTCCAGCGAGACTGACCCGGATAAGGTGGCAATGGCCAGTGAGCCTCCGGCATGGGGTGGGTGCCCTGATCACGGACTGTCCGCGGCCCGGACGGCCGCGGTCAAGTGCCCAGGGAAGGGTTCACAGCGTGTCCGTGATCAGGGTGCCCGCCCCATGCCCCCGGATGGGCCCGCATGGACCCGAATCGAAGGGCGCGCATTGGTGGGGACTTACATCCGCGGTTACTAACCTTTAACAAAGTAAAGCCATGGTGTTAGGCTTTTCCCCATGGAATGCAAACGCTCGAACGACGGTCGTGCCATCGACAAAGCAGTCATGCATGCCCTGCGGATGCAGGCGATCAAGGC
>NZ_JBLWFT010000010.1:0-115442 GCF_048323695.1 Aquisalimonas sp. APHAB1-3 | reverse complement strand
GTGCCCCGTTGGTGTTCACAGAAGATCACGGCGCGCTCTTCACTGCTGAGGTGTCGGTATCCAGTATTCATCGCAACAGCCTACCTCCGAAGGGGTCAGGTGTTGCACTTGAAAGTTGAGCCTAAGCGCTCTGACCATACCACAGGATTCGCCCGAGTAACGCCTGTAACCCGCGCCAGCCGCCGCTTTCACCAGGAAAGTTCCGGAAAGTTGACTATTCTTGAATGCGTGACGCCATGACGCAAGGGCACTGGGGCCTGCAATGCAGCGTCATCTCACACTGAATCCTCGCCCATGAGGCGGGCAAAAAACAGATCCCAAAGAGGACCGTATATCCATGGAAAGCGCTCTGCTCAGAGACCCCGAAAGCATCCGCGAATTCTTCCTGAACTTCGGTAAGTTGTGCAAAAACCCGATCGATATCAATTATTTTCTGTGCGCCGATACGGTCCGCGCATTCTACAAGGACGGCCGTATGGTGGGCGGCTACATCATCAACTCCCGGGGGCCACTGCGCTACTATGAAATGATCCCCGAGCCGGCGCGCTCCCGCGCCGACATCAAGCGTTATCTGGCCACCGGCAACGCCTGCGAGATCACCTGCTTCTGGCTGATTCGTCATGCCCTGACCGCACACGAGCGCAACGCGATCTACCTGTTTTCCGCGGCTGACGCGCTGTGTGCCGGCAAACGGTGGATATTCGGCGGGTCCGTCAACGTCAAGGCGGCCCGGACCCAGAAGCGGGTCATGCCACACGTGGTTTACCGCGGCCCTTGGGATTTCGAGGGTAGCCCCTCCCAGGCTCAGATCTACTGTTCCAGTTGGTGGGAACTGTTCGGCCTGATCGCCGTAGCGTACTCCTGGACCACGGTGGCGGATGCCGCACGTGGCGGCGCCCAGGCGCTGCGCCGCGGTCGGCGGCGCTACACGGGGGCTCTGAGAGAGATGATTGCATCTCGTCTGTCCATTCGCCGGGCACCCCGTTACGAGGTCTACACTCAGGAGTGAGCCTGCCTCATGTCGGCAACGCATCGGCATCGGCAGGTGACCTGCCAGTTGTTACCCGTGTCTGGAAAGGCGGGGCGGAATCCTTTCGCCCGTTCCAGTTCGACAGGGAGGGTTACACTTTGCTGACCATTGAAGACTGCATCGCCATGTCCGACCTCACCGAAGACGAGGTGGAGGCGATAGCCGAGCACGAGCACCTGCCCATGATGGCGGCTCTGGAAATGGGTTGGTTTCTGGTGCAGACGCCGGAAGGGGAAGAGCGCGTCAGAGCCATGATCGCCGACGGCATCGCGGCGGCGGAGGCGCGTGACGATCACGCCCGTGCCGCTCGGTTGAAACTGACCTTGCGTCGTTACATGGAGACGCACAGCCAGATCCATCAATAAGTTTCTATCCCAGGTCTTTGCCGTGCATGAAGCGGCCGGAGGTGACCAGTCCGGCGCCTTATGCACGGCAAGCCATCTCCCCGTATCCTTTACCCTGTGACGTCCGTCACAGCTCCCCGATTCCAGTGGCCCGGCGGTGGAACAGCGTCAGACCGAGGCGTTGCGCACACAATTTTGGTCATTTACTGTATCCGAAATGGCTATTAGTGAAGAATAAGGTTGTATACATAACTTCATAAGTGAGCTGCGCAAAGCAGCCGTTTCCACTCGCAGTCTCTTCACCGCAAGCGACGGCCACAGGAAGGAGGGGGATCCATGGCTTCAGCACCGGAGCATTATCCGTGGTTCAAGAAGGAGGATACGAATGCCTTCTTCGCACTGTTCCAGAACAACATCGCCAACTTCGTCATCATCGCCATTACCCTGCTGGGCTTTGGCTTCCCCACGGACATTGTCTTCGGGAAGGTCATCCCCGGCGCTGCCATCGCCGTGCTGGTGGGCAACTTCTACTATGCCTGGTATGCAAGCCGACTCGCCCGCAAGGAAGGTCGCGCCGACGTAACCGCGTTGTCCTACGGCATCAGTACGCCGATCATGTTCGTGTTCCTGTTCGGCGTGATTCTGCCGGCGTACCAGTTCACCGATGACGCCGAGATGGCCTGGAAGATTGCCGTCGCCGCCTGCTTCTTCAGCGGCCTGGTACAGGTCTGCATCAGCTTTCTCGGCGCCTGGGTCAAGCGCAACCTGCCGCGCGCCGCCATGCTCGGGGCGCTGGCCGGGGTGGCGCTGACCTTCATAGCCGGACAGATGCTGTTCACCACTTACGAGATGCCGGTGATCGGCATTCTGGTGCTGGGCATCATCATCGTCGGCATTGTCGGCCAGGTGCACATGCCGTTCCGCATCCCGGCGTCGCTGTTCGCCATCCTTATCGGCACGGGCCTGGCGTATCTGCTGGGGCAGGCGGAGGTGGACTCCGTGGCCGAGGGCATGGAGCACTTCGGCTTCTACCCGATTCTGCCCGAGTTCACCTGGATCCAGGGCTTCACTTACCTGTTCGGTGCCATGGCCGGCCTGCTGACGGTCGTCCTGCCCATTACGCTCTACAATGCCATCGAGACCATGAACAACGTCGAAGCCATGGAGGCCGAAGGCGACCGTTATGACGTGCGTGAGTGCATGGCCGTGGACGGCGTCGGCACCATGCTTGGTGCGTTGTTTGGCGGGCCGTTTCCGACCACGGTGTACATTGCCTCGGTGGGTGCCAAGTGGATGAATGCCGGACGCGGCTACAGCATCCTCAATGGCATTGTCTACCTGTTTGCGGCCATGTTCGGGCTGATCGCCGCGCTGGCGGAGATCATTCCCACGGCCGTGGTGGCGCCGCTGCTGGTGTTCGTGGGGCTCTCCATGATCTCCACGGCGTTCCGTGGCAACGACATGCGCTACTTCCCGGCTATCGTGCTGGCCATGCTGCCGTATCTGGGTAACTACATCGCCACCAACTTCGGCAATGATGCCGCCGACGTGATGGCCGGGGTCTCGGGAGGCATCGCTCCCATGGCCGAAGGCGCCATGTTTACCGGCATTATCCTGGGCGCGATCACCGTGTTCGTCATCGACAAGGACTTCTTCCGGGCCACGATCTTCGCGGGCATCGCGGCGCTGCTGTCCTTCATCGGCATCATGCATGCGGAAGAGATGACCTTCATGGGTGCGCCGGACTTCGCTCTCGGGTATCTCATCCTGGCGGCCTTCTTCGCCTTCTACTGGCTCACGGGTTACGGCCTGGATGATGGCAACGGCCCGGCGGACGATGCCGTCGGTCCGCAGTCGCCGGGGCAGGATTAAGCTCGGTTAGCAGGGCCACCGGAAGGTGGCCTTGTCGGACACAAAAAACCCCGCTTCGGCGGGGTTTTTTGTGTCCGGGTTATGACCGTGTTGTTACGGTGGACGTGAACGTCCACCCTACGGCTGCACGGTCCTCTAGGCGGTTGGCGTAGGGTGGACCTTCAGGTCCACCATCCACAACTACTCCCCCGCCACCTGCAGGAGTTGCGCAGCCAGGCTCACGGCGATATGCCCCGGTGCCTTGCCGCCGATGCCGGGCAGCCCCACCGGGCAGGTGAGGTGCTCCTCCGCGGCCTGTCCGAGCCCGGCATCCCGCAACCGGTGCATGAATCGCCCGCGCTTGGTGGACGAGCCAATGGTGCCGATGAAGCCCAGATCGTCCCGCTGCAGGGCGGCCTTGAGGATATCCAGATCCGTATCGTGGCTGTGGGTCATGGCCACCAGCAGGGTCCCGGCCGGGAGCTCCGGCACGAGGCTGGCCGGGTCATCGGGGGCGTGGGTGCGCACCTGCTCCGGTACCGTCTCCGGAAACTGGCCCTGGCGGCTGTCCACCCAGTGGATGCGGCAGGGGATGCCGGCGAGCACGTCCACCAGCGCGCGGCCCACGTGCCCCGCGCCGAAGATGGCGATGGTGAGGGGGGAGGGCAGGAACGGCTCGAACAGCAGCCGCATGCGCCCCCCGCACGCCTGATCCAGGGCGTCGTTGAGGGTGAAGTCCTCTTCCGACACGGTGGTGGTCCCGCCGGTGATCATCTCCCGGGCGCGTTCCTGGGCGATCAGTTCCACCGTGCCGCCTCCCAGCGTACCGGTGGAGTCCGATGCGGTGACCAGCATTTTGGCGCCGGATGCCCGCGGCGACGACCCCTCGGTGCCCACCAGCGTGACCAGGACGCAGGGCACGTCGTCGGCCACGCAGCGGTTCATGGCGTCAAGCCAGGGCTTCACTCGTCCACCTCCTCGAGTCTGTCCGCCCGGGCCGCGACATCACCACCCAGACGGCGGGCGCTCTCCATGGCCAGCAGCACCTTCTCGGGCGTTGCCGGGGCGTCCAGCCGGACCCGCGCCCCCCGGGGTGCGACGCTGTTCACGGCGTCCTTGAGGGCGTGGTAGACGCACATGGCCAGCATCAGCGGCGGTTCACCCACGGCCTTGGACCGGCGCACCGCCTTCTCCCGATTGTAGCCGGAGTCTAGCAGCCGCACGCGGAAATCCACGGGCATGTCGCTGGCCGCCGGGATCTTGTAGGTGGAGGGTGCATGGGTGGTCAGGCTGCCCTTGTCGTTCCACACCAGCTCCTCTGTGGTCAGCCAGCCCATGCCCTGGACGAAGCCCCCTTCCACCTGTCCCAGGTCGATGGCGGGGTTCAGGGACTTGCCGCAGTCGTGGAGAATGTCGGTGCGCACCACCCGATACTCGCCGGTGAGCGTGTCCACCAGCACCTCCGCGCAGGCGATGCCGTAGGCGAAGTAGTAGAACGGCCGGCCCTTGAGCGTGGCCTTGTCCACGTGGATCTTCGGGGTGGCGTAGAAGCCCGCCTCCGAGAGCTGGATGCGGTTCAGGTGTGCCCGTTGGCACAGTTCCGGGAAGGTGCACAGCGGGTCGTCACCCACCAGGACCTGGCCGTCGCGGAAGGCCACATCCTCGGCATCCACGTTCCAGGTCTCGCTGACCAGCTTCGTCAGGCGCCACTTGATGGCGCGGGCGGCGTTCTGTGCTGCCATACCGTTCAGGTCGGTGCCCGAGGAGGCCGCCGTGGCCGACGTGTTGGGCACTTTGCCGGTGGTGGTGGCGGTGATGCGCACTCGCTCCAGATCCACGCCGAACTCCTCGGCGACGATCTGCGCCACCTTGGTGTACAGCCCCTGGCCCATCTCCGTGCCGCCGTGGTTGAGCTGGATGCTGCCGTCGGTGTAGACGAGCACCAGCGCGCCGGCCTGGTTCAGGTGTGTGGTGGTGAACGAGATGCCGAACTTCACCGGCGTCACCGCCAGGCCCTTGCGCAGCACGCCGCCCTCGCCGTTGAAGGCGTCCACCTGACGGCGGCGCTCGGCGTACTCGGCGCTGCGTTCGATATCGTCGAACAGTTCCGGGAGGATGTTGTCCTCCACGATCTGGTCGTAGGGCGTCTCGTTGCGCTCGTCGATGCCGTAGAGGTTGCGCCGGCGCACCTCGAAGGCGTCCAGCCCCAGGTGGCGGGCGATCTCGTCCATGACGTACTCGATGGCCATCATGCCCTGGGGGCCGCCGAAGCCGCGGAAGGCGGTGTTGGACACCGTGTTGGTGTAGCACCGGTGCGAGACGATGCGCGTGTTCGGCAGGTAGTAGGCGTTGTCCGCGTGGTACATGGCGCGGTCGTTCACGGCGCCGGAGAGGTCCGCCGAGATGCCGCAGCGCGACGCCAGCATGAAGTCCACGCCCTGGATGCGCCCGGTGTCGTCGAAGCCGACGTCGTAGCGCACCTTGAAGTCGTGGCGCTTGCCGGTCATGACCATGTCGTCGTCGCGGTCCAGCCGTAGCTTCACCGGGCGGCCGGTGCGCTGGGCCAGCACCGCGGCGATGGCGGCGATGTGTGCGGGCTGCGTCTCCTTGCCGCCGAAACCGCCGCCCATGCGCCGGGTCTCGATGACGACGCCGTGGTCGGGGATGCCCAGCACGCCCGCCACCAGATGCTGGACTTCGGAGGGGTGCTGGGTGGAGCTGTAGACGAGCATGTCGCCGTCTTCCTGGGGTACGGCCATGGCGATCTGGCCTTCCAGGTAGAAGTGGTCCTGAGCGCCGATGGCGAATTCGCCGTCCAGCCGATGGGCCGCCTGCGCCAGGGCGGAGTCGGTGTCGCCCTTGTCGAAGCGCCGGGTGTCGAGTACGAACGACTCCTTCTCCAGCGCATCATCAATGGTGAGCACCGGCTCCAGTTCGTCGAATTCGACCCGGCCCTTCTTCGCCGCCGTAATGGCGGTGCCCAGGTCCTCGGCGGCCACGGCGAACAGGGCCTGGCCCCAGTAGTTGATGGTGTTCTCGGCGAAGACGAGATCGCCCGGGAAGACCGGCCCCACGTCCCGTTTCGCGGGGAGGTCGTCCGCCGTCATCACCGCGGCGACGCCCGGCACCTCGCGGCAGGCGGAGACGTCCATGCCCGTGATCTTCGCATGGGCCGTGTCGCTCAGCCGGACGTAGGCGTGCAGCAGGTTGCGCGGCTCGGGGATGTCGTCGGTGTACACTGCCTCGCCGGTGACGTGCTTGTGCGCACTGTCGTGGGGGTGCGGCTTGTGCACCGTGCGGCTGGCGTTGTCGAATTCGGGAAAGGTGCGCCCGCTCATGCCTGCGCCTCCTCATGGTCGAGTACCCGTGTCGGTGTCGGGTGATTCGTGGTCTCCAGGTGGCATTTACGCAACAGGTTCCTGGCCGTGAGCATGCGGTAGTCGGCGCTGGCGCGCATGTCGCTCATGGGCTTGAACTCGGTCTCCAGTGCCGCGCCGGCGGCGGTCACGGAGGCCTCGTTCCAGGGCTGACCGCGCAGGGCGGTTTCCGTTTGCACGGCCCGGGCGGGTATGGCTGCCATGCCGCCGAAACCGATACGCACGTCCTGCACCATGTTGCCGTCCAGCCGCAGATTGAACGCCGCGCACACCGCGGAAATGTCCTGGTCGAAGCGCTTCGAGAGCTTGTAGCAGCGCAGCTGCCAGCCCGCTGCCGGTTTCGGAACGCGGATGCGCTCGACGAACTCGCCGGCGGCCATGGCGGTCTTGCGGTAGTCCAGGAAGAACTGGTCGATGGGCAGGGTGCGCAGGCTGCTGCCCTGGCGCAGAACCAGTTCGGCGTTCAGGGCGATCAGCACCGGCATGGAGTCGCCGATGGGCGAGGCGTTGGCGATGTTGCCGCCCAGGGTGCCGGAGTTGCGGATCTGCACCGAGGCGAAGCGCCGCAGCAGCTCGCCGAAGTCCGGGTAGTGCCGGCCGATCAGGTCCATGGCGTCGGTGTGGGTTACGGCGGCGCCGATATCGATCCAGTCGTCATCCTCGCGGACGGTCTTCATCTCGTCCACGTCGCCGGTGTAGAGAAGGGTATCGAGCTTGCGATGCTGCTTGGTGACCCACAGCCCCACGTCGGTGCCGCCGGCCAGAATGGTGGCATCCGGCAGATCCGCCAGCAGGTCCGCCAGGGCGTCGGTGGTGCGGGGCGCGTAGTAATCGCGTCCGGAGCCGGCGACGTGCAGGGTGTCGTCGCCGCGCAGGGCGGTCAGACGCTGCGCCGTCTCCGACTCGCGAGCGCTGAAGGCGTCTCCGTCGCCCAGGTCGTACATGCGCTCGGCGGCGTCGAGAATGGGCCGGTAGCCGGTGCAGCGGCAGAGGTTGCCGGCAAGCACGTCCTGGATACGCTGGCGGCCGGGGCGATCCTCGTTGTGGTACATGGCGAACATGGACATCACGAAGCCCGGGGTGCAGAAGCCGCACTGGGAACCGTGGCACTCTACCAGGGCCTGCTGCGCGGGGTGTAGGGCGCCGTCGGGCTGGCGCAGATGCTCCACGGTGATGAGCTGTTTGCCGTGCAGGGCCGGAAGAAAGAGGATGCAGCCGTTGACGGCGCGGTAGCGAATACGCCCGCCGGTGTCGGGCTCACCCACCACCACGGTACAGGCGCCGCAGTCGCCCTCGGCGCAGCCTTCCTTGGTGCCGGGCTGCTCCGCGCGGGTGCGCAGCCACTGCAGTACCGTCATGTTCGGGTCGGCGTCGCGGATCTCCCGTTCGCTGGTTCCGAGCAGGAATCGGATTGGATCAGACATGAGTGTTCCTCATAGTTCAAAGCGTTATGGCTTTCGCTCCGGGACGCTTCCGGGCGCGTGCGCATTCTTTTGGTGGACGATCCGGCCGCCCACGTAGGTGGTCTCGATATGGCGGTCGTCGCCCAGCATGAGCAGGGCGAACAGGCTTTCCTGCAGGGTTGCCGGGGCGGTGCGCCGCGCCGTGAGGGGCGTGGCGGCAGGGTCCACCACGATGATGTCTGCCTCCTTGTCCGCGTCCAGGCTGCCCACCCGGTCGGCAATATCCAGGGCATCGGCGCTGCCGCGGGTCGCCAGGTGCAGCAGGCTGGCGGCGGACAGGGGCGTGCCGTTCAGGCAGGACACCTTGTACGCCTCGCTGGCGGTGCGGAACATGCTGAAACTGCTGCCGCCGCCCACGTCCGTGGCCAGGCCCACGCGGATGCCGGTGGCGCGGGCGTCGCGGTACTCCAGCAGGCCGCTGCCCAGGAACGTGTTCGATGTGGGCGAGAAGGCGATGGCCGCGCCGGTGTCCGCCATGCGCCGGCGGTCGGTGTCGTCCAGGTAGATGCAGTGGGCGAACACGGAGCGCTCGCGCACCAGCCCGTAATGGTCGTACACGTCCATGTAGCTCCGCGCCCAGGGGAACAGTTCGCCGACCCAGGCCACTTCGTTGCGGTTCTCCGCGAGGTGCGTGTGCAGGTAGGCGTCCGGGAACTCCCGGGCGAGTTCCGATGTTTTCTGCAGCTGTGCGTCGCTGGACGTCGGCGCAAACCGCGGGGTGATGGCGTAGCGCAGGCGGTCCACGCCGTGCCAGCGCTCCAGCAACTCGCGGGAGTCGCGATAGCCGCTCTCGGGGGTGTCCTGAATGGCCTCCGGGCAGTTTCGGTCCATCATCACCTTGCCGGCAATGAGGCGCATGCCGTGGTGCTGCGCCGCCTCGAAGATAGCGTCCGCCGATTGGGCGTGTACCGTGCCCAGCACGTTGGCGCTGGTGGTGCCGTTGCGGAACAGCTCCTGCAGGAAGAAGTCCGCCGTCTCCCGGGCCACCTCCGGATCAGCGAAGCTCGCCTCGGCCGGGAACGTATAGCGTTCCAGCCACTCCAGCAGCTGGGAGCCGAAACTGGCGATGATGTCCGTCTGCGGGTAGTGGATATGGCTGTCGATGAACCCGGGTAGCAGCCAGCGGCCGCTGTAGTCGTGCATCGTTAGATGCGACCGGTCTCCGGTCAGCACCTCCGCGGCGGGGCCGCGCGCGATGATGTGCCCGTCCTCGATGATCAGGGCCCCGTCCTCGATGATGCGCAGGGCCTCGCTGCCCACCGCCGTGTCGGCGACGGCGTCGCAGTCGATGAGGGTGCCGCGCAGGGCATACGGGTCATGGCTTGCGGTGTTCATGGCTCTCCCGTTGCTTCGACGGTTTGCGGCGCTCACAGTGTTGACCGCCGCAAACCGTACAGGGTTTCTGTATACAAGTTTCGTTCCAGTGTTACACCGTTGCCAGCATCAGTACACACAGGGCGGCGACCACCAGCATGGCCGGTTTCACGTCGCTGATGCGGCCGGTGAGCACCTTGATCACCACGTAGCTGAGAAAGCCGTAGGCGATGCCCATGGTGATGGAGTACGTCAGCGGCATGAGAATCACCGCCAGGAACGCCGGAATGGCCTCGTCGTAGCGCTCCCACTCCACTTTCTTCACCGGCGCCAGCATGAACAGGCCCACCAGCACCAGCACCGTGGAGGTGGCAATGGCCGGCACCAGCTCAAGCAGCGGCGACAGGAACAGGAACGGCAGGAACAGCAGTGCGATGGTTACCGCCACCAGTCCGGTCCGGCCGCCCTGGGCCACGCCGGCGCCCGATTCGATGAACGTCTGCGCCGCGCTGGTGCCGAGCGGGGCGGCAATGATCGACGAGAAGGCATCCACGGACATGGACTGCTTCAGGTTGCGCGGGTTGCCGTCCTTGTCCTTCAGCCCGGCCGCTTCGGACAGGCCCATGAAGCAGGACAGGGCGTCGAAGAAGTTGGTGAACAGCATCACGAAGATGAACGGCCAGAACGCGTAGTTGAGCGCGCCGATGACGTCTACCTGGAACATGAAGCTGAAGTCCGGGCCGGCCACCAGGCCGTCCCATACCACGGCAGTGTCGGCTCCCCACATGCGGCCCAGCGGGATGGCCAGCAGCGTGGTCGCGGCGATGCCGAGCACCAGCGCCCCCGGAACCTTGCGGGCGACGAACGCGCCCGTCAGCGCCAGGCCGGCGAGAAAGGTGAGTACGGACGGACCGAGGTCCGCCATGCTCACCAGCGTGGCCGGGTTGCTGACGATGAAGCCGGCATTCTTCAGCCCGATGAAGGTGATGAACAGCCCGATGCCGCAGGTGATGGCGTAGCGCATGTTCGCCGGAATGGCGTCGACGATGATCTGGCGCACATTGAACACCGCCAGGATCACGAAGATTACCCCGGACCAGAACACGCACCCCAGCGCGATTTCCAGCGGCACGCCCGCGCCTTCCACAAGGGTGTAGGTGAACAGCGCGTTCATGCCCATGCCGGGCGCGATGAGAATCGGGTTGCGGGCGTACAGCCCCATGGCGAGGCTGCCCAGGAAGCTGATGATGACCGTGGCCGTGAGCCCCGCGGAAAAGGGAATGCCGGCGTCACTGAGAATGGCCGGGTTGACGACGATGATGTACATGCCGGCGAGAAAGGTCGCCACGCCAGCCATGATCTCGGTGCGGATAGTGGTGCCGTTCTCGGTCAGGCCGAAAAAGGCGTCCAGCCCACCCTGTGCCGGTCGGCCGTCTGCGGCCGTCTGCGTTGCGGTATCCGGGGAACTCATGGCTCTCCTCCGAGGTTCTTGTATGTGCCTGATTCACATCGTTCACAGTCGATGTCATTAATTGTGTACTAGATTGGCATAAAAGCATGTATACACAGGCACAGGCAACCCCTTTACAACGACGGTTTGGCATGACACCTAAGCGGTTTTGTCCGTCTGATCATAGGGGGTGATCCGGGGCAGGCACTCGCTGCAGGCACGCGGCCGCGAACGACCGGGGGCTGGTATGCGGCGGGGTGGAGAAACAGGTGGCACGTCCTTGTGCCAAGGGGAAGGGTGCGTCCGGGTGTTACAGGTCGATCCGTGTCGCGGTGCCGGCCTCGGCGGCCCGCTCCACGGCCACTCGCGCTACGGCAAGATCCTGCAGACCGACCCCGGTGCCGTCGAACACGGTGATGGCCTCGGCACTGCGGCGGAAGCTGCCCGGGTCGCCGGTGACCCTGCCGATGGGGCGGATGGCATCCCGGTGGATGTGCCCCTGAGCCACTGCATGCTGGCACTCGCCGATGGTGGCCGCCTGGGTCGGGTCGTCGGTGAACACCTCGGCGCCAGTGAGAATGGCCGGGTCGATCTCCTGCTTGCCGGCGGTGTCCGTGCCCATGCACGCGATATGCGTGCCGGGGCGGATCTGCTCACTGGTGAGCAGGGGTTCGAAGCAGGAGGTGATGGTGATGATCACGTCCGCCTGCTCACACAGGGTGTCCCGGTCCAGCGCCTCGAAGGGCAGGCCCATGGCCTGGGCGGCTTCGCGCAGGCCTTCCAGCCGTTCCGGGCTGCGGTTCCAGGCCACCACCCGCTCAATGGGGCGCTGCTCCACGGCGGCACGGAGCTGGAACGGGGCCTGGTGGCCGGCGCCGACGATGCCCAGGGTCTTCACGTCGGGGCGCGCCAGATGGTGAATGGAGACGGCGCTGGCGGCGGCCGTGCGCACCGCCGTCAGGTAATTGCCGCCCACCAGGGCGCGCGGCTGGCCGGTGTCCGGGTCGAACAGCAGCACCGTCGACTGGTGGTTGGTCAGCCCCCGGGCCGCGTTGCCGGGCCAGTAACCGCCGGATTTCACCCCGAGCGCCATGTGGTCGCGATCGAACCCGGACTTGAAGCCGTACAGCGCATCGGCGTGGCCGATGGCCTCGCGGACCACGGGGAAGTTCCAGGCCTGCCCCGTGGCCATGGCGGCGAAGACGGATTCCACCGCGGTGAAAGCGTCCGCACGGCTCACCGCTGCCTTTACCGCCTCTTCGGATACAATCTGCATGGTTTCGCTCCTTGCCTTTACAGGCACATGCCGCGGCCGGTGATGGGCCACAGGCATTCAACGCGGCCATTGCGCACACCCACGTACCAGTCGTAGATGTTGACCGTCGGGTCGCAGTGGCCGGGCACCAGCTTGAGCTTCTCGCCCAGGCGCAGCACGTTGTCCGGGTCCTTGATGACGCCGTGCTCGTCCGAGGCGCCGATGTACTCAATGTCGTCCCGGCCGAACACCACGGCCACGCCGGAGTCCACGCTCTGGGCCTTGAGGCCGGCGTCGCAGATGGCCTTTTCCGCCTTGGTCTTGCTCATCACCGTGGAGTAGATGAACAGGCTGTTCTCGAAGTCGTCGATGTGGCGGCCGTCCTGCATCTTGATGCGCTGGTAATCGGCGTCCATGAAGACGTAGGAGCCGCACTGGAGCTCGTTGTACACGCCGCTCTCGCCCTCGAAGGTGTAGGTGCCGGTGCCAGCCCCGGCGACGATGTCGCATTCCAGGTTCTCGGCCCTCAGCAACTCCACGGTGTGCTTCACCGCGGCGATGGCCTCGTCGATCCTGCCCTTGCGCTCGTCGAAGTCGTGCACATGCTGCGCCTTGCCCTGGTAGGCCTGGAGGCCGGCGAAGCGCAGCCCCTCGGAGGCGGCGATGCGTTTCGCCAGCGGCACCGCGGCATCGCCGGGCGCCACGCCGCAGCGGCCGGCGCCCACGTCCACCTCCACCAGCACTTCGATGGGGGCCTTGTAACGCAGGGCGGCGGCGTTGATCTGGTCGATGTTGTCCATGTCGTCCACGCACACCAGCACGCGTGCCTGGCGGGCGAGGGCGGCCAGACGGTCGATCATGGCGGGCTGGATGACCTGGTTCGAGACCAGCACGTCGCGCACGCCGCCGTTGACCATGGCCTCGGCCTCGCTGACCTTCTGGCAGCACACGCCGACCGCGCCATGGGCGATCTGGTCCAGGGCGATGTTGGGGGACTTGTGCGTCTTGGCGTGCGCCCGGTGGCGCAGCCCCTGGCCGTTGATGTAGTTCGCCATCCGTTCAACGTTGCGTTCGTAGGCGTCCAGATCCACCAGCAGGCAGGGGGTGAGGACGTCTTCAACAGGGGTGCCCACGAGGGCGGGGACATTGGTGCTCATGGCGTTTCTCCTCTTCCTTATGGGGATGCCGCGGGGCTCACTTCGCGAGCCAGGGCAGCTTGTACATGTCCACGTTGCCGCCGGTGAGAATCACGCCCACCCGCTGGCCGCGGAATACGTCGGGGTTCTTGAGAATGGCGGCCACCGCCACCGCGCTGGAGGGCTCGATGACGATTTTCATGCGCTCCCATACCAGCCGCATGGCGTCGATGATCTCCTCCTCGGTGGTCAGCAGGATGTCGGTGACGTAGCTGGAAACGAAGTGCCAGCTCAGGTCGCGCAGGGAGACCTTGAGCCCGTCGGCAACGGTGTCCGGGGCGTCGTCCTCGATGATGTAGCCCGCCTTGAAGGAGCGGTAGGCGTCGTCCGCGTTCTTCGGTTCGGCGGCGTAGATGCGCGTATCCGGCGCGATGCTGGAGATGGTCAGCGACGTGCCGCTGATCATGCCGCCGCCACCGATGGGTGCGACCACGGCATCCAGGGGGCCGGCGTCCTCGTTCAGCTCCAGTGAGCAGGTGGCCTGGCCGGCGATGACGCGATGGTCGTTGTACGGGTGCACGAAGTTGGCGCCGGTACGCTCCACGAGATCGTTCAGCGTGCGCTCGCGCGCCTCCAGGCTGGGCTTGCAGGTGATGATCTCGCCGCCGTAGCCCTCCACCGCGCGCATCTTCGCGCGGCTCGCCGTCTCCGGCATGATCACCGTGCCCGGAATGCCGCGGCAGCCGGCGGCGCGGCTCAGCGACAGGGCGTGGTTGCCCGAGGAGTGCGTGGCCACGCCGCGGGCTGCCTCTTCGTCCGTGAGGCTGAACACCGCGTTGGTGGCGCCGCGCACCTTGAATGCCCCCGCTTTCTGCAGGTTCTCGCACTTGAAGAACAGCCGGGCGCCGCTCATGCGGTCCAGCGTCTCGCTGGTGAGCACCGGCGTGCGGTGGATCCACGGCTTGATGCGCTCGTGAGCAGCCCTGGCATCGTCGAAACTGGGTATGTACATGGCTGGCAACTCCCTGGTTGTTGCCCGTGGACGGGCCCGGATCAGGCGGTCTTGCGCTGGGCCACCGCGCTGTTCGCCCGGTAGTACTCTTGAGCTGCGGCCACGCCGCTGCCCAGCTCGATGGGGTAGCCCAGGTCCTTCATGGCCATCTCGGCGGTGGCGATGCCGGACAGAGCCATCACGTCGCTCATCTGTCCCAGGTGGCCGATCCGGAACAGCTGCCCCGCGACCTGGCCAAGGCCGATGCCGAAACTCACGCCGTAGGTCTCGTTGGCATAGTTGACCAGCTCGGTGCTGTCGAACCCGTCCGGGACCATGATCGCGGTGACCGTATCGGAGTTGAGCTCCGGGTGCCGCGCACACACTTCCATGCCCCAGGCGGCCACGGCGCGGCGGACCCCTTCGGCGATGCGGAAGTGGCGGGCATGAACGTTCTCCAGGCCTTCGGCAAGCAGCATGTTCATGCTCTCGCGCAATCCCTCGATCAGGCCGATGGCCGGGGTATAGGGGTAGGAACCCTTGCCGCCGGCAGCGAGCATGTCGCGCAGGTCGAAATAGCAACGCGGTAGCCGTGCCGTCTCCATGGCCGCCTGCGCCTTCGGGCTGGCGGCGACGATGGCGAGACCGGTGGCGAGCATGAAACCTTTCTGGGAGCCGGCCACGGCCATGTCCACGCCCCAGTCGTCCATGCGGAATTCCATGGAGCCGATGGAGCTCACGCCGTCGACGAACAGCATGGCCGGGTGGTCTGCCGCATCCATGGCTTCGCGCACCGCGCGCACGTCGCTGCGTACGCCGGTGGCCGTCTCATTGTGGACGGTGAGCACCGCCTTGATGCGGTGATCGGTGTCCGCCGCCAGGGCGTCGCGATAGGCGGCGATGGGGGCGCCTTCACCCCACTCGCAGTCGATCACCTTCACGTCCAGTCCGTGGCGCTCGCACAGATCGATCCAGCGGTGGGAGAACATGCCGTAGCGCGCCGCCAGCACCGTGTCGCCGGGGGAGAGGGTGTTGGTGATGGCCGTCTCCCAGCCGCCGGTGCCGCTGGCGGTGAACACGGCCACGTCGCCCCGGGTGGTGCCGAAGGGTTGTTTCAGGTCCTGCAGCAGCGGCACGAACATGCGGCCGAACTCCTGCGAGCGGTGATCCCAGGTGGGCACGCTCATGGCTTTGCGCAGGCGCTCGGGAATATTCGTCGGCCCCGGGATGAAGACGGGGTTCTGGTTTTCCATGACATCTCCTCCGATTTGTTTCTGACTCCATGTTAGAGAAATGGAAAAGATTTCCAATTTTTTCGGAAAACTATTTCATTAAGGCAAGAAAATGGGTAGGGTGCTGAGTGAGGAAGAAAAACGGGTTTTTCGGCCACGCCGTGTTGGTGGTGTGCGAAAAATTCCGTTCGGCATGAAAGGGGGAGAATCATGGCTGATGAACGGGAACGCCGGCGCAAGCGTGGCCGGCCTCGGAGTGACCGGCCGCAGGACGCCACCGGCACCGTGCAGGCCCTGGACCGGGGGCTGCGGCTGCTGACGCTGCTGGCAGAGCAGGACGAGATGACGCTCACCGAGATCGGGCTGGACGCCAACATCGCACCCACCACTGCCTACCGCCTGCTGGTCACGCTGCAGCAGCGTGACATGGTGACCTTCGACGAAGAGGCGCAGACCTGGTCCATCGGCGTGGAGACGTTCCGGATCGGCAGCGCCTTCCTGCGTCGGACCAACTACCTGGAGGCCGGGCGCCCGGTGATGCGCCGGCTCATGGAGGCGAGCGGGGAGACCTCCAACATGGCCATTCAGGACGGCAGCGATGTGGTCTTCGTCTCCCAGATCGAGACCCACAAGCCGATCCGCGCGTTCTTTCGTCCGGGTACACGTGGCCACATGCACGCCTCCGGCATCGGCAAGGCGTTGCTGGCCGAACGCAGTGAGCAGGACGTGCGCGCCATTATCACGGAGAAGGGGTTGCCGGCGTTCACCGAGACCACGCTGACCACGGCAGAGGCCCTGTTCGCGGATCTGGTGCGGACCCGTGAGCGGGGCTGGGCCGTGGATGACGAGGAAAGCACCACGGGCATGCGTTGTCTGGCCGCGCCGGTATTCAACGAGTACGGTGAGGCGATCGCCGGGATCTCCATCTCGGGGCTGGCCGCTCGATTGCCGGATGCCGTACTGGATCAGCTCGGGCCGCTGGTGCGTGACGCCGCGGACGAGGTGACCGACAACATCGGCGGGCTGTTGCCCGCGCGCATGACCGCAGAATCAACGGGAGAGCAGGCGTGATCAGAGGACGAACAATCCGGGCCGGCGCGGCCATTGTTGCAGCCCTGGGGCTGGCAGCCTGTGCAGGCCAGGACCGTGGCGACCGCGTCACGGCCGATGAGGCAAGCCAGCGGCAGGCGCCCCTTTCCGTGGATGAAGACCGGGTACAGACGGCTGACGGCGAAACCCTGGCGGAAAGCGCCGATATCCCGTCACAGATCAATGTCGACTCGGACGCGGCCTTTGGCGCGTCGGAGCGCATCCTTGATGCCGCCCTGTCGGCGGACGGCGAGTGGCTGGCCGTGACCACCACCGGTGCCGCGCACGGCGCCGGTTGGCTCAAGTCACTGGAGCAGGGGCGCTGGCACCCGGCGGCGTTTCAGTACGGCGGTTCCGTGGGATTGTGGCAGTGGAGCGACCAGGGCCGCTTCGTGGCGTTCATTCTGGAAGGGCCGGCGGAGGGTCAGGTCGTCAACGTGGTCGACCGCGAGTCCCTGGCGGCGACCGTCGCCGAGACGGCCCTGCCGGTGGATCACTGCGTCACGGAAGACAACGCCCGGGAAGCGGAGCGGCCGCCCTACCAGGAGCCCCTGGTCTGGTACGACGGCCGCTTGTTGGTGGAGATCGAAAGTCGGCGCTACCTTTTCGATCCGGCGTCCGGCGCGTGTCAGCCCGTGGGCTGAGTCAGGCGCCCCAGATGAAGTAGATCAGGCAGACCACGAACAGCACGTACACCAGCGGGTGCACCTCTTTCGCGCGGCCACTGAAGACCATGGTCAGCGGGTAGAGCACGAAGCCCATGGCGAGCCCGGTGGCGATGCTGAACGTCAGCGGCATGGCGATCACCGTCACGAACGCCGGGATGGCGAACTCCGGGGCCTTCCAGTCGATATGCCCCAGCGCGGACGCCATGAGCACGCCGACGATGATCAGTGCCGGTGACGTGAGCTCCGGGTGCTCCAGGAAGATCTCCAGCAGCGGCGAGAAGAACAGGCTGATCAGGAACAGCGCGGCCACCACCAGCGAGGTGAACCCGGTGCGCCCGCCAGCTGACACCCCCGCCGCCGACTCGATGTAGGCGGTGGTTGTGGAGGTGCCAAGCACCGCGCCCACCACCGTGGCGGTGGAGTCGGCGCCCATGGCACGGCTGGCGCGGGGCAGCTTGTTGTCCTTGATGAAGCCGGCCTGGTTCGCCACCGCCATCAGCGTGCCGGCGGTATCGAAGATGTCCACGAACAGGAAGGTGAACACCACCAGCCAGAGCTCCGGCGCCAGGAGGATGTCCGGCAGATGGACGATGGCCACGCCGAACGTGGGTGCGAGGCTCGGGACCGAGTCCACCACGGCGTCGGGCAGCGCCACGAAGCCGATGATCATGCCGAGCACCGTGGTGCCGACGATGCCATAGAACACCGCGCCATGGAGGCGGCGGACCAGCAGCGCGGCGGTAATGAGAACCCCGGCAATGGCGAGCAGCGGCGCCGGTTCCCCGAGGTTGCCCAGGGTGACCAGAGTCGGCTCGTACTCCACCACGATCTCCGCGTTCTTCAGGCCGATGAAGGCGATGAACAGCCCGATACCCGCGCCGGCCGCCATCTTCAGCTGCAGCGGGATGGCGTTGATCATCTTCTCCCGCACCTTGCTGAGGGTCAGGATCAGGAACAGGATCCCGGAGACCAGCACGCCGGCCAGCGCGGTTTCCCACGGCACACCCATGCCGAGCACAACCGTGTATGCAAAAAACGCGTTCAGCCCCATACCCGGTGCCAGCGCGATGGGGTAGTTGGCCCACAGGCCCATGATGATGCAGGCCAGTGCCGCGGACAGGGCAGTGGCTACGAACACCGCGCCCGGGTCCATGCCGGCATCCGCCAGGATGAAGGCGTTGACGAAGAGGATGTAGGCCATGGCCAGAAACGTCGTGACCCCGGCCACCGTCTCCTGGCGCCAGTTACTGCCCTGTTCCGTGAAACCGAAGCGCTTGTCGAGCCATTGATTCATGGGTGCCCCCGCCGTCTTATTGGTTGTGCCCGGCCATTGATTGTAGCCACGTGTCGTACCGACGTCTCGTGTGCACAAATCAGGCCACGATCGTTCACAACCGGGTGTTCGGCTGCGGCGGACGGTTCCGGTGGGAGCAGGGTTCCGAGGGAGGTGTAATGGTGCCGCATCGTGGTGCGTCTGCACCGCAGGCGGGCATTGCGGTTCCCGCCATGGGGCGGGAACCGCCTTGCGTTTACGCGGTGTCGGCTTTGCGCATGCTGGCCTCGACACCGGCCAGGGCGCTCATGTTGATGATGCCCCGCACCGTCACTGACGGCGTCAGGATGTGCGCCGGCTCCGCAGCGCCCAGCAGGATCGGGCCGATGGAGACGCCGTCGCTGGCACCCTTGAGCAGGTTGAAGGCGATGTTCGCCGCGTCCAGCGTGGGCAGGATCAGCAGGTTGGCCGTGCCCTTGAGCGTGGAGTTCGGGAAAATCCGCTCGCGGATCTCCTCGGAGAGCGCAGCGTCGCCGTGCATTTCGCCTTCCACCTCCAGCGCCGGCGCCCGCTCCCGGATCAGCGACAGCGCGGTGCGCATCTTGTCCGCGGAGTCGGCGTCGGAGGAGCCGAAGCTTGAGTGGGACAGCAGCGCGAGCTTCGGAGTCATGCCGAACCGCTGGACTTCTTCCGCTGCCAGGACGGCCATCTCCGCGATCTGCTCGGCGCTGGGGTTGCTGTTCACGTAGGTGTCGCAGAGGAAGAACGTCCCCTTGCGCAGGATCAGCGCGTTCATGGCGGCAATGTTGTTGCAGCCAGCCTGCCGGCCGAGCACTGACTCGATGTGGTAGAGGTGCTGGTGGTAGCGTCCCACCACGCCGCTGATCATGGCATCGGCCTCGTTGCGGCGAATCATCAGCGCGGCAATCACGGTGTTGCGGGTGCGGACGATGGTGCGGGCCTGGTCGGGGGTGACGCCCTTGCGCTCCATGATCGAGTGGTACAGCGTCCAGTACTCCCGGTAGCGCGGGTCATCCTCCGGATCCACCAGCTCGAAGTCGCGCCCGGGGGCGAGCCGCAGGCCCAGGCGTTCGATGCGCATCTCCACCACCTTGCGGCGGCCCACCAGAATGGGCTCGCCCAGGCCGTCGTCCACCACCACTTGGACTGCGCGCAGCACGCGATCCTGCTCACCTTCGGCGTAGACGATACGCTGCGGCTGCTGGCGTGCCTGCTCGAGCACCGGTTTCATCACCAGGCCGGAACGGAACACGAAGGTGTTCAGCTGGCGCCGGTAGGCGTGGAAGTCGGCAATGGGGCGGGCGGCGACCCCCGTGTCCATGGCGGCGCGTGCCACCGCCGGGGCAACGCGCACGATCAGGCGCGGGTCGAAGGGCTTCGGGATCAGGTAGTCCGGGCCGAAGTGCAGACTGGTGTCGCCGTAGGCGTTGGCGACGATGTCGGAGGACTCCTCCATGGCCAGGTCGGCAATGGCTTCGACACAGGCCAGTTTCATTTCGTCGTTGATGGTGGTGGCACCCACGTCCAGCGCACCGCGGAAGATGAACGGAAAACACAGGACATTGTTGACCTGGTTCGGGTAATCGGAGCGCCCCGTGGCCATGATGCAGTCCGGCCGCTCCGCCTTGGCGTCCTCAGGCAGGATCTCCGGAATCGGGTTGGACATGGCCAGGATCAGGGGATCCCGGGCCATGGTGGCGACCATCTCCCGGCTCAGCACGCCGGGGGCCGAGAGCCCCAGGAAGATGTCTGCATGCGGGAGCGCTTCGGCCAGGGTGCGCGCCTCCATGTCGCGCGCGAAGGCCCGCTGTCGCGGGTGCAGGCCGTCACGGCCGGTGTGCACCACGCCGCGCGAGTCGAGCATGATGATGTTGTCCGGCCGGATGCCCATGCCCACAAGCAGCTCCAGGCAGGCCACGGCCGCGGCACCGGCGCCGGAGCACACCAGTTTGACGTCCGCCACGTCCTTGTCGATCAGCCGCAGGCCGTTGCGCACCGCGGCGGCGGTGATGATGGCGGTGCCGTGCTGGTCGTCGTGGAACACCGGGATGTTCATGCGCTCCTTCAGGCGCTCCTCCACCTCGAAGCACTCCGGCGACTTGATGTCTTCCAGGTTGATGCCGCCGAAGGTGGGCTCCAGGCTGGCGATGATGTCCACCAGCCGGTCCGGGTCCGCTTCGTCCACTTCCACGTCGAACACGTCGATGCCGGAGAATTTCTTGAACAGCACGCCTTTGCCTTCCATCACCGGCTTGGACGCCAGCGGACCGATGTTGCCCAGCCCGAGCACGGCGGTGCCGTTACTGACCACACCGACCAGGTTGCCCCGGGCAGTGACAGATGCCGCTTCCCTGGCGTCCTCGACGATGAGTTCGCACGCCGACGCCACCCCCGGGGAGTAGGCCAGCGCCAGGTCCCGCTGGGTGGCCAGTGGCTTGGTCGGGGCGACCTCCAGCTTCCCGGGGCGGGGCTGGCGGTGGTATTCAATCGCGCTGTCACGCAGTTGGTCGGACATGTTCGGTCTCCCTGTTCAGGCGGGTGTTGCATACGGTTGCCCGCACGGCACCCTTGAGGCGTGCCGTGCGGGTCGTGGATCAAGGGGAGTTCGCCCGGCGCGCAGGCGCCGGGCGCAGTGGCGGATCAGCGGTTCTCGCTACCGGCGGGTGCATCGTCGGCCGGCGCGTCGTCGCCCGATGCCTGCTCCGCCTCCGGTGCTTCATATTCCTGCCCCTTGGCCCGGGGCAGCACCGCGTCCAGGAACAGGGCGGCGATGGCGGCCGGTACGAGCCCGGATTTCAGCAGCACGCCCACCTGGCCGGGCAGGGTGTCGGCGATCTCCTCGGTGGCTGGCAGGCCCACGCCGAGCCCGATGGCGACGGCAATGATGAGCAGGTTGCGCTGATCCAGCTCGCAGCGCTGCAGAATCTTCAGGCCCGCCGAGGCGATCATCCCGAACATCACCACGGCCGCGCCGCCCAGCACGGGCTCCGGCATGGCCGATACCACCCCGCCCAGCTTGGGAATGAGGCCCAGGGCGATCAGGAACACGCCGCCAATGGTGACCACGTGCCGGCTGACCACCCCGGTGAGGGTGACCAGGCCCACGTTCTGGGCGAAGGCCGTGTTCGGCAGGGTGTTGAAGATGGCCGCGAACGAGGTGGCGGCGCCGTCCGCCATCACGCCGCCCGAGAGCTCACGCGCCTTCGGCTGGCGGCCGGCGCCGCCCACGGTGATGGCGGTGATGTTGCCGATGGTCTCAAGCCCCACCACGAACATGATCAGCACCATGCCGACGATGGCCGCGAGCTCGAACTGCATGCCGTAGACGAACGGCTGGGGCAGGGCGAACCAGCTCGCCTCGGCCACCGGTGAGAAGTCCACCATGCCCAGTGCAATGGCGGTGACATAGCCCACGGCGAGGCCCACGAGCACGGATGCCGCCTTGAAGATGCCCTTGCCGTACTGGTGCACGATGACGGTGACGACCAGCACGAACAGCGCCATGCCCAGGTTGGCCGGAGACGCGTAGTCGGATGCCGAGCCGTCACCGCCACCCGCGGCATAGTTGAGGCCCACCGGCATGAGCGAGATACCGATCAGCAGCACGACAATGCCGGTGACCACGGGTGAGAACCAGTGGCGTATTTTCTTCAGAATGGCCCCCAGGCCGATCTGGAACAGCCCCGCGATGAAGGCCGCCCCGAGGACGGTAGGCAACCCGAAGGTGCTGGCCATGGGCAGTGCTACCGGCATGAAACCGAAGCTGGTGCCCTGGACGATGGGCAGGCGCGCGCCGATGGGGCCGGCGCCCAGGGTCTGCAGCAGGGTGCAGACACCGGCGACGAACAGCGCCACCTGGATCAGGAATACGGTCTCGCCGGTGGTGGCGCCGATGACGCCCGCGATGATGATGGGTGGGGTTACGTTGCCGGCGAACATCGCCATGACGTGCTGCAGGCCAAGTGGAATGGCCTTCTTCAGCGGCGGCGTCACATCCGGGTCGCGGACCTGCTCGGTAGCCGGATCCGCGGTGGTCGCATCGGACCGGTGCTGTGTCTCGTCCTGCTCAGCCATGGCTTCTCCTCCTGGCGTTGTCGTGTCACCGGTCGATGTGCCGGTTTCTCAGAAACTGTATACAAAATGGTAGCTCGAAATTTAACAAAGTTGAGTGCACTTGCAACCCCGGCGTGTCCGGTTCGCGATCTGCCGCACAGCGGAGGATTGTCGGCACGGGGTTGCGGCTGACCGCACGGAACCGACAGTATTCATGCAATGGAAGGCGCAAGTTCAATGTATACGAGGTGGCCACGAACAGGCCGGTGCCCGGAGATGCTCCCGTGACGGCGGCGCGTGTCGCCCATCCCCGGCGGTACCTAGTGTTCGCGTTGTTCGCTGCCGGGTTTCTCCTGTCCTATGTGCTGCGCGGGGTCAACGTCGCCTTCGAGGAGAAGCTGGCGACCGGCTTCGGCCTGGAGCCGGGGGCCGTGGGCGCGGTCACCGCCAGCTTTTTCCTCGCCTTCGCCCTGGTTCAGCCACTGGTGGGCTATCTCCTTGACCGGATCGGTCCGCGCAGGACCCAGAGCCTGCTGCTGATTCTCGCCGCCACCGGCGCGGTCGTGTTCGCCCTGGCCGCGGGGCTGGCGGGGCTGATGACGGGGCGGGTGCTGCTGGGGGTCGGTCTGGCGGCCAGTCTCACCGCCGGTTACAAGGCCATCGCCGAGGTCTTCCCGGCGGCGCAGGTGCCGCTGTTCAACGGGCTGCTCGCTTCCGTGGGCAGTCTGGGTGTCGTTCTCGTGGGCACGCCGCTGGATGCGCTTCTGGCCGTGTTGGACTGGCGACAGATCATGGGTGTGCTGGGCGGTGTCGCGCTGTTGCTGACGGTGCTGCTCTGGTGTCTGGTGCCGGAGCCGCCGCGCACTCCGGCGGGGCAGGAGAAGGCAGACGGACCCGGGGTGTTCGGCTACATGGCTGACCCCCGTTACTGGTCGATCCTGCCTCTGGGGATTCTCAACCAGGCCATGTTCCTGGCCATGCAGACACTGTGGCTGATGCCGTTCCTGCGTCAGACCATGGATTACAGCCGTGGCGAGGCGGCCATGAGTGTGTCGGTGGTGGGCGTCGCCCTGATCTTCGGCGGGGTGGGGCTTGGCGCGCTGGCGAGCTGGCTGCTGCGCTTCCGTATCGAGGTGGCGGTCACCGCCGGTGTCGCCATGTCGCTGTTTCCGGTCGTCCAGGCGTGGGTGCTATTCCAGGGTGAGGCGGTGACCCAGGCGACTTGGTTTGTGTTCGGCGTCACCGGTGGTTCCGGCATGGTGCTGTACGCCGTGTTCGCGCGCACCTTCCCGGGGTCGATGCTCGGGCGCCTCAGCACTACCTACACCCTGGGCGTGTTTCTGGGTACGTTCCTGTTGCAGGCGGCCTACGGGTGGCTGCTGGATCTGGGGCAGGCGGCGGGCATGGCGCCTGACGAGGCCCATGTAGCGATCTGGACGCTGCTCATTGCGCTGCAGGTGGTGGCCGTTGCCTGCTACTGGGGCATGACCCCCGCCCGACGCCGCCGCGCCGCCGCCCATGGATATGCGTAGGCATCGGCATCGGTGGATGTAAAAATCCACCCTACGGCCCACCCCCAACACCCATACCCGTAGACGACCGTAGGGTGGACCTTCAGGTCCACCATTCCCGGGCGCATCCAGGCACCCACCCACACCAGCCCCACGTAGGGTGGACCGTCAGGTCCACCAATCCCGGGTTCATCCAGGCACCCACCCGACACCAGCCCCACGTAGGGTGGACCTTCAGGTCCACCATTCCACCCCGGCCCTACGGAGAGAACCGCCCCAGATCGCCCGCATACGTCTTCGCCACCGGGTACGCCAGACCCCCGGCCTTGCTGGTTTCAAGCCCCATGCCCACCAGGCTCTCCACCAGCTTTACGGCGGCGCCCACGCCGTCGACTACCGGCACGCCCAGCTGATCCGACAACGCCCGCGGCAGATCCGCCATGCCGGCACAGCCCAGCACCAGGGCCTCGGCCCGGTCCTGCTCGATAGCCGCACGGCACTCGGCGGTGATGCGGGCGCGGGCGTCGGAGTCGGGATCATCCAGCTCCAGCACGGCGATCTCCGTGGCGCGGATGCTGCAGCAGTGCCGCGCCATGCCGTATTGCTCCGCCAGGTGGGCGGCAATAATGCGGGTGCGGTCCAGGGTGGTGACCACGGCGAACCGTGGTGCGATCAGGCTGGTCATGTGCATGGCCGCCTCGGCGATGCCGATGACCGGGCCGGCCGCAACCTCCCGGGCCGCCATGAGGCCTGGATCGCCGAAGCAGGCGATCACGTGGCCGTCCACGCCGGCCTGTTCCCCTTCGCGAACCTTCGCCAGCATGCCCGGCACGGCCATGGCTTCGTCGTAGTGCCCCTCGATGGAGGGCGGCCCGTCGGCGGGGTTCACGGCCAGGATTTCCGTGCCGGGATTGGCCACCGCGCGCGCCGCATCGCCGATGGCATCGGTCATGTGGGCACTGGTGTTCGGGTTGATGACCTGGATGCGCATGGCTGGTGTTCCCTCTCAACGAGCGTGTCGGCGGTGACCGAGATGTCGTACATGTATCTCCGGTGCCGGTCGGGTAGGCCGGTCACGGACTGTCCGCGGCCTGGATGGCCGCGGTCAAGCGCCCATGGATGGGTTCACAGCGTGTCCGTGACCGGCGTACCCGATCGGCACCTGTGGCAACGTCTCAGCTTACCCTTCCTCGGCAATCGCCTGCAGCCGCAGGCGGGCGATACGGTTCACCTGGTCCACGGCGGTGCGGAACTCCGTGTCCTGGTCATTGTTCACCCGCTGCTCGAACGCAGCCAGGATTTCCGTGCGGTGGTAGCCCTTCACGGCCATGATGAAGGGAAAGCCGAAGCGCGCGTTGTACTGCTCGTTGAGTGTCATGAACCGCTGAAATTCTTCTTCCGTGCACTCATCGAGCCCCGCGCCCGCCTGTTCACCGGAGGACTCGTCGGTGAGCTCCTTGCGCACCGCGGCCTTGCCGGCCAGCTCCGGGTGAGCGCGCAGGAGCTTGAGCTTGTCGGCGTCTGACGCCTCGTTGAGCATCTCGGCCATAGCGTCAGCGAGCCCGGCCACCGTGTCGTGGCGGTCGTCCAGGCCCCGCTGCCAGAGTGCTTGTGCGATCCAGGGCGTGTGTTCGTACACACCGGCGAAATGGTCCATGAAGGTGGCGTAGTCCAGCTCGCGCGGAGGTGTCGGAAAGCGGGTGGAGTCGATGGCCATGGGTGGTGTCCTCTGTCACGAATGGGTTTCCCAACGTCTATGTATACGTAACTGTGTACATTCCATCAAGAGCGGCACTCCGCGCCGTGCGTCACTATGGGGCGTCTCGCCCCGGTGCGGTGCAGCGTCGATTGTATATTGCGATTGCATACAAACGTGGATATATTGCCAGTGTCACTTTTGCCAACGATCTCGGAGAGAACGTTATGGGACGCCTGACAACACATGTACTCGACACCGCGCACGGCGCTCCCGGCGCCAACATGCGGATCGACGTCTACCGCATCAGCGCGGGTGAGCGGCAGCACCTGAAGACGGTGACCACCAACGCCGACGGCCGCAGCGACGCCCCGGTGCTGGAGGGCGAGGCCTTCACCGCCGGGCAGTACGAGCTGGAGTTCCACGCCGGCGCCTACTTCCGTGCCCGCGGCGTGGACCTGCCCGAACCCGCATTCCTCGATGATGTCGTCGTGCGCTTCGGCATTGCCAGCCCTGGCGAGCACTACCACGTCCCGCTTCTGGTATCCCCTTACAGCTACAGCACGTACCGGGGCAGCTGATTCGCGTCCGCGCGCCGTTACCGGCTCGCCCGTCCCGGGCCGCCGGTGACGGTCCGCGGCCCCGGGTGGAGGAGAGAGAATGGAAAGCCATATTCATACCTGGCTGGAACTGCTGGTTCGCTGGGCCCACTTCATCACCGGCATCGCCTGGATCGGTGCCTCGTTCTACTTCAACTGGCTCGAGAACCACCTGGACCGGGCCGCGCAGCGCAACCGCGACAACATCGCCGGCCACCTCTGGGCCGTGCACGGTGGCGGGTTCTATTACCTGGAGAAGTTCAAGGTCGCCCCGGACAAGCTCCCCGAGACGCTGCACTGGTTCAAGTGGGAAGCCTACATGACCTGGGTCTCCGGCTTCGTGCTGCTGGTGCTGGTCTACTACATGGGCGCCGAGTCCTATCTCATCGACAGCCGGGTGGCCGACCTGAGCGTGCCTGTGGCCATCGGCATCGGCATCGGTACGCTGGTGTTGTCCTGGATTGTCTACGACCTGCTGTGCAAGTCGCCGCTGGGGGACCGGCCGGGGCTGCTGGCGGGCGTGATCGCCGTGCTGCTGGTGCTGCTCAGCTTCGCCATGACGCAGATCTACGGCGGCCGCGGAGCATTCATCCACGTGGGTGCGGCCATCGGCACCATCATGGTGGCCAACGTCTTCTTCGTCATCATCCCTAACCAGCGCGATCTGGTGGATGCCATGAAGGAGGGCCGTGCGCCGGACGGTGCCAAGGGCAAGGCCGGCCTGACCCGGTCGCGGCACAACAACTATCTCACTCTGCCGGTGCTGTTCATCATGATCAGCAACCACTACCCGGGCACCTACGCCCACGAGTGGAATTGGGTCGTGCTGGCGCTGATCATGGCCGGCGGTGTCGCCATCCGCCACTACTTCAACGTGCGCCACCTGCCGGAGAAAAAGGTCTGGATCCTGCCGGTGGGCTTCGTGCTGCTGCTGGGGGCCTTCTTCCTGACCATGCCGGAGCAGCGCCCGGCACCGGATACCGACAGCGCCGATGTGGGTGAGCCCGTGGAGACGGAAGTGGCCTGGGAGATCGCCGAGAACCACTGTCTGGCCTGCCATGCGGTCGAGGTCCAGCAGGGCGGCATCGCGTTCGAGGACGAGGCCGACCTGGAGCGCCAGGCGCGCAACGTGGCGCGGGTAGTCGGCAACCACAGCATGCCCCCGGGCAATCCCACCGACATGAGCGAGGAAGAGCGCGCCAAGGTGGAGCACTGGTACCGGGGCCTGGACGACGACTGACAGGCTCGGCACAGGGGGCGTGATCGGCGCCCCCCCCGGTGAGAATGGTGCGACGCATCGCAAGACAAGGGTCACAAAGTATTGCGCCCAACTTTGTATACATGCTCGAATACCATTGCGGTTTGCAGAACAGGACGGCACGACCCTCCGCCGTGCGGCGAACCGGGCACACCAAAAACGAGAGAACTTCGGGAGGAACACACCATGACGACAACAAACACACTGGTTCGCTACTCCGGCGCCGCGACGCTGGTGCTGGCCGCGAGCATGGCCAAGGCCGATACTGAAGTGGAGATGCACGGCATCATCGACGTCTACGGCGGTGCGCATAACCCGCTGGGTGAAGACCGCTGGACTGGCAAGCTCAGCGCCGGCGGCAAGGACACCTCCTACTGGGGCATCTCGGCGCGGCACCAGGTCAATGACGGCCTGGCCGTGGTGGGTGATATCGAAGCCTTCTTCCGTCCCGACTCCGCCGAGCAGGGACGCTTTGACGGCGACGTCTTCTTCGCCCGCAACGCCAACGTCGGTGTGGAGACGGAGTACGGCACAGTGCGCGGCGGTCGAGTGACCGCGCCGCTGTTCCTGCCCATGGTGTTCACCAACCCGTTCGGCGGCTCGTTCGAGTTCTCACCGGCCAACTACCACACCTACGCAGGCGGGCCGCAGTATGCGCACCTGGTTGGGGACTCCGGGTGGAGCGACACGGTGCAGTACACGGCGCCGAGCGTGAACGGCATGACCTTCACCGTGATGTACGGCTTCGGTGACGAGGGCAGCGATTCCCGCGGTGATGACCGCATCGGTGCGAATCTTGTTTACCGCGCTGGTGGTTTCACCGGCACGGCGGCCGCGCATGCGGTGGATTACGGCCTGGACTTCAACGCTTCAGGTGAAGAAGGCACCCAGTACGCAGCGCTGCTGGGCGGCATGTACGACTTCGGCACCTTCCAGCTCTACGGCCAGTTCCAGCACATCGACAATGACCTGGACGCCGACGACTTCTCCATGAACACGGTGACCGCCGGTGTGAGTGTGGATGCCGGTCCGGGTCAGATCTTGGCGTCTTATGCGTTCTCTGATGGATCGCGCGTTGACGGTGGTGACTTTAGTGACGCCGGTGACCCGCCTGATCCGATAGCAGTCAACGACGGCGGCGACCGCAACACCTGGGCCGTCGGCTACGAACTGCCCGTGGGCGAGATGGCCACCGCCTACGCCACCTACTTCATGGATGACATCGACGATATCGATGACGAAGGCCACAACGTGGGTGCCGGCATGCAGCTGCGTTTCTGACGCCGCCGGCCGTATGCGGGGTGCGGGTGGCCGCACCCCGCCTTACAGTCGCGACGCCGTTCGCGGCAGGTATTGCTACCGGCATGACGGCTCCCGGATCGAGTTAAGTAGTATGTTGTATACATGTTAAGTATACTCATACGGAGCGTCCGGCTATCCTCGGTGTCAGAGGGCCGACGATACAACGCATTTTCGAGGGGAGAGCGTCATGTCCAGAGACAACATCACTGCCATGGGCAACCGCCGCAAGGGAAAATCACGGGATACACGGCGCGACGAGGAGATCTACCGCGCCATGAGCGAGGCGATCGTGGAGCATCGCCTGTCGCCCGGTGACCGCCTGCCGGAAGACGCCCTGGCGGAGGCGTTCGACGTCAGCCGCACCGGCATCCGTAAGGTGCTGCAGCGGCTGGCGCTGGAGCGCCTGGTCACGATCCAGGCGAACCGCGGCGCCAGCGTGGCGCGGCCGTCGCCCGGGGAAGCGCGGGACGTCTTCGGTGCCCGGCGCATGGTGGAGTGCGCACTCATGGACGCCGTGGCCGACAACATGACGGAAGAGGATCTGGCCGAACTGCGACAGCTGGTGCGCGACGAGCGCCAGGCGCAGGCGGAAGGCGAGCAGCGTCAGGCCATCCAGCTCTCGGCAGCCTTTCACACGCGGCTGTCGCGGGTGGCGCGCAATGAACCCATGAGCGAGTTCATTGGCCAGCTAGCCCTGCGCTCGTCGCTGGTGATCGCCGTATATGGATCGACCGACAGCATCGGCTGCGACTGCGGCGATCATGGCGAAGTGCTGGATCTTCTGGAGGCCGGCGAGAAGGACAAGGCCCGTACGTGGATGGCCGGCCATCTTGAACACATTGAGCGCTCGCTGCGGTTCGAGAGCGGCAGCGAGGGTACACCGGATTTCAAATCGATTTTTCAGCGGCGTGCGCAAAGTGGCGCCGGAGACGGCTGACGGCCGTCGCCCGGGCCCTGCGGAGGCGTCCGCATGAACGCCCAGGAGGAGAGAACAGGCATGGCCAACGCGAGCATCAGCGACACCTATCCGCGCGACATGCGCGGGTACGCCGGCAACCCGCCCCACGCCCAGTGGCCCGGGCAGGCCCGCGTGGCCGTGCAGTTCGTGCTGAACTACGAGGAGGGGGGCGAGAGCAACGTGCTCCACGGCGACCCTTACTCCGAGATCTTCCTCTCCGAGATCATCGGCGCACAGCCCTACGCCGATCGTCACATGAGCATGGAGTCCATCTACGAGTATGGCTCCCGGGTTGGCGTATGGCGGGTGCTGCGGGAGTTCGAGCGGCGCAACCTGCCGCTGACCCTGTTCGGTGTGGGCATGGCCCTGGAGCGCAACCCCGAGGTGGCGGACGCCTGCGTCAAACTGGGCCATGAGATCGCCTGCCACGGCTGGCGCTGGATCCACTACCAGGATATGGACGAGGCCACCGAGCGCGCCCACATGGAGCGCGGCATCGAAGCCCTGCGCCGCCTCACCGGCGAAGCGCCCCTGGGCTGGTACACCGGCCGCGACAGCCCCAACACCCGCCGGCTGGTGGTGGAGAACGGTAGCTTCCTCTACGACTCCGACTACTACGGCGACGACCTGCCGTTCTGGACCGAGGTCGAAACCAGCGCCGGGGAGCGCAAACCGCATCTGGTGGTGCCGTACACCCTGGATACCAACGACATGCGCTTCGCCACCAACCAGGGCTTCAATTCCGGCGACCAGTTCTTCAGCTACTTGCGCGACGCCTTCGACGTGCTCTACGACGAGGGCGCCGAGGCGCCGAAGATGCTCTCCATCGGCCTGCATCCGCGGCTGATCGGTCGGCCAGGCCGGTTCCGGGCCCTGCAGCGGTTTCTGGACCACATCGAAGCCCACGACCGGGTCTGGGTCAGTCGCCGGGTGGATATTGCCCGCCACTGGGCCACGGTGCATCCCCACCCGGGCATCGTCGGTGCGGGCGCCGGCAGCGCGGCCACCGCCGCGGAATCCGGCAGTTGAGGAGGAAGGCATGCAGACGCTCACCGCCGCACCGCTGACCCGCGACGCCTTCGCGCCGTTCGGTGATGTCATCCAGGTGGATGATCGCGTGGAATCCTTTCCCATCAACGGGGGCAACACCCAGCGTTATCACGACCAGGCGCAGGTGCAGATCCTCGGTGACAACGCGCGGCCGATCATCAGTATCTTCCGCAGTCAGCCCTATCGCTTCCCAATCAGCCTCGAACTGCTGGAGCGCCATCCCCAGGGCAGTCAGGCGTTCATGCCCGTCAATGGCGACCGTTTCGTGGTGGTTGTGGCCCCGGCCGGTGAAACCATCCGTGCGGAGGAGATCCGGGCGTTCGTGACCAACGGCCGGCAGGGCGTCAATTTCCACGCCGGCGTTTGGCATCACCCCATGCTGGCGCTGGACCGCGTCGGCGATTTTCTGGTGGTGGATCGCGCCGGGGATGGTAATAATTGTGACGAACGCGACCTGCCCTGTCCGATGACCGTGTCTGGCTGACGCGATCAGGGCAAAAAAAAAGAGCCCGGGAGGGCTCTTCAAGAATGCTTCGCCATCGAGCGAAGCAGGGGGAGGCATCGCGGCGCGCGAACGCCCGCGATGAGGAGGCCGTATTCGGATCGGGGCGGGATCTCCGTTTCGGAATTCACGGCCTTTTTCGCCCCGAATGCATGGACTCAGATTAGCACCGCTTTAATCGCGCCAGGAATACCGATAAGAGAAAAAATGGCGTGAACTGAAAGAACAAATCTGGAGGAGACGTTACATGGACCAGTCATCGGAAATGATGATCTTCGTCCGCTGCGTGGAGCAGGGAAGCTTCTCCGCGGCGGCGCGGGATCTCCACATGACGCCATCCGCGGTCAGCAAGCAGATCCGGCGTCTTGAAGACCGGCTCGGCGCGCGTCTGTTCAACCGCACGACGCGGCGCATCAGCCTCACCGAGGTGGGGCGCGATTTCTACACCCGCTGTTCGGGAATCATGGCCTCCATCCAGGAGGCGGAGGAAGCGGTGGGGTCGCTGCAGGGCGAGGTGCGCGGGACGCTGCGCGTGACCGCCACGGCGGCCTTCGCACGTGTTCAGGTGCTGCCGCGCATCAACCGCTTCCTGCGCGAGAACCCGGATGTGCACATCGAACTGGAACTCACGGACCGCCCGGTGAACATGCTGGAAGAGGGAATCGACGTGGCCATCATGCTCCAGGAGCAGGTGGACGACCCGTCGCTGGTGGTGCGCCAGCTGGCCGTGAACCGCCGGGTCATCGTGGCCTCGCCCGACTACATCAAACGCCGCGGCCTGCCCGCCAGCCCGGAGGATCTGGAAGCCCACAACTGTCTCACCCTCTACAACGTGTCCAGCTTCAATGACTGGGATTTCGACGGCGAGCACGGGCGGCCGCGCCGGATCCACGTGGACGGCAACTTCCGCGCCAGCACCGCCAGCGCCCTGTACGAGGCAGCCCTTGCCGGTGTCGGCGTGGCGCGCCTGTCCACCTGGCTGGTGGCGCCGGACATCCGCAGCGGCCGGCTGGTGCAGGTGCTGCCCGACTACGTGCAGGAGAATTCATCTTATTACGTGCTGTTTCCGCAGGGGCGCCACCTGGCGCGGAAAATCCGTGCGTTCGTGGACTTCCTCGTGGAGGAGTTCAAACCGGTGCCGCCCTGGGAGCGGGATCAGGCTGAAGCGCGCCTTCCTGCCGCAGCGACGCAGAACTAGTTTTTCCCTTTATGGGAACAAATGATTTTCGATAAAAGCCGTTTCCGAAAAAGTTGCAAATCGGTATCTTGATACCTGTCTTCATCGGATCCCGGGAAGACACGGAAAGGCCCCAAAAGGGCCATTTGATGCACCCCGCATCAGCACCATTCGACACGTATTGGCAACCGGTACGCCGTCGATGAGAAAGAGGTATCGAGATGAGCTTCGTGAACGGTTTTTTCCAGCCCGAGATGTGGGGCATGAAACTCCCCGAACAGGACGCGCCCCAGGCGCCGCGGCAGGTGTTCGACGCGGATGACGAAAGCGGTGCGGCCATTGCGGCGCGCTTCACCACCGCCAGTGGCGCCGTGCTGAGCGATCGTACCTTCCCGTGGGAACTCTACGGGGCGTCGGTCTGATACCCCGTGCTCAGCGCCCGGACCGGGAGGCGAGTGCCACCGCCAGTGCCACCGCCGACCGGCCCAGGTGGCTGACCGGTGTGCCATCCGGCTGCTTCTGGTTCCAGGAGAGCCCGGAGGTGTGGGGCATGGGCACCACCGGTACGCCCCGGTAGCAGGGCAGGTCGCCCGCCGACGGTGACTCGGCCAGCAGCGTGCGGATCCGCCCCAGGTGATTGTCTTTCCAGTACGGCAGCAGATGCTTCGTGGCCGTGTGGCCCACGGCGAGCAGCACGCCGGGCGTGAACGCCCGCAGCGTGTCCGTAAGCCAGGGGCTGCAGGCATCGATTTCGGCGCGGCGAGGTCGGCGGTTGTCCGGCGGCCGGCAGCGCACGATATTGGTGCGCGCGTAGGCATCGCGGCCGAGACCGTGTTCCGCGAGAACCCGGTCCAGAGTACGCCCGGCGCTGCCCGCGAACCCCACACCGGTGACATCTTCCTGGTGCCCCGGCGCCTCGCCCACGGCCAGCAGCCCGCACGCCGGGCCGTCCGGCAGCACGACCTGCGTGCGCGTCTCGCACAGGGCGCAGGCGGTGCATTTTTCGGGAGCAGTGCGCGACATGGCCGCCATGATACCGTCTTCCCTGGCCGGCGGCGACACGCCGCCCCCCTTGCGCCGGATCAGGTCCGGAACCGCCGCATCAGCTCTTCCAGTTCCGAGGCCAGTGACCGCATGCGTTCGCACTCGCTGCGGCACGTATCGCTGACAGTGCTGGTCCGGCGTCCCAGATCGGCGATGTTGGTGATGGTGCGGTTGATCTCTTCCGTCGCGGAGGTCTGCTCTTCCGTGGCCGATGCGACCTGGTGCGTCATGTCGTTGATGGTGCCCACGCGGTCACCGATCTGCCTGAGCGCTTCGCCGCTGCGTTCGCTCTGGTCCACGCAGCGGGTGGTCATGGCGTGGCCGTCATCCATGGAGCGCGATACCGACTGGGCGCTGGACTGCAGGCGTTCGATGGTGCCGCGGATCTCTTCGGTGGATTCCTGGGTGCGCTGGGCCAGGGTCCGGACCTCGTCGGCCACCACCGCGAATCCGCGGCCCTGGTCGCCGGCGCGGGCGGCCTCGATGGCGGCGTTCAGCGCCAGGAGGTTGGTTTGCTCGGAGATGCCGCTGATGGCGTCGAGCACACTGGTGATGGAGTCCACTTCGGTGGCCAGCCCGTCCATGGCCTGACCGGCTTCCTGCATGGTGCCGGACAGCTGCTGAATGGATGCCACGTTCTCCGTGACGATCTGCCGACCCTGTTCCCCCGTTTGGTTGGTTTCGGTGGCGAGCTGTGCCACCTCGCTGGTGTTGCGCGCGATCTCGTGCACCGTGCTGCCCATCTCGTTGACCGCCGTCGCCACCTCATTGGTCTGCTCGGCCTGTTGCGCCGCGTGATCCGCCGCCTGGTTGATCTGGTCGGATACGGTGGCTACGGCGTGTTGCAGGTCGTCACTGCGCTGGGCCACGCGGTCGACAATGCCCTGGAGGTCGGCAACGAAGGCGTTGAATCCGCGGGCCAGCTCCCCAATCTCGTCATCGCGGCTCTCGTCCAGCCGCGTGCGCAGGTCGCCGCCCTGGCTGCCGAGCTGTCGCAGCGTCTCCGCCAGCTGCCGCAGCGGGCGCACCATGCGGCGGATCAGCACCGCCACAGCAATCAGCCCGGCCGTGACGATGGCGATGCCCATGAGTGCCACCCACGACACGGCCTGGTTGAGTTCGCTGTAGAGCTCGGCCGCCGGGATGCGCGCCACGGCCATCCAGTCGATGCCGGGCAGATTGCGGGCCGCGATGATCTGCCGCTCACCGGCGCTGTCGGTGACCTCGATGGAGCGGAAGCCGTCGCCGTCGAGCAGGGCGCGGGCGTCGGTGTCGGGAACGCCCAGTTGCTCGGCAAGGGGAATCCCGGCCGCCTCGCGGCCATCGGGGTGTACGGACACTTTGCCGCTGCCGTCGATGAGGAACGCCTGGCCGGTTTCACCGACCCGGGTGTCGGCGACCAGATCCGTCATCTCGTCGAGGCGATAGCCGACGGAGGCGTTGCCGCCAGGATGCCCGTCAAAGTCGATACGGTAGTTCACGTATAGCGTGTATACACTGGTGTTGAGGTCCACATCGATGCTCAGGCGTTCAAACGCGCCGCTGTCGATGAAGTCATAGAACCAGCTGTGGTCCGGGTCGCCTCGCTCCAGTTGGCGCGTAATCCCCTCCCGCTCCAGGTAGTGCCCGGTCTCTTTGGAGGCGATGTTGACGCTCACCGCGCCCAGGTCGTCCTGGAGGTGACCCAAGTAGTCAGTGATCGCTTCGCGCCCGGATTCCGGTTCGCCGTCGCGCAGCCACTGACGGACGAAGGTGTTCTCGGCCATGCCCCGGGCGACGCCTAGCGGCCCCTCAAGCTGCCGGCCGACGTCGTTGCTGACACCGTCGAGAATGGCGGGGAGTTCGGTATTGGTGACCCGGTCTTCCAGCATGGTGCCGAACAGCCGGTATTGCATGGTAACGGCCATCGCCACGGTAATGACGATGATTGCTCCCATCGCGAGCACCAGTTTCCAGGTCATTGAGAGTTGCGTGGGCATGTTGGTAAAGGGCATGGCACTGATCCGTCGTTGCCGTGGGAGCATCGAGCCGTGTCTGCGGGAGACCCTATAGCATGGTCACAAGTTCTGTATACAATAACTGGATCTATTGTGCTCATTTTGATGAGTGGTTCACGTTTGGCCATGGTGATGGGGGAAAGTGAAACGTCCTGACCGCTAGCAGGTCGCGGTATGCTTGTGCGTCAACACTGCGATCAGGACGACCGGGGGGGGGGGGCGCATGACCACAACACGGCACAAGTGTTTGGTGCTGGCCATTCTGGGGCTTGTCCCCGTCACCGGTTTCCCTGCCGGGGGGCATTACGTGGTGGATGACACGGAGGTCACCGCGCACGGCCAGATCGCCTTCGAGGGCTGGTACAGCCGGCAGTCGGGTGGCAATGACACCCGCGCTGCCGCTCTCGCCTACGGCGTTCATCCCGGCCGGGAAATCGCACTGGAAGGGGAGCGGGAGCGCGCCGACGGGGTGGACCGTGACCTGGTAGGCGTGACCGGCAAATGGACGCTTGCCGACGCCGCCGAACGGGATCTGGGGGTCGCAGTCGCCGGCGGTGTCTTCATGGATCCGGATACCGACCGCGTCCGCGAAGCCGAACTGTTCTTTCCCGTCGATGTCCCTATGGCCGACGGCCGCGCCATGTTCCGCTACAACCTCGGATGGTCTCATCAGCGTGACGCCGACGACCGTGACGTGGCCACGTGGGGTTTCGGCGGAGAGGTCGCCCTGTTTCCGGCCGTGAGCGCCATCGCAGAAATCTACGGCGATCAACGGGACCGGACCGAGGTTCAGTCCGGGCTACGCGTGAGCCTGGCGGGAAGGGCTGATCTCGACGTGGGCTACGGCTGGGAGCGTCGGGCCCCCGACACGAACTGGTGGACGGTCGGAGTGGCGACGGCGTTCTGAGCCGCATCGCTTTGACGACTGCCACATGATTGAGATAGTGCGGATGTAACCTTGTAACTCGCCGCCAACAGAAGGGGATACGCATGGAGAAGACGGAAGTCATCCAGGAGCTTATTTCACTGTACCAGTCCGAGCACTGGGATGCCCTGGACGGCCATCTTGAAGAGATGGCCGTCCAGGACATCGCCGAGGCGATCAGCGAGCTTGAGGCGGATGACGCCGGACAGTTGCTGCTGCGCGTCCCGCGGGACCGGCAACCGCCGGTGTTCGCGTACATGGCCCCCAGCCTTCAGGACACGCTGCTGAAAGAGATGCAGCCCTCCGACGGCCGCTTCATTCTCTATCACCAGCTCCCCGACGATCGCACGGCCATCCTGGAAAGGCAGAAGCCGGAGGAGCTGGAGTCGCTGCTGCAGCTGCTGTCTCCGGAGAACGTCAAGGAAGCCTTGCGCCTGCTGGGGTATCCGGAGGAGAGCGCCGGGCGCATCATGACGCCCAAGTTCGTCACCGTCCGCGTGGGCTGGACGGTGGAGCAGGCGCTCAACCACGTGCGCGATCGCAGCGAGGCCGGCGAAACCCTCAACGTGGTGTTCGTCACCGACGTGCGCGGCGCGCTGCTGGGGCAGGTCCGCCTGCGGGATTTCGTTCTCGGGCGCCCGGATCGCCGCATCGAAGAGGTCATGAAGGACGACCCGGTGAAGGTGCTCGTCTCCGAAGACCGCGAGGAAGCCGCCCGGCTGATGAAGCACTACGACCTGGAAGTACTGCCGGTGGTCGACGCCACGGGCGTCATGCTCGGGATTGTCACGGTGGACGACGTCATCGACGTGGTCGAGGAAGAGGCCACCGAGGACTTCCACAAGATGGCCAGTGTCGGTGCCCTGAACCTCAGCCTCAAAGAGGCGCGGCCGTCGCTGCTCTACCGCAAGCGCGTGGGCTGGCTGGTGCTGCTGGTGTTCGCCAACGTCTTCGGCGGCACGGTTATCGCCTACTACGAAGAGACCATCGAGGCGGTGGTGGCGCTGGTGTTCTTCCTGCCCCTCATCGTCGACTCCGGCGGCAATGCCGGCTCCCAGTCCGCCACCATGATGGTGCGCGCCCTGGCTACGGGTGACGTGCGCATTAAGGACTGGTTGCGGCTCTGGGGCAAGGAGCTCGGCGTCGCGATTGCGCTCGGCGTGACCATGGGGCTTGCGGTCTCGGTGCTGGGCGTCTGGCGCGGAGGGACGGAGCTTGCCATGATTGTCTCCCTGGCCATGATCGGGGTCGTGGTGATGGGCAGCATGATCGGCATGTTGCTGCCGTTCGTGCTCGCCCGGTTCAACCTGGATCCGGCCACCGCGAGCGCGCCGTTGATCACGTCGATCGCCGACTTCTTCGGCATTCTGATCTACTTCTCCATCGCGACTGCGTTTCTCACCCTTCCGGGGTAGTTCCCGGCCGGCCGGACAGCCTTTTCGACGGGGGCTGTCCGGCCGCATTCCCGTTGTATTCAACCCGCATACCGTTGCCTTGAGGCAACAGGTTTGTCTTCCCGGTCTGTTCTGTAACTATCTGGTTTGGCGACAAAAAAAATCCTTATTAAGAGGATTTTACATGGCCGCTTAACTTGTGGAATACGTCACGTTTGTGGACCGAACCGGCAACTACACTTGCTGCCAATACGCTACAGACGTAGTAGATCGTGCAGGGCGATACACGGGGCGCCAGCAGTCTGAACGGGAGTAATGAGCATGACTGGAACAGTGGTTTACAAACCGTTGACGTCCATCGCCCCGGGTGACCGCCTTGCGCGAGACCTGCATGATGAACAGGGTGGTGTGCTCGTCGCCGCCGGAACCCTGGTGGACGACCGGATCCGTCGGCGACTGCAGTTGTTCGCGGTGGAGGCGGTGCCCGTGGAGGGGGCGGAGTCAGCAGCGACCGATCAGGGAGCGGACGCCTCTCTCGACGATGCGCTCAATCACCTGTTCAGACACTGGCGTTTTTCCCCGGGGATGAACAACCTGCGTGCCCTGATCGCTAGCCACCGGAGCGAGGCCGCCTCTCAGTGACTTTGCATCTGCGTATGGATGTGGACGGGGCGCTTCGTCAGCTGCCAGGTCTGCCTGCAACCGTCTCCGGTGCGCTCGCCGCCGTTCGCAATGACGGCGTCGGTGCCGACCGGCTGGCCGAGATCCTGCAGCAGGATCCGGGATTTGCCCATGCCGTGCTCACCGTTCTCGATACCCCGTTCTTCGGCGCCGGAAGCGGCGAGTCCGGCGTGCGCGGCATCTGCCGCAGCACGTCCAGGGTAACCCTGGAGCGGGCGATGATCGCGGCCGCCGTGCTTCGTCAGTTGCCCGGGGGTGGGGACCAGTGGTTCGACCGCTATGCCTTCTGGGAGCATTCCGTCGGCGTGGGTGTCATTGCCCGGGCGCTGGCCACCAACCTGGGGCAGGACGAGCAGCAGGCGTTCACGGCGGGTCTGTTGCACGATCTCGGCCGGATCGCCTTGGATGTCTACTTCCCGCGGGAGTTTCAGGGGGTCGTGCGCTACCGGCAGCGGCACGATACCTGGATCCGCGACGCAGAAGTGGCGGTGCTGGGTTTCGACCACTGCGTGTTCGGCGGCAGTGTGGCCGTTCGCTGGGGACTGCCCGTGGATCTGGTTGAAGCCGTGTGCTCTCATCACACCCCGGAGGCCGCGAACGTCCATCACGACGTCACGCGCATGGTCCACCTGGCTGACGTGCTTGCCCGAGGCCTGCAGATCGGCGATCCGGGCGACGACACCATCCCGATGCTCTCCCAGAGCGCCATGAAGCGCCTGGGGCTCAACTGGAAGACCCTGCGGCGCGTGCTGAAGGACGTGGACGACCAACTCCCGGCCGGCCACGATCTGGTGCGCGTGGCGATCGGCCACGACGCGTGCGTCTCCGCCTAGGGTGGGGAACAGCTCCGTTACACTGCCCGGAAGCGCATGGACAGATCCACCGCCCGCAGGTGTTTGGTGATCGCGCCGACCGAGATGTAGTCCACCCCGGTGTCGGCAATGGCGCGCAGGCCGTGCTCATCGACGTTGCCGGAGGCCTCGAGTCGGGCCCTGTTCCCCGTGATCGCCCGGGCGCTGCGCAGGTCGGCCAGGCTGAAGTTGTCCAGCAGCACGATATCCGCGCCGGCGTCCAGTGCCTCCCGGAGCTCATCCAGATTCTCCACCTCCACCTCGACGGTCACCTCCGGTGCCAGCCGGCGGCTCGCTGCCACCGCGCCGGTGATGCCGCCAGCGGCCATGATGTGGTTTTCCTTGATGAGTATGGCGTCGAACAGGCCGTGGCGGTGGTTGGTGCAGCCGCCGCAGGCGACGGCGTATTTCTGCGCCTGGCGCAGCCCCGGGATGGTCTTGCGGGTGTCGAGAATCCGCGTGCCCGTGCCTTCCACGGCCGCCGCGTAAGCGCGCGCGGTGGTGGTGGTGCCCGACAGGAGCTGCAGGAAGTTCAGGGCGGTGCGTTCGCCGGTGACGAGGCTGCGGGCGGGTCCGCCCAGTTCGCAGAGCAGGGTGTCTGGCTCGACGGTGTCGCCGTCCTGGACGTGCCAGTGGATGGTCACCGCCGGGTCCAAATGCTGATAGACCGCATTGAACCACGCCTGACCGCAGATCACCGCCGTCTCGCGGCTGATCACCGTGGCTTCGCCATGCCTGTCCGCGGGGATCAGCGCTGCGGTCAGGTCGCCGTCACCGACGTCCTCTGCCAGCGCCCGGCGCACATCGTCCTGCAGCGTATCCGGCGTGATCATTGCGAGTCCCGGTCACTCCGGGGCGTGTCGTCGGTGTCTTCAAGACCGCTGTGCAGGTAGTGCCCGTGTCGGTCCAGGCGCTGGCGCAGTTCGTCCTTGAGCGTCTTGTCCCACAGCGGTGCGCCGGTGAAGTAACCCGCGCGGCCGATCATGTGGGCCGCTACCGGCGCGGTCAGGATCACGAAGGCGACAATGGCCAGGGAGCGGACCGTCACGCCCGTGTCCACGAAGAAGATGGCGGCGGCCACGGCGATCAGCCCCGTGCCAAGAGCGCCGGCCTTGGTGGTGGCGTGCATGCGCAGCAGCAGATCCGGCATGCGAACGGCGCCAATGGCACCGATCAGCACCAGAAGCGCGCCAAGAAGCATGATGATGGCGGTGAGCGTTTCACTCATTGTGGCCGCTGCCTCCCCGTTCCAGGAACCGCGCGAAGCCGACGGCGGCCATGAACGCGGTTAGTGCCAGTACCAGTGCGACGTCCAGGAAGGCGGCGCGTTCCACCTGTATGGCGTAGACGATCATGATGCCCACCGCGATCAGCGCGATCAGCTCCAGGGCCACCACGCGATCGGCCAGGCTCGGGCCGACCACCAGACGCACGAACGTCAGCACCAGCGCCAGGACGAGAATCAGCATTGTTGCAAGAGTCACCCACTCGATCACGATCGTACCTCAGCTGAGCAGTTCGATAACGCGACGTTCCAGGTCCTTCAGGTCGGCCCGGAGTGCGTCCTCGTCATCAATGTGCATTGCGTGGATGAACAGCATGCGGTTGTCGCTGGAGACATCGATGCTGAGCGTCCCTGGCGTCATGGAAATGAGATTCGCCAGGATGGTGATGGCCGCATCGCTGCGCGCGTCCAGTGGCAGCCCGATCACGCCGGGCCGCATGCCGTGGCTCGGGGTCAGCACTTCGTAGGCGACCCGCATGTTCGACATGATCAGTTCCCAGATATAGAACAGGGTAAACCCGATCCCCTGCGGAATCTTGCGGGTGTAGCCCGCAGTGGAGCCGCTGACGCGGCAGACGAACACCAGGACGAAGTAACCGAAGATGAACCCGGCCAGAAACCCGCTGCCGGTGAAATTGCCGGTCAGGGTGACCCACACGAAGCCGAGCAGGATGTTCCAGATAAAGAGCTTCATTCATCACCCCCCAGCACCGCATCCACGTAGATCTGCGGGTCGCGCATCTGCTCCGCCGCCGCCATCAGGACCTCATACACCGGTTGCATGCCCACGCCAAGGAGCACCGCCAGAATGGCCAGCAGGGCAACGGGCAGGTACATGATCGCCAGCGACCGCTCCGAGATGGTCCGCTCGAACTGCGCGGCGCGCTCGGCGTGCGCTTCGGGCTGCTCCTTCCAGAACGCCTCGGCCCAGATCTTGACCATGGAGTAGAGGGTAAGCATGCCAACACCCAGCGCCACGGCGACGATGCCCCAGCTCTCGGCCTCCACACCGGCGCGGATCAGCATATACTTGCCGATGAAGCCGGACAGCGGCGGAATACCCGCCAGGGACAGTGCCGAGGCCAGGAACATGATCCCGAGCCAGGGGCGCTCGCGCCAAAGGCCGCCCACTTCCTTCAGCTCGTGGCTGCCTCGCAGGAAGTAGATCACGCCACCGATCAGGAACAGATTACTCTTGGCGACGATGTTATGAACAATGAAATAGATGCCGCCCGCTAGCGCCAGGGGGGTGAACAGCGCCAGGCCCATGAACATGTAGCCGATCTGGCTCACGATGTGGAACGACAGGATGCGGCGGATTTCGTAGTAGCGTGCCGCGCCCAGCACACCGGTCACCATGGTGAAGCCGCCAATCCACAGCAGGATCTCGTGGGTATAGCCCGTATCCTGGGTGAACAGCAGCGAAAAGAACCGGTAAAGGGCGTAGACACCCACCTTGGTGAGCAGCCCGGCGAACAGCGCCGAGATAGCCACCGGCGGAGTGTGGTAAGAGGCCGGCAGCCAAAAGAACAGCGGGAACGCCGCCGCCTTGATGCTGAATGCCACCAGGTACAGCATGGCGACCACGGTCACCAGCCCCTGGTTCTCGATCTCGGCGAAGCGGCCCACCAGGTCGGCCATGTTCAGCGTGCCGGTCATGCCGTAGGTCAGACCCACGGCGGTGAGCAGCATGATGGACGACAGCAGGTTCAGGGTGACGTACTTGATCGCCCCCTCCATCTGCGCCCGCTCGCCGCCGAGGATCAGCAGTGCGAACGACGCCACCAGCAGCACTTCCACCCACACATACAGGTTGAAGATGTCGCCGGTGAGAAAGGCCCCGCAGACGCCCGAGAGCAGCAGGTGCAGCAGCGGGTAGTAGCCGAACTTTTCGTGCTCGCTGCCCATGGTTGCCAGCGAGTAGATCGCCACGGCAAAGCCCATGAGCGCAGCCATCACCACCATGACCGCCCCGAGCAGATCGGAGACGAGCACGATGCCGAACGGCGCCTCCCATTCGCCCAGGGCAATGGTCAGCACGCCGTCCGGGTGGGTGTAGGTGTTGTGGAGCAGGATGATGCTCGCGATCAACAGCGCACCCGTGCCGATCACACCAAGCCAGCGCTGCGCCGCGTTGGACTTGTACAGGACGATCGACAGCGACCCGAACAGGAACGGGATTACGACCGGAAGAGCGACTTCTGGGTTCACGTATCGGTACTCCGCATCTTGTCCAGGTCATCCTCTTTCACGACTTCGTACGCCCGGTGGATGAGCACCACCGCAAATGCGAGCACGCCGAAGCCGATCACGATTGCGGTCAGGATCAGGGCCTGGGGCAGGGGGTCCGCCCAGCCACCTTCGGGCAGCAGCGCGCCTTCGGCGATCAGCGGCGGCAGCCCGCGATGCATCCCGGAGACCGTGAAGATCAGCAGGTTGGCAGCGTTGCTCAGGAGAATCAGGCCGATCACCAGCTTCACCAGCGACCGGCGCAGCATCATGTAGATGGATGCCGCGAACATGCCTCCCACTACGAAAGCCATCAGTGGTTCCATGTCATTCCTCCGCTTCGGCCAGGGCCAGGACGATGGCCATGACCGATCCGATGACGACCATGTACACGCCAATGTCGAAGACCAGCGGCGTGGACAGGGTCACGGACCCGATGCCGGGCACATGGACCGGCCACCACAGCGCCGCAAAGAACGCCTTGCCCTGGAACAGGGCCGGCAGGCCGCTCAGGGTCGCGATGAACAGGCCCCAGCCCAGCATCGGGCGGGGGTCCATCCACATGAGCTTGCGCGTGCCACTGGCATCGAAGGCAAACAGGTAAAGCGAGAACGCCACGGCCGCGATCAGCCCGGCGATGAATCCGCCACCCGGCTCGTCGTGGCCCCGCAGCAGCACGAACAGCGAGAAGATCAGCAGCAGCGGCAGAAGAAACCGCGTGGCCGTGCGCAGTATAAGGGAGTCCATTGCGTTCATTTGGCCTTGTCCTCCGCGCGGAACCGGATCATTGCGTAGACGCCGATGGCGGCGAGGCCGATGACGAAGATCTCGCCCAGGGTGTCCAGCGCCCGGAAGTCCACCAGGATCACGTTGACGATGTTGCGGCCGTGGCCCTCGGGTTCACTCCATTCCACCAGCGTGTCCGAAATGGGGTCCGTCACGGTGACGTCGTTCACCGCCAGGATCAGCAGGGTCATCAACCCGCCCAGGGAGAGGGCGACCACGGCGTCGCGGATGCGCGTGGCCGGCGCGGAGTAGTTGAGGAACCCGGGCAGGCGGAATAGCACCAGCACCAGCAGAATCACGGTCAGCGTCTCCACCATGATCTGGGTGGTGCCGAGATCCGGCGCACTGAACAGCACGTAGATCAGGGCGATGCCGAAACCGACGATCCCCAGGGTCGCCACGGCGCCGAGCCGGGACGAGGTCACCGAGGCGAACAGCGCCCCGGCCACGACCAGGGCGGCGATGACCGCCTCGTACACGTTGAAGTCCATCACGCCAAGCGGGATCGGCGTGTCGGTATGCACCAGCAGCGTCCAGCCGGTGAGGCCGACAATGGTGAGCACGATGGTGATGAGGTAGTTGCTCATGGAGCCGTTCTGCAGCAAACGCGTCTGCCACTCGGCCACCGCCACAATGGCGTCCATGAAGCGCTCGTAGCCACGCTCGGCACCGAAGCGGTCGATGAAGGTCAGACGCTTGAACAGCGCCAGCGCCGCATCCCACTTCCAGAACAGCACCAGACCGAGGGCGACCGCAGCGATGCTCATCATCAGGGGCAGATTGAACCCGTGCCACAGGTACAGCTCCACCGCGATGGGCTCACCGTAGACCGCGCCTACCGCTGACTGCACCAGCGCTGCTGCCGGAATGAAACCGGCCAGCCCGAAGATCAGGCTCAGTGTCGCCAGGATCACCGGGCCAATCAGCATGGACAGGGGCGCCTCGTGGGGCGTCTTGGGCGTCTCCTTGCGCTCGCCCAGGAAGGGGCGCAGGGCGAACACCGCGGCCATGGTGACAATCATGATGGCGGAGAGCACCGCCAGAATCGCCAGGAAGGTGGTTAGTGCGTCCGCCTCCAGCACCGCCTCGAACATCAGCTCCTTGGCGATGAAGCCGAACAGCGGCGGCAGACCGGCCAGGGAGAGGGCGGCCACACACGCGGCAATGAAGGTGATGGGCATCAGCTTGCGCAGCCCGCCCATCTTCGTCACGTCCTTGGTGCCAGTCTCGTGGTCCAGGGCGCCGGCGAGCATGAACAGTGCCGCCTTGTAGAGCGCATGGGCGAGCAGGAAAGTCATGGCCGCGATGATGGCGCCTTCCGTGCCGATGCCGATCAGCATGGTCAGCGTGCCCAGCGCCATGATGGTGGTATAGGCGAGAATCGCCTTCACGCCGGTGCTGCGCAGCGCCATGATCGAGCCGGTCAGCATGGTCAGGGCGCCGAAGATGCCCAGCATGTAGAACCACAGCTCACTCTCGCCCAGGGCCGGATTCAGCCGGGCCATGAGATAGACGCCGGCTTTCACCATGGTGGCGGAGTGCAGGAACGCCGACACCGGCGTCGGCGCGGCCATGGCGTTGGGCAACCAGAAATGGAATGGCACCTGTGCCGACTTGGTGAACGTCCCGAACAGGATCGCCAGCAGCATGCCAATGAAGAACGGGTACTCATGGATGCCGTCCGCCGCGAGAATTCCCGACAGCGTGAACTCGCCGCCCGCGGCCACCGCCAGCATCAGCAGGCCGGCCATCAGCGCCAGGCCGCCGCCGACGGTGACAATCAGACCCTGCAGCGCCAGCCAGCGCACGTTCCGGTCTTCGTGGTTGAAGCCGATCAACAGGTAGGACGTGATGCTGGTGAGCTCCCAGAAGACGAACATCGTGATGATGTTGTCCGACAGCACGAGCCCGAGCATGGAGCCCATGAACGCGAACATGATCGCGTAGAACCGCGGCAGCCGCTCGTCGCCATGCAAGTAGCCGCCGGCATAGATGATGATGAACGTGCCGATGCCGGAGATGAGCAGGGCGAACAGCAGGCTGAGGCCGTCCACCAGAAAGCTCATGTTGATCTCGAGGCCGGGAATCCACGGATAGTGGATGGTGATCGCCTCGCCCTGGGCGATTTCGGGAACCCACCCGAGGAAGTAGACGAACAGCGCGGCCGGCGCCAGTGCCAGCACCCAGTTGGCGCGGTCACCCAGCGAGCGTGTCAGCCAGGGCGCCAGAAGGCACACAATGAAACCCGAGAGTACGGCTAGAAGCATTGCTGGTGGACACCCCGTATTGAGCCGGCACGGCCGAGACCGGCGGCCGTATCAACAGCGCGCCGTGGCGCATTGCCACGGCGCGATCCGAATGCCACCCCGCCGGATGGCGGGGCGCGCGCGTACATGGAAGCAGCCCGAGACCTTATCGGAGCCGCCCCCGGGAGGCAACCGCCCTCAGGCGATCGTGATCGAGGAGTCCAGGTAGACGTCCTGGATGGCGTGAAGCAGCTGAACCCCCTCATTACGCGGCTTCTGGAACGCCTTACGCCCGGATATCAGGCCCATGCCCCCGGCGCGTTTGTTGATGACGGCGGTGCGCACGGCGTCGGCCATGTCAGTCGCGCCGGAGCCGCCGCCGGAGTTGATCAGACCGGCCCGCCCCATGTAGCAGGTCGCCACCTGGTAACGGACCAGGTCGATGGGGTTGTCGGTGGTCAGTTGCTCGTACACGGACTTGTGGGTCTTGCCGTGGCCCACGGCCGGGTAGCCGCCGTTGTTCTCGGCCATCTTCTGTTTGACGATGTCCGCGTTGATGGTCGCCGCCAGGTGGTTGGCCTGACCGGTAAGGTCGGCAGAGACATGATAGTCGGTGCCGTCCTTCTTGAACTCCGGGTTGCGGAGGTACGCCCACAGCACCGTCGCCATGCCCAGTTCGTGGGCGTGTGCAAACGCCTCACTGATCTCCTGGATCTGCCGGCGCGATTCCTCCGAGCCGAAATAGATGGTGGCGCCCACAGCCACTGCACCCATGTCGAAAGCCTGATCGACACTGGCGAACAGCGTCTGGTCGTAGACTTCCGGGTAGGTCAGCAGCTCGTTGTGGTTGATCTTGACGATGAACGGGATCCGGTGCGCGTAGCGCCGGGCCACGGAGCTCAGCACCCCCAGGGTAGAGGCCACCGCGTTGCACTCGCCCTCCATGGCCAGACGGACGATGTTCTCCGGGTCGAAGCAGGCGGGGTTCGGGCCGAACGACGCACCAGCGGAGTGTTCGATGCCCTGGTCAACGGGTAGAATGGAAAGATAGCCTGTGCCACCCAGCCGACCGTTATCGAACAGTGTCTGCAGGCTGCGTAGCACACCGGGCTTGCGGTCCTTGTCCATGACCACCCGTTCCACGTAATCGGAGCCGGGGAGATGCAGGCTCTCCCGCGGGATGCCTTCGCAGCGGTGGTTCAGCAGCGCTTCGGCCTCGTCGCCCAGCAGGGCCTGAATGTCCGTCATTCCTGATGTCTCCCCTGTTTCACGTCAAGTCAGGGCGCCGATTATAGGGGTTTTGGGCCGCGTCAGTAACCGGATGTGGTGGCTGTGATGCGATTCACAGTGGTGTTGCTGCGCATCACCTATAAATAGTACACGTTCAACAGGCTGTGCCATCCGGCGTCAACGCCACGGGAATCACCATGTCATCCGATCGCAAGGTTGTGAACCTCGGTCAGTCCGCCGCGCGCGGCCGCGAGACCGCCCTTTACGCCCGATTCCGCGCGCTGGCGGATGAGCGCCTGGCGGCACTGCTGCGGCATATGCTCGATCATACCGATGATGCCCTGTTCGAGCGTGCGGAGAAGGCGGGCAGCAACCAGGAGCAGCAGCTGTTCTTCGAGGCCATGCGCGAGGTTCGCCGCGGTCGGCAGGAGTTCGAAGCGCGCTTCCGCAAGGGGATTGACGACGCCCACACCGGCGCCCCCATGCCGGGGCGCCACGGCGCTGCTGACGACACCGGCGAGCCAGAGGTGCTCAGTCTGGTGGATGACCAGGATCTGGAGGAGCGCCTCGCCATCGACGGCATGATCTCCAAGGCCAGAACGCGCTCCAGTGAGGCGCTGGCGCATCTTTGTGCGCGTCTCGATGCGGATGCCGGCCGGGACTGGGCCACGGCGGAAACCAACCCGGTGGATCCCGCACGCATCTGCGCCACGCTCGAGCAGGCGGCTGCGGCGTTGCGCATGGATATCCAGCCGCGCCTGATCGTCTACAAGCTCTTCGACCGCTACGTCATTGGTCATCTCGGTGGGCTCTATCAGGAGCTCAACCAGCTCTTCATCGATGCGGGCGTGCGCGCGCAGATCCGGCCCGGGGGGGCGCGACCTGCAGAGCAGGGTCATGCCCCGGCGCCGCGGACACAGGGTGGCACCACGTCACGCTCCGGGGGTCTGCCGGACCGCGACGCGGAAGAAGCCTTTGCCGTGTTGCAGAACCTGCTGGCCGCGGGTCGCGACACCGGCGAGTGGTCCGGCACCGGCTATGCCGCGCCGGGCACGACGGCGAACGTCGCCGACGTGCTGCAGGCGCTGTCCGGGCTGCAGACCGAGGCGCCGGCGGGAGAGGGAGTCCAGGGCGAGACCGTCGTCCCCCTGCGGCCCGGCGTGCTCAAGCAGCAGGTGCGCCAGCAGCTCACCAGCAGCGGCGGCGGCAATGCCGACCTCGGTCAGGCCGAGGACGACACCATCGATATCGTCAGTCTGCTGTTCGACGCCGTACTGGACGACCCCAACCTGCCCGACAGCATCAAGGCGCTGCTGGCGCGGCTGCAGATTCCCGTGCTCAAGGTGGCGTTGCTGGATCGCGCGTTCTTTACCCGTCGTGACCATCCCGCGCGGCGCCTGATCAATGAAATGGCACGGGCCGGCGTGGGCTGGACAGACAGCGGCCGTCCCGGCGGCGATCCGCTCTACCAGGCCATCGAGGGTATCGTCACTCGACTGCTGGAGGAGTTCATCGACGACGTGTCGGTGTTCGACAATGCGCTCCACGAGTTTCGCCAGTACCTGGAGGACGATCGCGCCAGGGCCCGGCAGATCGAGGAACGCACCCGTCAGGCGGCCGAGGGCAAGGCGCGTGTCGATACCGCCAAGGAGCACGTGGATGCCGCCCTGCGCGAGCGGGTCGGCCACCGGCAGCTTCCGGACTGCGCGCACCGGCTGCTCTACGAGGGGTGGTCGCAGGTGCTGTTCATCTCCCTTCTGCGCGAGGGCGCGGATAGTGACGGCTGGCGCCACAAGCTGGGTGTTGTAGACCGGCTGCTCTGGAGTCTGGACCCGAAGCCCGACCACGCCTCGCGCAAGCAGCTCGTCACCGAGATTCCGCCGTTGCTGCATGACCTGCGCTCGGAGCTGAACGCGGTCATGTTCAACCCCATTGAAATGACCAAGCTGTTCAAGGCGCTGGAGCATGAACACATCCAGACGCTCTCCCGTGGCCGGGATCAGGCACCGCCTGATCCTGCGCCCCAGGCTTTCAAGCCGGCGGACGAAGCCGGGCACGAAGTGACCGGGCCCGAAGACAGCGACGAGCTGGCACCATATCGCGAGCGGCTTGATCAGGTCGCCGTCGGCACATGGTTCGAGTTCCGCCAGGACAGCGGCAAACATCTGCGCGCCAAGCTCTCGGCGCGGCTGAGTGGCGGCGAGCGGCTCATTTTTGTCAACCGCGCCGGCTTCAAGCTCGCCGACCGCCGCCGTGACGAACTGGCGGATGCGCTGCGCCGGGAGACGGTGCTGATGCTCGATGACAACATGCTCTTCGACAAGGCCCTGGAGAACGTAGTGTCCAATCTGCGGGCCATGCGGGACGCCCGCTGATCCCGCGTCGATCCACCGGAGCACCGGACTGGCCTCCCGGCGCTCTTTCCGTAGAATAGGGTGCGTTTCTCTCAGGGAAAGGCCATGCGCACCTTACGTCGACTCGTTCGTATCCCGCTGTTGTTCGTCCATGTCAGTCTCGGCGTCGTGGTGATCCTCGCCGCCACGGGGTGGGATCGCCTGCGTCGCCGGCCGCTCCACGAGGGGCTGGCGCGGGGCATGCAGGTGTTCTGGTGCTGGAGCATCTGCCGGTTGCTGGGTGTGCGTATCCACGTGCAGGGCGCGCCAGCGGTGGAGCCTCCGGCACTGTTTGTCAGCAACCACCTCTCGTGGCTGGACATTCTCGTCATCAGTGCACGATGGCCTGTGTCGTTCCTCAGCAAGTCCGAAGTACGCGCCTGGCCGGGAATCGGTGCGGTTGCCACGGCTCTGGGTACCCTCTACATCGAGCGCGGCGCACGTAATGCATCCGGGCAGGCCAATGCTGTCATGGCGCAGCGCCTGAACGAGGGGTATCGGGTGATCTTCTTCCCGGAGGGTACGACCAGCCCTGGCGGTGAACTGCTGCCGTTCCGGCCGCGGCTCTATCAGGCGGCTCTGGACGCGGAAGCACCGGTGCAGCCAGTCACTCTGTTGTATAGGAACGCGGAAGGCGAGTTGAGCGATGCCGCGCCATTCGTGAACAATGACCCACTGATCCGGCACGTCGTCCGCCTGGCCGGTGAGCCACGCACCGACTGCCGTGTCTATGTCTGCAACGCGATCGACGTGGAAGGGCGCAAGCGCAGTGAGCTTTCCGCGCTCAGCCGTGCGGCCATGGCCAACGCGCTGGGGCTGCAGGACGCCGCCGGTGCCGACAACGGTCGCGTCTCCCGGGAGGATCGGGCGAACGCGCAGGAGTCCGCGACCGAGACACAGTAGTCCGATGGTGGACCTGAAGGTCCACCCGACGTCCGCGCGGGTCCCACGACACCCGTAGGGTGGACCTTCAGGTCCACCATGGCCGTTTGTTCCCATCCCGAATTGGCAGCAGCACCCGTAGGGTGGACGTTCACGTCCACCGTTCTTCCCGTAATGCCATCAGCCGCAGGGGATGTCGCCCCCGATGATGGGCAACCGCCTCCCTTGTCATCGCATTGGCAGGCTGGTACTTTGTGAATCCATATATATGGATATACGAATATGCGTGATCCCGAACAGTTCTTCCGCGCTCTGTCCGATCCAACCCGGCTGCGTTGTCTGTTGCTGCTGGTGACTGAAGAGCGGCTGTGCGTGTGCGAGTTCGTGCACGCCCTTGGCCTGTCGCAACCCCGCGTGTCGCGCCATCTGGCGCAGCTGCGCGATCTGGGCATCGTCACCGATATGCGCCGCGGGCAATGGGTGCATTACAGCCTGCATCCCGACCTGCCCGAGTGGGCGCGGGAGGTGCTGGAAGCGGTGTTTCGGGCCGAGGCCCTGGACGACGTGCGCCAGCGCCTGGCCACCATGCCCAACCGCCCGGCGATCAGCTGCGACTGAATCGGGAGTAGGGAGCGCTTATGAACATCCTGTTTCTCTGCGCCGGCAGCTCCTGCCAGTCTCAGATGGCGGAAGGCTTTGCCAGGAATATGGCAGGCGCGAATCTCGTTGTTCAGTCCGCCGGTATTGAGGCGCACGGGCAGAACGAGAGGGCCGTCGCAGCCATGGATGAGCTGGGCATCGACATCACCGCGCAGGCGTCCACGCAGCTCACCGACGCCATGCTGGACGAGGCCGACCTGGTGGTTACGGTATGCGGTCACGCGGATGAGCACTGCCCGCTGCTGCCGCCGCAGACGCGTAAGCTCCACTGGCCGCTGGAGGACCCGGCCCGGGCGACCATTACAGAGGCCAGAGCGCGCATCGAACAGCACGACCCGCCATCCGAACCATGCAACGGAGCACCCTATGAGCGAATCGGAAACCACGACCGACGACGCCCCCGACATCCGCGAGGGCATGGGGGTGTTCGAGCGCTACCTCTCCATCTGGGTGGCCCTGGCGATTATGGTGGGGGTGGCGCTCGGACAGCTTGCGCCGACGGTCCCGGATGCCCTGTCGCAGTTCGAGTACGCTCAGGTCTCCATCCCCGTGGCCATCCTCATCTGGGCCATGATCTTCCCGATGATGGTGCAGATCGACTTCTCGTCGATCCTCGGCGTGCGCCGGCAGCCCAAGGGGTTGGCCATCACCACCACGGTGAACTGGCTGATCAAGCCGTTCACCATGTTTGCCATCGCCTGGTTCTTCCTGATCATCCTGTTCGAGCCCCTGATCCCGGGCGGGCTTGCGCGCGAGTACCTGGCCGGCGCCATTCTGCTGGGCGCTGCGCCGTGCACGGCCATGGTGTTCGTCTGGAGCCATCTCACCCGCGGCGACGCGGCCTACACCCTCGTGCAGGTGTCGGTGAACGACGTCATCATGCTGTTCGCCTTCGCCCCCATCGTCATGCTGCTGCTGGGGCTGTCCGACATCATCGTGCCCTGGGAGACCATGGCGCTGTCGGTGTTTCTCTACATTGTCATCCCGCTGACCGCCGGCTATATCACCCGTGTCACGCTGATTCGGCGCCGGGGCAGCGAGTGGTTCGGCAACGTGTTCATGAAGCGGCTGGCCCCGGTGACCCCCATCGGCCTGATCCTGACGCTGGTGCTGCTGTTCTCGTTCCAGGGCGAGGTGATTCTCAACAATCCGCTGCACATCGCGCTGATCGCCGTTCCGCTGATCGTGCAGACGTTCCTGATCTTCTTCATCGCCTACGGCTGGGCCAGGGCGTGGCGGGTGCCCCACAACGTGGCGGCACCGGGTGCAATGATCGGCGCGAGCAACTTCTTTGAGCTGGCCGTGGCCGCCGCCATCGCCCTGTTCGGCGTGCATTCCGGTGCCGCGCTCGCCACCGTGGTCGGCGTGCTGGTGGAGGTGCCGCTGATGCTGGTGCTGGTGAAAATCGCCAACCGCACCCGCCACCGGTTCCCGGCCGCCGCGCAGCAGCGGGCGGGCGCCGGCTGAACCGCCGGGTGCCAGGGAGGCGGTGCCCATTGCTGCCACGTAGGAGCGACTTCAGTCACGACCCGATCACATCCGGATCCGGAGCTCTGCAATGCCCAACGACATGCCGAATATCCAGGACGCCTACCTGGATCGTCCCTCCATCGACCGCCTGCAGGTGACGGGGCCGTCCACGCACAAGCCGCGCATCCTGCTGCTCTACGGCTCCCTGCGCGAGCGCTCCTACAGCCGGCTAATGGCGGAGGAGGCGGCGCGGATTCTCGAGGCGTTCGGCGCCGAGACGCGATTCTTCAATCCGTCGGGGCTGCCGCTTCCGGACGACGCACCGGCGGGTCATCCCAAGGTGGTGGAGCTGCGCAAGCTGTCCGAGTGGTCGGAAGGGCAGGTGAGGAACTGGTCAAGTTCACGCTTCTCACCCGCGACATCAGCGACTACCTGGTGGACCGCTACAGCGAACGCCTGGCCGACGATCGCCCGGTCCAGGTGGCCAGTCCGTAGGCGGCCTGTAGATGGTGGACCTGAAGGTCCACCCTACGGGGGCTAGGCGGATGCTTCTTGGTAATAATGGTGGACGTGAACGTCCACCCTACGGATCGGCAACCGGTCCGGCGCTGGCGTAGGGTGGACGTTCACGTCCACCGTTCTTCCCGGAGAGCCCGCAGCACCCGCCGGGTGGACGTTCAAGCCCACCATCAACTCCCAACCGCCGTTCAATCGTCCGACACGAGTTCGTCGATCTCAAGATCGTGGTCCCCGCTGCCGATCCCGCCGCCGTCCGAGGCCGTCCCGTCGAGGATGTTGTACTTGTCACATTCGGCGAGTGTCACGACCATGGATAACGGGTTTCCGTCCGCCGAGATCGACAGGTCGCCGAACCGGGCGCCTTCTTCGCAGCTATCTGGTGCAGAGCCGCCACCAAATAAACCTTCGGAGTTCACCCAATCGAAAGGATTTTCTTCCGAACGTATGCGGTCCTGATTGGGTAGCCCCCAGAATTTACCCAGGTCCGGATGGAAGAACTGGTAAGTGTGCCGCGGGGCGGAATCGTCCCCTGCCAGTTCGCTCAGCAGCTTGAACGTCTGGCCGGATCCCTCGTGGGTCAGCTCGACGGCGCGGACGTTCGCGGGTGGGTCCGTATCCTCACTGGCGCGGTTCATGCCGTTCATCGTGAACTCTTCGCCCCGCCATTTTACGGTGACGTCCGAGAACGTGACGGTCTGCTCCGGCGGGACCATGCTGGGAATGTCATCCGGTTGGATATTCGCGATAGTGGAGAATCCACTCGAGGCCTCAGACCACTCGAATTCACCCGAGACGGTGATGGGGCCGCCGTCGGTGGTGGGGTAATTCTTCACGCAGATGTCATTGAACTCACCACGTCCTGCCTGGTACCCGTCGGTCAGTTCGTATTCCCATTCGCCAGGACCGTCTTCGCCTTCGCACTTATCGCCGAAACCGAACCCCTGTTCCCAGGGTAGGTCATCCAGCTCCCCATCCTCGTCAATGTCATCGATTGAAACCCCCGCCTGTTCTGCTATCGCTCCATATTCCACGAGCCAGAACACTGTGCCGTGGAAGAGCGAATGCGACGTGTGGCCTACGTGCCACAGCATGTAGGCGGTATCCACCGCGATCTGCGCGTCCTGCGGCGCGTTGTTGTCTGCTGTGGTGAAGGTGGCTGTGGTGGTGTCCGAGGAGATCGTGGCCCACCCGGTTTCGCCGTCGTAGTCGCCGTCCAGGTCAAGTTCCCCGGCAAAGTCCACGCTGGGGAAGTCGCCCAGCGGTTCACTCGGGCTTCCGCTTGAGCCGCTCCCGGAATCCGATCCGGAACTGAGACAGGCGGTGAGCAGAAGCGGTGACAGAAGGCCCCCCGAGATCGTCCCTAATTTCCTGTTGCCCATGATCGTCCCCTTCTATGGTGTTGATTCTTATGGTGCCGCGACGCTTGCCTGGCGCGGTGAGGCCGCTACAGATCGGCATGCCTGGAGCGGAGGGTCGACTGTGCCAGCTCGGACCTTACAGCCGCCTTACACCGACGTGACGGAGGGCCACGAGTTGGGGCCAGGTCATGCAGCCCGCGTAGGGTGGACGTTCACATCCGCCATCAACGCCCAGCCGCTGTTCAATCGCGAGACCGATCTCAATGCCGATGCGGGCTTGTAAGGCGTTTGTAAGGCCGCCGGCTTCACACTAGTTAAACGCACAGGAACGGAGACTTGGGCATGAAAGATTTTCAGGTGGGCGGCGTAGTCGGGTTGTTACGGGCAACCTTTCCTTTTCTGGTGTTTCGGTTCCTGATCTATTTCGGGATCACCCTGGCTTATATCCTCGCCACGGGCGTGGGTTCAGGGGCCGGTTACCTGGTGGGGTACATCGGGGACAACCCCGGGGCCGGGGGTGTCTGGGGCGGATTCATCGGCTTCGGGCTCATGGGCGCAGTGGTGTACTGGTTCCGGGAGTACCTGCTGTACCTGGTCAAGGCCGGGCACATCGCGGTGCTGGTGGAGCGCATGGAGGGCAACGAACTGCCCGAAGGCCGCGGGCAGATCGAGCACGCCCAGACGATCGTGCGTGATCGGTTCGTGGAATCCTCGGTGCTGTTCGGACTGGATCAGTTGATCAAGGGCATTCTCAAGGCATTCAACAAAGTCTTCTTCAGCGCCGTCAACATTGTCCCCATTCCAGCACTGCAGGGTCTGGCGCGTTTCGTGGGTACGGTGGTGCGGTTATCGCTCACCTTCCTCGATGAGGTGATTCTTGCCTACAACATCCGCACCCGGTCGGATAACCCCTGGGAGTCCAGCCGGCGAGCGCTGGTGCTCTATGCGCAGAATTACATGGCGTTCCTGAAGAACGCGTTTTTCCTCACGTTCTTCATCTGGGGGCTGACGTTTCTGGTCTTTCTCATCGCCCTGGGGCCGGCGGCCGGTCTGGTGGCTCTGTTTCCGGGCACCGCTGGTGCGCTGACGCTGATGCTGGCCCTGGTTCTGGCCTGGGGGATCAAGGCTGCGGTCATCGAGCCGTTCGCCATGGTCGCGCTCATGCAGGTGTTCTTCCGGGTTACCGAGGGCCAGGAGCCGAACCCGGAATGGGAGGCCAAACTGGACAACGTGTCGGTGGAGTTCGGTAAGCTGAAGAAGCGGGCCGGAGAATGGACCGGATGGGATGCGCAGAAAGGCGCCGGCGAGACAGCGCCGGAAGCCGGATCCGGCCAGCCGTAACGATGACCAATAACGCGACAAGCACAATCGGAGGCACCATGCGAAAGGGCATAGCGGTACTGGGGGCGGCCGGGGCGGGCGCTCTGTTTCTGGCGGGCTGCGCTACCACGGACGTCAGCGGGCAGCACGACCAGAACTACGACTTCGCCAGCGTCGAACGGGTGGCGGTGGTGGCAGTGGAAGGGGCAGATGGCAGCGAAGCCGCCCAGAACCAGGTGGCGGGGATGTTCAACGAGTCACTGCTCCGCAAGGGTTACAGCCCCGTGGAGCGATCACAGATTCGCGAAGTCATGGATGAACAGGACTTCCAGCACAGCGACGCCACGACCACGAGTGGCGCCGCGGAGCTGGGCCGCATCCTCAATGTGGATACGGCCATTGTCGTGAACGTGCCGCAGTACGGCGACAGCATGAGCATGTCCGCGCAGATGATCGATGTGGACAACGGCGCCGTGGTCTGGTCGGCCTCCGGCAGCGCCGCCAGCCGCGAAGGGCTGTCGAGGCGGTTCGGGCAGTTGCTGGGTGGTGCCAGTGGGGCCGTCGCGGGCCGTGAGGTCGACGGCACCATGGGCGCCGTGATCGGTGGCGCCAGCGGCGCCGTGGCCGGGGATATGGCCGGCGAGGCCATGACGCCGGAGCAGCAGGAGCAGGCCGCGGAGCTGGTGGTGGAGCTGAGCGACAACATGCCGGATCCGGACTAGCTTACAGCAGTAGCCACCCCGCGGCGGCGCACGCCGGCACCAGCAGGTAGACCGGAAACCGTGTGCCCATGAGCAGGCCGAAGGCGACGGCGGCAATGGCGAATTCGGTCAGCCCGGTGATGCCGATACGGATCACCGGGTCCCAGAGTATGGCCGCCAGCAGGCCGACGACGCCGGCGTTCACGCCAGCGACGGCGCGCCGGATCGTGGCGACGCCACTGATTCGGCCCCACCACGGAAGGACGCCCACCAGCAGCAGCGTGCCAGGCAGGAAGATGGCGATGATCGCGATAATGCCACCGATGATGGGCATGTGCGGCTGCGCCTCGGCCCCCAGGTAGCCGGCAAAGCTGAACAGCGGCCCCGGCAGCGCCTGTGCCACACCGTAGCCTGCCAGGAAGCTGCTGCTGTCGACCCCTGCTGGAGCGGCCACTTCCCGCTCCAGCAGTGGCAGTACCACATGCCCGCCACCGAACACGAGCGATCCGGCACGGAAGACGCCGTCGATCAGGCCGGTGAGGCCACCGGGAAAGAGTGCGGCCAGCAGCGGCAGGCCGCCCAGGGCGCCGAAGAACAGCAACAGGCTGATGTTGGCGGTCCGTCGGCCGAGCGGGATTTCGAGGCCGCCGGCGGTGGCCGTGGCCTGCGCCTGCATGGGCAGCACGAATGCCAGCAGCCCGCCAATGATCAGGGCCGAGACCTGGCCGAGCGGGTGGGCCCAGACCAGTGCCACGGCGGTGGCTGCCACCACGATCAACGCCCGCTGCCAGTCCGGCGCCAGCGAGCGTGCCATGTTGATCACCGCCTGAGCCACCACCGCCACTGCGGCCAGTTTCAGGCCGTGTAGCCAGCCGGCGCCTGTCAGCGCCTCTGGCCCTGCGGTGCCGAGAGCGACGGCCAGGCCAATCATGATGATGGCGGAGGGGAGGGTGAAACCGAGCCAGGCCCCGAAGAGCCCGGGAAGGCCGGCGCGAACCAGGCCGATGGCCTGGCCCACCTGGCTGCTGCTGGGGCCGGGAAGGAACTGGCACAGGGCGACGATCTGGCCGTACTGCTGGTCGCTCAGCCACTGGCGCCGCTGGACCAGCGCCTCGCGGTAATAGCCGAGATGGGCGACAGGCCCACCGAAGGAGCTCAGGCCCAGGCCGAGAAAGACCAGAAAGACCTCCAGCGCCGAGCGGCGCCGTACTTCCGGTCCCAGGCCCATGGTTACTCCTTCAGCATGAGCTGTTCCAGCAGTGCCTTCTGTGCATGCAGGCGGTTCTCCGCCTCATCCCAGACCACCGACTGCGGCCCGTCGATGACGTCGGCGTCCACTTCCTCGCCGCGGTGGGCGGGCAGGCAGTGCATGAACAGCGCGTCGTCCGCCGCCGCTGCCATCAGTGCCGCAGTGACGCGGTAGGGCGCAAACGCCAGCTCCCGGCGTTTCTGTTCTTCCTCCTGGCCCATGCTGGCCCAGACGTCGGTCACCACCAGATCCGCACCGGCAACGGCTTCTGCCGGTTCACGGTGGACGGAGACGCGCTCCGGCGCTGTGGCCACGATGTCCGGGTCCGGGTCGAAGCCTTCCGGGCAGCCGATGCGCAGCTGGAAGTCGAACAGTGCGGCTGCGTTGATGTAGGAGTGACACATGTTGTTGCCATCACCGATCCACGCCACCGTACGCCCCTGGATGCTGCCGCGGTGCTCCACGAAGGTCTGGATGTCCGCCAGCAGCTGACACGGGTGGAAGCTGTCCGACAGCCCGTTGATCACCGGTACGGCGGAGTAGGCCGCAAACCGCTCCAGTGTGTCGTGGGCGAATGTCCGGATCATGACAGCGTCGACCATGCGCGAGAGCACCCGCGCGGTGTCCTCCACCGGTTCGCCGCGTCCGAGCTGACTGTCCCGGGGGCTGAGGAAGATGGCGCTGCCGCCGAGCTGGTTCATGCCCGCCTCGAAGGAGACTCGGGTGCGGGTGGACGACTTCTCGAACACCATGCCGAGCACCTTGCCGCGCAGCGGTTCGTGCAGCTCGCCGCGCTCGCGCAGCGCCTTCAGGTCCCGCGCGCGGCGGATGAGCTGGTGCAGGGCGTCCGGGGTGAAATCCCGCAGGGTGAGAAAATGACCGGCGGTCATGGCGTTACCTCGCGTCGTTGACGAAGTCGCGGATGAGAGCGATCACCTGATCGCCGATCCGGTCGGCCTCGTCATCGGAAATGATCAAGGGCGGCAGCAGCCGGATCACCGACTGTGCCGTGACGTTGATCAGTAAGTGATCGTCCAGGGCCCGCTTGACCAGATCGCCGCACGGGCGGTCCAGCTCGATGGCGAGCATCAGTCCGCGGCCGCGGATGTCCATAACCGCGGGCTCGCTGGCCAGTGCATCGCGGAAGCGGCGCTGCAGGCGCTCGCCGAGCGCTTCCGCCCGCGCCAGCAGGCCATCGGCGTCCAGCGCCTCGATGACCGCCAGTGCAGCACTGGCGGCCAGTGGATTGCCGCCGAAGGTGGAGCCGTGGCTGCCCGGGCCAAGCACCTCGGCTGCCGCGCCGCGGGCCAGACACGCGCCGATGGGCACCCCGTTGCCCAGCCCTTTCGCCAGGGTGAGCACATCGGGGATCACGTTCTCGTGCTGGCTGGCCAGCCAGGCGCCAGTGCGGCCGACGCCGGTCTGCACTTCATCCAGCATGAGCAGCCAGCCGCGGGCGTCGCACCGCTCGCGCAGGGCCTGGAGGTAGCCGGCATCCGGCACGCGCACGCCGCCTTCCCCCTGGATGGGCTCCGCCAGGATTGCAACGATGCCGTCATGCGCCGCCGCAGCGGCGTCGATTGCCGAGAGGTCGTTGTAGGGGACGCGGATGAACCCGGCCGGCAATGGCCCGAATCCCTCCTGGGCCCTGGTGTTGCCGGTGGCCGCGAGGGCGGCGAGGGTGCGCCCGTGGAAGGCGTTCTCCATCACCAGGATCTTCGGTTCGGTGATCTGCCGGTTCGCCCCGTGAAGCCGCGCCAGCTTGATGGCGGCCTCATTGGCTTCGGCGCCGGAATTGCAGAAGAACACACTGTTCATGGCCGTGCGCGCGCACAGGGCCTCGGCCAGCTGCTCCTGCAGCGGGACGCCGTAGAGGTTGGAGGTGTGCAGCAGGGTCTCCGCCTGCTTCTGCAGGGCAGCTGTGACGCGCGGGTGGGCATGGCCCAGGCCGCACACGGCGATCCCGCTCAGGGCGTCCAGATAGGCGTTGTCATTGTCGTCCCAAAGCCAGGCGCCGCTGCCGCGCTGGAAGCGCACGGGCAGCCGGCCGTAGGTCTGCATCAGTCCATGGTTCATGGCAGGTGTCCCGCAAAAAAGAAAAAAGGCAGCGCCGAAGGAGCCGCATGTGCGGCGGCATCCCGACGGAGACTGCCTGAGGTGCCGATTATAGGAACGGGTCGGCGCTGCGGCAAGGAACTGGCTGTGACAGGTGGGTGCATACGACCCGATGTGGCATGGTGCCTGGCGGGCGATGACTGCGGGGAGTGATGATGGAGCAGCGGGCACGGGACTGGGTTTCCAGCGGGCGTGTGGGGCTTGACGGCGTGCTGGACGGGCTGCGTCTCGGGGACAACGTGGTCTGGCGTACATCGCGTTTGGATGACTACCGTCGCTACGCGCTGGCCTTTGCCGAGGCGGGATACGCGACAGGCCGGCGCGTGTTCTACCTGCGCTACGGTGGACAGGCACCGGTGCTTCCGGCGCTGACGGGCGTCGAGACCGTCGCAGTGGATCCCGGTGGTGGTTTCGAGCCCTTTACCCGGCAGGTGCATGAGCTGATCAATGCCCACGGTCACGGGGCGTTCTACGTCTGCGATCCCCTGTCGGATCTGCTCGACGCTTGGGCAACCGACGTGATGGTCGGCACTTTCTTCCGTGTGGTCTGCCCGCAGTTGCGGGACCTGGCAACAGTGGCGTACTTCGCGCTGGATCCGGCCCGCCACTCGCATACGACGGTGGCGCGAATCCGTCGCACCACACAGGTAATGATCGACGTGCGTACCGGCTGCGGGGGCGTGCATTTGCAGCCGGTGAAGGTCAGCGGCCGCCGGACCCCCACGCTGTTTCTGCCGCACCGGGAGGACGGCGAGCACTTCATGCCCGTGACTGACAGCCGAGAGGTGACGCGGCTACAGGCAGAGTGGGAGCAGGAGCAGCGCCAGCAGGAGCAGCAGCGCGTACTGGATGCCTGGGATCGCCTGTTTCTGCGTGTCGCTGCCTGTATGGACACCGACGGTTACGCCGAAGAGGCCGAATCCGTTCGGGAGCAGGCGCTGGCTGTGCTGGTCGGCCGCGACACGCGCATCCTGGCTCTGGCCCGCCGCTATCTGGGACTGGCAGATCTGGTGTCCATCCGCGATCGCATGGTAGGCAGCGGCCGCCTGGGTGGCAAGGCAGTGGGCATGCTGCTGGCCCGCGCCATTCTGCTGCAGGAGGCGCCGAAGACGTGGGGTGCCGCACTGGACCCGCACGACTCCTGGTATGTCGGCGCCGACGTCTATTACGCCTACGTGGTGCACAACGGCCTGTGGCACCGGCTCATGCGCCAGCGCCACGGGCTCGGCGACGAAGCCGAGGCGCGGGCACTCCACGACGCGCTGCGCGACGGCGAGATTCCGGAAGAGGTGCGCCATCAGCTGGAGCGGGTGCTGGACCACTACGGCCAGTATCCGATTCTGGTGCGTTCCAGCAGCCTGCTGGAAGATGGCTTCGGTAACGCGTTCGCCGGTAAGTACGCCAGCGTCTTCCGCATCAACCGTGGTAGCCCGGAGGAGCGCCTGGCGCAGCTCGAAGACGCCATTCGCGTCGTGTACGCCTCGACCATGCACCCGGATGCCCGCAGTTACCGCCGCGAGCGCGGCCTGGAGGATCGCGAGGAGCCCATGGCGTTGCTGGTGCAGCGTGTCAACGGACGTTTCCACGGGCAACTGTATTGCCCCGACGCAGCCGGTGTCGCCGTCTCGCGCAACCTGTTTCCGTGGTCCCCCGACATGGACCCTGCCGCGGGCATGGTGCGCCTGGTTGCCGGGCTGGGTACCCGCGCCGTTGATCGCGTTGCCGACGACGACGTGCGTCTGGTGGCCCTGGACCAGCCCGAGCGCCACCCTTTCGCCGAGCGCGACGCCATGTACGGGGCAACCCAGCGGGCGCTGGATGTGCTCGATCTCGGAGAGGAAGGTGTCTCCACCCGCCCGCTCGCGGACATCGCGGTGCAGGCGCCGTCGCTGCCCCTGGGGCTGCTGGCCGAGCGTGATCGGGAGTCGGAGCAGGCCGCGCGTGCCCTGGGAGCGGAGCAGGCCGTCTGGCGGCTGACCTTCGACCCGCTGCTGCGGCGCACCCCCTTCGCGGCCATGCTGCGCTCGCTGCTGCAGACGCTGGAGCGAGCCTACGCGCATCCCGTGGAGGTCGAGTTCACCCTTCACTGCGATGATGAGCAGGCCTTGACCTGCAGCGTCGTACAGTGCCGCCCACTCCCGTCACCGGCCGTCCCTGCCATGCCCGCAGGGGGCGCGGATGCCGCTGCTCGCGCTGTGGACGATGTCTTTCTCGCGCTGGATCGCCACTTCATGGGGCCGGCGGCAGACATACCCATTGCGCGCATCGTGCGGGTCAACGGCCAGCGCTACCGCCAGCTCGACACGGAGGGGCAATACGCGGTGGCGCGTCTGGTGGGGGCGATCAACCGTGAGGCCCCGGTGACACCGCGGGGCACGCTGCTAATCGGGCCGGGCCGCTGGGGCAGCTCCACGCCCGCGCTGGGCGTGCCGGTGGGATTCGCCGATCTGCAGGGGGTTGCGGCGTTGGTGGAGCTGGCGCACATGGACGACGACCGAATCCCGGAACTCTCGTACGGCTCCCACTTCTTTCAGGATCTGGTGGAGGCGGGCATCGTCTACGCCGGGGTGGCGGCGGCGGACGACACCGTGATCTACCGGCCGCAATGGCTGGAGGCGTTGCCCGGTGCCCGCCGGTGTCCACTGCCCGGGGATGTGGAAGTGGGTGCGGCAGCGGCCGCCACCGTGGAGGTGTTTGACGTCAGCGACGCCGACGTGCGCCTGGTGGTGGACGTTGCCGCGCGCAAGCTGCTCTGCGGCCGGGCCGCAGAGCAGCCGCCGCGCGGCCCGGCGGAGTCCGTCAGATGAGACCCAGCGCCACCATGGCGTGCCCCACCTTCAGGAAGCCGCCGATGTTGGCGCCGGTGACGTAGTCGCCAGGCGCGCCGAACTCGGCGGCGGTATCGTGGCAGTTGCCGTGGATGTTGCAGATGATCTCCTCCAGCCGCTGCTCCGTATGGTGGAACGTCCAGGAGTCGCGGCTGGCGTTCTGCTGCATCTCCAGCGCGCTCGTGGCAACGCCGCCGGCGTTGGCCGCCTTGCCGGGGCCGTAGGCGATGCCGGCATCGCGGAACAGCTTGATGCCCTCGGGCGTGGTGGGCATGTTGGCGCCCTCGGCCACCGCGATGCAGCCGTTCTCCACCAGGCGCCGCGCGTCCTCCCCGTTGAGTTCGTTCTGGGTGGCGCAGGGCAGCGCCACGTCGCAGGGCACCGACCACACACTGCCACCCTTGATGTAGCGCGCGCGCGTCTGCTCCTCGGCGTATACGTGGATGCGCCGGCGCTCCACCTCCTTGATGCGGCGGATGCGGTCGAGCTCCAGCCCGTGCTCGTCGACGATCATGCCGGTGGAGTCGGAGCAGGCGATCACCTTCGCGCCCAGGGCGTGGAGCTTCTCGATGGCGTGGATGGCCACATCCCCTGAGCCGGAGACCACGCAGGTCTTGCCCTCCAGGTCGGTGCCGCGGGCGCGCAGCATTTCGCGCGTGAAGTACACCGTGCCGAACCCGGTTGCTTCCTTGCGCGCGCGGCTACCGCCCCAGTCCAGCCCCTTGCCGGTGAACACGCCGGACTCGTAGCGGTTGGTCATGCGCTTGTACTGGCCGAACAGGTAGCCCACCTCCCGCTGGCCGACACCGATGTCGCCGGCGGGCACATCGGTGTACTCCCCCAGATGACGGTACATCTCCGTCATCAGGCTCTGGCAGAAGCGCATGATCTCGGCATCGGAACGGCCTTTGGGGTCGAAGTCGCTGCCGCCCTTGCCGCCGCCGATGGGCAGCCCCGTGAGGGCGTTCTTGAAGACCTGCTCGAAGCCCAGGAACTTGACGATGCCTAGATATACCGACGGGTGGAAGCGCATGCCCCCTTTGTAGGGCCCCAGAGCACTGTTGAACTGCACCCGGAATGCCCGGTTGATGTGGGTCTCGCCGTTGTCGTCCTGCCAGGGCACGCGGAAGATGATCTGACGCTCCGGCTCGCAGATGCGCTGAATGATCTTGTGCTCGGCGAACTCCGGGTGCTTGACCAGCACCGGCCCCAGAGACTCCAGCACCTCGCGCACGGCCTGATGGAACTCCGCCTCGCCGGGGTTGCGGCGCAGCACGTCCTGGAAGATGGGTTCAAGGGTATCGTCAAGGTTTCGTGTCATGTTGTTGGTCTCGTCTGCTATGGTTCGGAATCCGGTTGCCGCGGTGGCGCGGTCTCCGCATGGCGTGAGCGTACCTCCCGCAGAGTGTCGGGCATACCCTTGACTGCCTTATCGCCGTTTTCAACGGCTATCACCAACGGGTATACTGGATACATGATTAACGACGTACGCCTTCGTCGCGCAGACGCGGCCGGCGGCGCCCCGACGACGAAAGAGGTTCCAGGTAATGGATGAGGTTCAGGAAGCCATCAAGAAGCAGGTGGAAAGCCACCCGGTGATTCTGTTCATGAAGGGAACGCCCCAGTTCCCCCAGTGCGGCTTCTCCATGAAGGCGTCCCAGGCGCTGGCGGGCTGTGAGGCGGAGTTCGCCTACGTGAACGTGCTCGAAGACGAGCGGATCCGTCAGGGCATCAAGGATTTCGGCGACTGGCCCACCATTCCCCAGCTCTACGTCAACGGCGAGCTTGTGGGCGGCTGCGATATCATCCTCGAGATGTATGAGAGCGGCGATCTGGAGAAGCTGGTCCAGGACGCCGGCGCGGCGCGCAGCGACGCCTGAAACGGCCGTCTGTGCGCATCGATCGATTGACGCCCTGGCTCCTTGGTCGGGGCGTTTGTCGTTGCGGTGTGCTATACGGGGGTGTTGAAAACGACTGAGCCCGCCCGCACGTGCTTGGGTAGCGCCCGATAACAACCGCATTCGATTGCGGCGCGGCCATCGCGATCGCGCTGCAGACGTTTTTGCAACCAAGGAGGCAGCACAATGGCTTACGATCTTCCGGATCTCCCTTATGCGCACAATGCGCTTGAGCCGCACATTGATGCCAAGACCATGGAGATCCACCATGGCAAGCACCACAACACCTACGTGACCAAGCTCAATGCGGCCGTCGAGAGCCATCCGGACCTCGCGTCCAAGCCCGTGAACGAGCTGATCAAGCGCATCAAGGACCTGCCGGCAGACATCCAGACGCCGGTGCGTAACAATGGTGGCGGTCACGCCAACCACACCATGTTCTGGCAGATGATGAGCCCGAACGGCGGCGGCGAGCCGTCCGGTGAGCTGGCCGATGCCATCAAGGGCGCCTTCGGCAGCCTGGATGCGTTCAAGGAAGAGTTCGGCAACGCCGCCGTGGGCCGGTTCGGTTCCGGCTGGGCCTGGCTGGTGCTGGACGGCAGCGGCAAGCTGCGCGTCACCTCCACGCCGAACCAGGACAGCCCGCTGATGGAGGACATCGCCGAGGTTCCCGGAACGCCGCTGCTGGGTCTGGACGTGTGGGAGCACGCCTACTACCTCAACTACCAGAACCGTCGGCCGGACTACATCTCGGCGTTCTGGAACGTGGTGAATTGGGACGATGTGGCCAAGCGGTTCGCCGCAGCGAAGTAAGCTACAGTTTGTTCTGACCGAAAACCCCGCTCCGGCGGGGTTTTTTAGTGGGGTGCGTGGCGGAGCGGACGCAGGGGTGTTGGACCTGAAGGTCCAACCTACGCATCATGAAACTCCGCAATGCGGCCCGTAGGGTGGACCTTCAGGCCCACCAGATCCCTCAGCAGACGTAGGGTAGACCTTCAGGTCTACCAGGTCCCTGAGGTCTCCGCGCACCGTCAGTCCTCGAAGCGCACGATCAACGCTTCGGCGTGGGCCACCTGAGCCCAAGGGCCGAGCGCTCCCACGCCGGCCAGGGCCGCCCATCCCCACTCCTGGGTGCAGCGCGGAATGGTGGACATCTGCGCGGTGCGGTGGTCGCGCCAGCGGACATGGACCAGGGCATCCCCGCGGGCGCGCTCCTTGCGGGCCTTCATCTCATCCATGACCCGCACGGCGATCTGCCCGCAGCGCTCCCACAGGTGGCCGCGCCGTGTGACCCGGATCGGCGCCACCTCCTTGTAGGTGCGGTTCCCCGCGCGGTCGGACGCGTAGGCGTCGTAGCGGTCGTACGACACATACGTCGGTACCGTGGAGCAGCCCGCGAGGGCCAGACAGAGCCCGGCCATGACCAGGATTCGAACCATCGTGTTTCCTCCGCTTCAGAGTCCCAGGCCAACGGTCAGAACGTACCGTCGGTCGCTGTCCTGCCCGGCGAACGCCCCCTGTTCCTCGGCGTAGGTCATCAGGCCGATGCGCAGCATCTGCACGCGCAGGTCGACGCCGGCGGTCAGGGCTCGCTGATACAGGCCCGCCCGCAGTGCGAGCGCATGGCGCCGGCGCTCCCAGAGATACCACTGGCCGCCCAGGCGCAGGCGTTTGAGGTGGTCGCTGTCGTCGCCGAGGTCGTGCAGCAGGTCGGCATACTCGGCGCTGAGCTGAATCCGCGCCGTGCCCGAGGCGGGAGGCTCCACGGCGATTCCCGCCGCCACGGACTGCGGAATGCGCCCGGCGCCGCCGAAGTCCAGGTCGCCGACGTTGCGGATCACCGCGCCCACGCGGGGCTGCCAGTGGTACCCGGGCGCCAGGTCGTACTGGATGCCCACATCCATCGCCGACGCATGGCCCGACTGCACGTCGTCACTGATGTCGCCCCCCTCCTCGGTCAGCTCCACCAGCTCCCGGACCGAATACGTCTCCCGGACCCGGCGTTTGCGCAGCGTCTTGACTGCAACGCCGGTGGACCAGCGTCCGGACTGGTGGGCGACACCCAGCACGGGGCCGGACAGCGTGCGTGCGTCCAGGGAGATCAGCCCCTGATCCCCGAAGCCCTGGTGGGTGCGTCCGTCGAACCGGGCGGTGCCCAGCCAAGCCGCACTGACGGCCCACTCCCGGCCCCGCCAACTGATGTTGGGGACCACGTTGCCATCGGCGTGCAGGTTCCGGCCGCGGTAATTGCGAACCAGGTCCGAGAGTTCGGTGCGTTGCTCCTCGGGGGTGTCTTCGTCCAGCGCGGCACGGAAATCCCGGATGAACGACTCCGAGCGACGGGAACTGCCCACCGTCGCCACCAGTGGCAGGGTTTGCCAGCCGGGTTGCATGCCGCCGAGGCCGGCCGGGTTGCTGAACAGGGCGTCCGGGTCGCCGCCGATGGCCACGTCGGTGCCGCCCATGCCCAGGGCGCGCGGGGACTGGTAGACCACCGGGTAGGACTGGTTCAGCGCCACGGCAGGGACAGAAAAGCAGCACGCTATCAGGCCAGTGAGCAGGCGCCACCTCATCGCCGCAGATACTCCTGTAGCGCTGATTTGGTGATTTCCAGTACGCCGTCCGTATCCTCGGGGCAGGCGTTGGCCGTACCGGCCAACGGTTCGCAGATCTCCTCGCGAATGCCGTTCAGGGTTGCCAGCGCCTGCTCGCGCTCGCGTTCGGACGACACGCCGATCAGGTGCTCTGCGGTGAGGTTGAGCGTGTCCAGGGTCGTATCCTGGACGGTGATGGCACCGAAGCGTTGGGCGCGCGGCACCGGGCAGGGCCAGCAGCCGGCGTCCGGGTCGGGCCCGGTGCACCCGCGGGTCGTCTCCACCTCGCAGAAGCCGTCCATGATGGCCACGGAGGTGTCTGGCGCCTCCTCCTGGATCAGCCGCAGGCCCTCGCGCGACGACCGGCCCTGGCAGGCGTCTCCGGGAGCGACCGAGACGCGGATGGGCTGCAGATTGGCGAACAAGGCACCGGACTCCAGGAACGTCAGTTCCGGGTGGGCCGCCAGCGTTTCCCAGGTGACTGCGCCTGTCGCCTGGCCGTCATGGGTTCCCGCTGCCTGGCAGGTGCCGCTGCCCTGATCCAGATCGTCGCGCACCTGGATGGCGCACGCCGTGATCTCGGCGTCGTCGGGGATGCCGCTGGCACTGCGGTCGTTGTCGCAGGTCAGCCGGCTGCGGTCCAGCCAGACGTCCAGCTGATCCCCGAGCAGCAGCACCACCGAGCGCACGAACCGAGCGTACGCCACCAGCCCGCTGATGAAACAGGCGTCCTGCTGCAGATCGCTCAGCAGAGGCCGGTTCTGGCGCCGGCACGCCTCATTCAGGCCATCGGGAAACGCGTTCACCATGCGCTGATGGGATTCCGTGGAGAGATCGAGGAAGCGCAGGCCGCGTCGTTCGGTGCCCAGCCCGCGCAGTGCGCGCAGGACCTCCAGGGCCTTGTCCTGATCCTCCTGGGGTCGGTCCGCACCGATGACGATGTTGACGATGTCCACGAGATCGTAACCGGCGAGCCCGATATAGGCGGCGGCGCGGTTCAGATCCCGCTCCTGGGGCGACATGGCCGCCTGACAGGCGCGGCTGTCCACGCGGTCCAGTACGCGCTGGTAGCGGCCGTCATCCAGATCCTGGGTGACGGCGTAACGGCAGCTCTCGGGGCTGTGGGAATCGGTAAGGCAGCCGCCAAGCAGCATGGTGGCTGCGGCAATCATCAGGAACGGAAGTCGGGGAAAAGCAGCGGCCACGGGTCGGTGCGGCTCCCATATCAGTGACGGGCGAGCGGGCCGCCGGTCTTTTGCCCTCAGGGAGACATTCCCGGCCGGCGGCTGTCAAGCCACCGGCCCGATTCAACCGTGGCCGTTGGGGATGCCGATGTGGTTGTCCCAGAGGTTGACGATTTCGCAGAAGAGATCGGCGGTTTTCTCCGCATCGTAGACCGCCGAGTGCGCTTCCTTGCCGTCCCAGCCCATGCCGGCGGTCTTCAGCGCCTTGGCGAGGACGGTCTGGCCGAATGCCAGACCGGCCAGGGTCGCGGTATCGAAGCTGCCGAACGGGTGGAACGGGTTGCGCCGGATACCGGAGCGTTCCACGGCGGCGTTGAGGAAATTGAGGTCGAACGTGGCATTGTGGCCCACCAGAATGGCGCGGGTGCAGCCCGTGTCGCGGATTTCCTGGCGGATCGGCTTGAAGACCCGGCCCAGAGCGTCCTGCTCGCCGTAGGCGATGCGCAGGGGATGATCCGGGTCGATGCCGTTGATCTCCAGGGATTTGGGGTCGATGTTGGCGCCCTCGAACGGCCGCACGTGCAGCGCGTGGGTCTCGGCCCGGTGGATCTGGCCCTGGTCATCTATGCGCAGAATGACCGCGGCGATCTGCAGCAGGGCGTCGGTCTGCGCGTTCAGGCCGCCGGTCTCCACGTCCACCACCACCGGCAGAAAGCTTCGGAAGCGCTGGGCGATGGCGGTGCCGGGGGCATTGGCGATTTCGTTGTCGGACATTGGGTCGTTTCCCGGGCGGTGATCGTCGTAAGAGGAGAGTGTGGTGTCAGCTCAGGCGCCAGGGTAGCGTCTCGCCGGCGCGCAGGGGCGCGACCCGGTGCTCGCCGAAGGCGTAGTGCTCCGGCAGCGTCCAGGAGTCACGGGAGAGCGTGATGGTCTCCGTGTTGCGCGGCAGGCGATAGAAATCGGGGCCGAAGTGGCTGGCAAAGCCTTCCAGTCGGTTCAGCTTGCCGGCGGCGTCGAAGGCCATGGCGTACAGTTCGATGGCCGCCGGTGCCGTGAAGCAGCCCGCGCAGCCGCAGGCGGCTTCCTTGTCGTGCAGGGCGTGGGGCGCGCTGTCGGTGCCGAGGAAAAACTTCGGGTTGCCGGAGGTGGCCGCGTCCACCAGCGCCTCGCGGTCGCGCTCGCGCTTGAGGATCGGCAGGCAGTAGTAATGCGGCCGGATGCCGCCCACCAGCATGTGGTTGCGGTTGAACAGCAGGTGGTGGCAGGTGATGGTCGCCGCCACCGTGTCCGGTGCCTCCCGCACGAACTCCGCCGCTTCCCGGGTGGTGATGTGTTCACATACCACGCGCAGGGTCGGGTGCCGGGCCAGCAGCGGCGCCAGACGCTCTTCCAGGAACCGGGCTTCGCGATCGAAGATGTCCACGTTGTCGGTGGTCACCTCGCCGTGAACGAGCAGCGGCAGATCCGCCTCGGCCATGGCGGCGAGCGTGTCGTCGCAGCGTGCAAGGTCGGTGACGCCCGCGTCGGAGTTGGTGGTCGCCCCGGCGGGGTAGAGCTTCACCGCGTGGACGATGCCGCTGGCCGCCGCCCGCCGGATCTCGGCCGGCGGGGTATTATCCGTGAGATACAGGGTCATCAGCGGCTCGAACCCCGACCCGGGCGGTGTGGCCGCCAGAATGCGTTCACGGTAGGCCTGGGCCTGGGCCACGGTGGTCACCGGCGGTTTCAGGTTCGGCATGATGATCGCGCGGCCGAAACGCTGTGCGGAGAACGGCACCACGTGCTCGAGCACGTCGCCGTCGCGCACGTGCAGGTGCCAGTCGTCGGGGCGGGTGATGGTAATGCGGTTCATGTCTGCAGTTCGGCCTTGCGGAAACAGCCGTCAAGTATAACGCGCCGGGCGATCCCCGTCGTGGGGCGGTTTGTCATATCGGGGCTGAAGCCCCTCCCACGGTGATGGGGACAATTGTGGGAGGAGCCTCAGCCCCGACCGGCTCACTCCATTGGCTGCAGGTGTTCCCGATACAGCCGCCCGTTCTCCACGTAGTGCTCGGCGCCGTGGGCCAGGGCCTCCATCTGCTCCTCGGTAAGCTGTTTCACCACCTTGCCGGGGGAGCCCATGACCACGGAGCCATCCGGAATCTCCTTGCCCTCCGGGATCAGCGCATTTGCGCCGATCAGGCAGTTCCGGCCGATTCTGGCATTGTTCAGCACCACCGCGTTGATGCCGATGAGGCTGCCGTCGCCGATGGTGCAGCCGTGCAGCATCACCTTGTGTCCGACGGTTACGTTACGCCCGATCTCCAGCACGATGCCCGGGTCTGTATGCAGCACACTGCCGTCCTGGATGTTGCTGTTGTCACCGATGATGATGCGGTCGGTGTCGCCACGGATCACGGCGTTGAACCAGATGCTCACGTCATGGCCGATGTCCACGTCACCGATTACCGTGGCGTTGTCGGCAACAAAGCACTCACCGCGCCGGGTGACTTTTCGATCCTGCAGCTGGTAGAGCATGGGCGTCTCCTCGCGTATGGTCCTGTTCCAGTTCATTGATCCCAAATAGAGGGCCACATCATGGCACGGGAAGACTTTCGTTTGCTGCACACGGAGCGCGTTCGCTGGGGGGAGGCGGACATGCAGGGCGTGGTATTCAACGCCCACTACCTGACTTACATCGACGTGGGTGTCACTGAGTACTTCCGCGCCCTGAACGAGGCCGCAGGTGGGAGCGGTGAAGGGTTCGACGGCAACCTCCCCGTGGGCGGCGGCGATTTCTTTCTGGCCCGGACCGAGCTGGACTACCACGCGCCGGCGGAGTTCGACGATCTGCTGGAGATCGGCCTGCGGATCAGCCGTTTCGGTCGCACCAGCGTGGAGTGGGTCGGTGAAATCCACCGGGGCGGCGACCACCTGATGACCGCCCGGATGGTGTACGTGCACGCGGACGTGGAGACCAAGTCGAGCAAACCGCTGCCCGACGCCTTCAAACAGGTGGTGGCCGCGTTCGAGCGTGTAGCACCAGAGGGCGCGGAGGGTGGACCTTCAGGTCCACCAGCCGAGACCCGGCCTTAGACCCGGGGCGCCGATCGGGTGATCCGGTCACGGACACGCTGTGAATACGTCCCTGTACGCTTGCACTGGCCATCCATGGCCAGTGACAGTCCGTGACCGGATCACCCGACCGGCGCCGCGACGCAACAACTCAATCGAAAACGATCACGCCCCGCGCGTTGCGCCCCGCCTCCATGTCGGCGAACGCCTTCGGCGCCTCGTCGATGGAGTAGGTCTGGGTGACCAGCTCATCCAGCAGCAACTGGCCGCTGGCGTACAGACCGAACAGCTTCGGGAAGTCGTAGCGCGGACGCGCCGAGCCGAACCAGCTCCCGCGGATGCCCTTTTCCTGGGCCGGCAGGGAGAGGGTGTTCACCGAGGTCATGTCGCTCTGCGGGGCGACGCCCACGATGATGACCGTGCCGCCCTTGCCGAGGCAGTTGTAGGCCTGCTGGGCCACCGCGCCGCGGCCGACGCACTCGAAGGCGTAATCCGCGCCGCCGCCGGTGAGCTTGCGCACCGCCTTGTGCACCTTGTCGTCCGCGACCACCACATCGGTGGCGCCGAAACGCTTTGCCGTCTCCAGCTTCTCCTCGGACATGTCCACGGCGACGATCTGCCGCGCCCCGGCGATGCGGCAGCCCTGGATGGTGTTCAGCCCCACGCCGCCGGCGCCGAAGACCACGGCGGTGCTGCCCGGCTCCAGCTGCGCCGTGTTGAATACTGCGCCGACGCCGGTCATCACGGCGCAGCCCACCAGTGCGGCGCGATCCATGGGGACGTCATCGGTGACGGGCACCACGTTGTTCACGTGCAGAGTGGCGTACTCGGCCATGACCCCGCAGCCGGAGAAGATGCTGAGATCGTTGCCGTCGGCATCCCGCGTGCGCACCGTCCCGTCGGGCAGGGTCGTCAGGGCCGTGTTGACGGTGTCGCAGAGCACCGGGCGGCCGGCGTTGCAGTAGCGGCAGGTGCCGCACATGCTCACGAACGACGTGATCACCCGGTCGCCAATGCTGAAGTCCGTGACGCCGTCACCCAGCGCGACCACTTCGCCGGCCCCCTCGTGGCCCAGCACCAGCGGCGGCGGAAACGCGATCACGCCGGTGGCGGCGGACAGGTCGCTGTGACAGACGCCGCAGGCGTGCAGCCGGATCATCACTTCGTTGCGGCGGGGCGCCTCCACCTGGATGGTTTCAACGCCGATGGGGGTGTTCCAGTCGCGGCAGACGGCAGCGCGGGCAGTCTGGGTCATGAGTCAGTTCTCCGTTGTGTATCATTTTCCGGAAGTGTAACAGCCTTTGGCCGCGCCCTGCATGCTGCGGCTTGCACTTGCTGTCGACAGGCCGGATCATTACGGGCCTTGGATCAAGACCCACGGGAGCCCCTGTAATGAGCAAGGTCAACAAAGTTGTGCTCGCCTACTCCGGCGGGCTGGATACTTCAGTGATTCTGGAGTGGCTGAAGGATACCTACAACTGTGAGGTGGTGACGTTCACCGCCGACCTGGGGCAGGGCGAAGAGCTGGAGCCGGCCCGCCAGAAGGCCCAGCAGTTCGGCGTGAAGGAGATCTACATCGACGATCTGCGCGAGGAATTTGCCCGCGATTTCGTCTTCCCCATGTTCCGCGCCAACGCCATCTACGAGGGCGAGTACCTGCTCGGCACCTCCATTGCCCGGCCACTGATCGCCAAGCGCCAGGTGGAGATCGCCCGCGAGACCGGCGCCGACGCCGTGGCCCACGGCGCCACCGGCAAGGGCAATGACCAGGTGCGCTTCGAGCTGGGTTACTACGGCCTGGAGCCGGGCATCAAGGTAATCGCCCCCTGGCGCGAGTGGGACCTGCTCTCCCGCGAGAAGCTGCTGGCCTACGCCGAGGAGAAGGGCATTCCCATCGAGGGCAAGCAGGAGGGCGGTTCGCCGTACTCCATGGACGCCAACATGCTGCACATCTCCTACGAGGGTGGCGTTCTCGAGGATCCCTGGGCCGAGGCCGAGGAGTCCATGTGGAAGTGGTCCGTGGCGCCGGAAGACGCGCCGGACAAGCCGCAGTACGTGGAACTCACCTTCGAGCGCGGTGACTGCACCGCCATCGATGGCCAGACCATGAGCCCGGCCGGCATCCTGTCGAAGCTCAACGAACTGGGCGCCGCCCACGGCATCGGTCGGCTGGATATCGTCGAGAACCGCTACGTGGGCATGAAATCCCGCGGCTGTTACGAGACCCCCGGTGGCACCATTCTGCTGAAGGCGCACCGCGGCATCGAATCCATCACCCTGGACCGAGAGGCCGCGCACCTGAAAGACGAGCTCATGCCCCGCTATGCCAAGCTCATCTACAACGGCTACTGGTTCAGCCCAGAGCGCGAGGCGCTGCAGGCGGCCATCGACCACACCCAGCAGGTGGTCAACGGCGTGGTGCGCGTGAAGCTCTACAAGGGCGGCGTGTCCGTGGTGGGGCGCAAGTCCGACACCAACAGTCTGTTCGACGAGCGCATCGCCACCTTCGAGGACGATGCCGGCGCTTACGATCAGAAGGACGCCGAAGGCTTCATCAAACTGAATGCGCTGCGGCTGAAGCTGCAGTCGCGCAACCGGTCGTGACGGCTGCGTCCGCCCCGGCGTGACAGCAGGGGCGGACATCCAGCCCTGAAGGTCGTGCTTGCCACGGGGTGGCCATAAAGGATACAACCGTCACACCACTGGGCTGGTCCGCGACGGCCAGAACCCCCATAACGACAACGACAGAGGGAGGCTTTCTGCGCCGCTGGCGGGCTGAGCGTCCACCACGTGGAGTCACACCCAACCGGTGCAGGGATCCAGTATGACGGCATCCCCGGAAGCAACCCAAGGGACCACCGCCGAATCGCCCTGGTACAGTCCGACGGCAACCCGGGAACCGGGCGCCGAGCTTCTGCAGCGCATCCGCCGTTTCCACCAGGTCGGCCATCGCGGTGTTCTGGTCACCCTGGTTGTGGCTACGGCCATGGCGCCAGCCTTTTACGGTGCCGTGCCGCATCACTGGTTGCTGGCCTGGCTCGGTGCCGTTTGGGTCATCGGTGCCCTGCGGCTGCTGGTCTTCGCCGTGGTGCGGCGTCGGGTCCACGGGGCTGGGGCCCTGCGGTTCTGGGCCCGGGTGAGCGTGGTCGGCAGCGGGTTGCAGGGGCTGGCGTGGGCGCCATTGCTGCTTTTCATCGGGGCCGGTGACGGGTCGCTGCCGCTGGCGCTGCTGGCGGGGCTGGTGCTCGGTCTCTTTGTTACCGGTATCGTCTCGCTCGTCGGCCTGTATCCCCCGGTGTACTGGGCTTACGTGGTTCCCATTGTGGTGGCCGTGAGCGCCTGGCTGATTTGGCATCCGGATGGTCACCCCGCCATGATCGCGGCCCTCGGGCTCGCCGCGACATTCATGCTGCTGAGCGCGGTGGAGAGCAGCCGCCATCTTCGTCGAAGCGTCAGCCGGCGTCACGAGACACAGCACCTGGCCGAAGGGCTGGGGGCTGAGAAACGGCGCTTCCAGTACACCCTCGCGTCCATCGGTGATGCCGTGATTACCACTGACGGCGGGGGCGCCATCGACTACATGAACGCCGCCGCCGAGTCGCTCACCGGCTGGTCGTCCTGTGAGGCGGCCGGCCGGCGCCTGCAGGATGTGGTGGCATTGACGGATGAATCCCCAGGGCATTCACTGGATGTGCTCGTGGAGACATGCCTCGCGCGCGGCACGCCAGTGCACCGGTCCGGTGACGCCTATCTCCATGCGGGCCGCCGCGGTGACGAACGGGTGGTCCAGGTGGGTGTCTCCCCCATCCAGGAAGAGCCGGGTGAAACCCGCGGGCTGGTGGCCGTCATCCGCGACGTCACGGAACTGCGGGGCATGGCGCGCCAGGTCCGCCACCAGAAACGGTTCGACAGCCTGACCGGACTGCCGAACCGTGGTGAATTCGAAACGCACCTGGACGCGGAGCTCAATCGCCGGAGCAGCGGGGTGCCAGTGGTGTGCTGGTTTGATCTGGACCGCTTCAAGCTTGTGAACGACTCCTGCGGGCACAGCGCCGGCGATGAGCTGCTTCGGCAAGTGGCGGAACAGATGGTGGCGTTCCTGCGCCAGGGTGACCTGCTGGCCAGGGTGGGTAGTGACGAGTTCGCCGTGCTGCTGCGGGATACTTCCCTGGATGAGGCCACCGCCCTGGCAGGGGCGATCCGTGATCACATCGCCGGTTTCCGCTTTGCCTGGGGCGGTCGCATCTTCAATCCCGGTGCCAGCGCGGGGGTCGTGCCGGCCGCTCGCGGCGAGCCGGCCGGCACGCTGCTCGCCGCCGCCGATGCCGCCTGCTATGTCGCCAAGGAGCAGGGGCCAAATCAGCTCCATATCGCCTATCCGGACGATGTGGCGCTGGCGACTCGGAATAGCCAGGTGGAGTGGGCCACCCGGGTCCAGGCCGCGTTGGACGACAGCCGGTTCTGTCTGCGCTTCCAGCGCCTACTGGCCCTGCAGCCGGACCTGCCGGAGAAGGTCGAGCTGCTGGTCAGCATGGTGGATGAAGAGGGCGGCATCGTGAGCCCGGGCCAGTTCCTGCCCGCTGCCGAGCTGTTCGGCATGATGCCGGCGCTGGACCGCCGCGTCGTGGCGCTTGCTGTGGACGTGATCAATGATCCGCCGCCCGCTCTGCGGAACGTGGACCAGTTCGCCATCAATCTTTCCGGACAATCCCTGAACGACCCGACGTTTCTCGGCTTCGTTCTGGAAACGTTGCGGGAGACCGGGGTGGACGCCTCGCGGGTGTGCTTCGAGATCACCGAGACCGCCGTGATCAGCAACCTGGCGCGGGCCCAGGAGTTCATCGCCGCGCTCGCCGAGCACGGTTGTCGCTTCTCCCTGGACGACTTTGGCAGCGGGCTGTCCTCGTTCGGCTACCTGCGCGCCCTGAAAGCAGATTACCTGAAGGTGGACGGGCAGTTCGTGCGTGACCTGGCCAGCGACTCCGTGGATCAGAGCATGGTCCGCTGCATCAACCAGGTGGGGCACACCATCGGTATGCTCACCGTGGCCGAGTTCGTGGAGTCGGAGCAGGTGCTTGAGCAGGTGCGTGCGCTCGGTGTTGATTATGCGCAGGGGTACGCAGTTCATCGCCCCGAGTTTTTGTAACCTCCGCGACACGATCTTGCATGTTGCGTTAGCATCACCGCACCCACGGATTGGCGGAGAGGCGTGATGTGGGTGATGGAGCGGGGGATGTTCATGTTTCAGAGCCTTAAGGCCCGGTTTTCCGCACGCAGCGATCATCAGGACGACCGCCTCAATACCTGCGACGACCTGCCCAGGCTCGACCGGCTGCGGCGATATGCCCGGGATCGGACCGTACGCCAGCGCGCCGATGCGCGCTACCGCGCGCTATTGGTAGGCGGCAATGCCAGCCTGCGGCTGGAGACGCGCGTGGCGGCGGTGCGGGACTGCACCGACACGGCCGTGCTCGCCTACGTGGCGCGCAGCGCCCGCGAGGAATGCCTGCGCCGGGAGGCGGTGGAGCGCCTGGGCAGTGACCGCGTGCTGATGGAAGTCGCCCTCAATGATTCGGTGGTCCGCCTGCGTCGCCGAGCCGTGGCGCTCATGAACGACCCGGTGCTGCTGGAGGACGTGGTCAGCCGGTGCCAGACGGGTGAGCGGCGGATTGCCCGAGATGCGGCGCAGCGCCTCCGTGAACTCGCCGACTGCGCCTGAAGGAGACAAGCCAGTGGCACGAAGGCTCCGAGTGGTGCGTCGATCTCTGGCAAGCGTCATCTGGGGGGTGATCTTCAGCGTGCCCGCCGCGCGCCGGTATTTCGGCCGGCGCTTCTTCAACTCCATTCCCCACAGTCGGCGCATGGGTCTGCGGGTCACGCGCGTCGGAAGGCGATCGTTCACCGCCGGGGTCGGATACCGTGACGAACTCGTGGGCAATCCGTACAACGGGCATCTGCACGGTGGCGTGCTCACGACCCTGATCGATCAGACCAGCGGCGCTGCAGCCTTCTTCAGCCGTTCCCCGCCGCAGCTTGTGGCAACCCTGGACCTCCGCATCGACCACCTGCGCCCGGCAGCGGCGGGCAAGGACGTGGAGGCGCGCGCGGAGTGTTACCACGTCACTCGGCACATTGCGTTCGTGCGGTGTGTTGCCTACGACGATGATCCGGATGACCCGGTCGCCACGAGCGTGAGCGCGTTCATGCGCAACGGCCCGGTGCCCCTGGGGCGCAGCTTCCGGCGGTGAATGTCGGGAATGGATGGTGGACCTGAAGGTCCACCCTACGTCCGACGACGCCTTGTGCTGGAGGGTTGGTGACGGTGGACGTAAACGTCGACCCTACGCGCCCATCACGGTCGGCACGCGTAGGGTGGATGTTTACGCCCACCATCACCCATCCCGAACTACATGTTCGGGTAATTCGGCCCGTCACCGCCCTGCGGCACCACCCAGTGGATGTTCTGGGTCGGATCCTTGATGTCGCAGGTCTTGCAGTGCACGCAGTTCTGCGCGTTGATCTGCAGCCGCGGGTTGGAGCCGTCGTCGTCCCGGACGATCTCGTAAACGCCGGCGGGGCAGTAGCGCTGCTCCGGTGCGTCGTAGGTCTCGAGGTTGATCTCCACCGGCACGCTCTGGTCCTTGAGAGTCAGGTGGGCCGGCTGGTCCTCTTCGTGGTTGGTGTTGGAGATGAACACCGACGAGAGCTTGTCGAAGGTCAGCTTGCCGTCCGGCTTCGGGTACTCGATGGGCCGGAACTCCGTCTTCGGCCGAATCTGCTCGTGATCGGCGTGGTTCGGCAGGGTCCACGGCGCCTTGCCCCGGAACAGATAGGTGTCGATGGCGGAGTAAGCCATGCCGCCCCACAGGCCCCACTTGGCCATGGCCGGGCGGATGTTGCGCACGCGGTAGAGTTCGTCCCAGATCCAAGAGGCTTTCAGGCCGTCCAGGTAGCCGGTGACCTCAAGCCCCGGTTCGTCCTTTTCCTGCAACGCCTTGAACGCCGCCTCGGCGGCCACCATGCCGGACTTCATGGCATTGTGGGTGCCCTTGATCTTGGGCACGTTCAGGAAACCGGCGGAGTCACCGATCAGCACGCCGCCGGGGAAGTGCACCTTCGGCATGGACTGGAAACCGCCTTCCACCAGGGCGCGGGCGCCGTAGGACACGCGCCGGCCACCTTCCAGGTACTTGCGGAACGCCGGGTGGGTCTTCAGCCGCTGCATCTCGTCGAAGGGCGAGAGGTAGGGGTTCTTGTAGTCCAGGCCGATGACGTAGCCGATGGAGACCAGGTTATCCTCCAGGTGGTACATCCAGGCGCCGCCGTAGGTCTTGCTGTCCACGGGCCAGCCGACGGAGTGCACCACCTTGCCCTGCTCATGCTGCTCCGCCGGAATCTCCCACAGTTCCTTGATGCCGATGCCGTAGGTCTGCGGGTCGGAATCCTTGTTCAGCTCGAAGCGGCCGATCACTTCCTTGCTGGCGGAGCCACGGCAGCCCTCGGCGAAGAAGGTCTGTTTGGCGTGCAGCTCGACGCCAGGCTCGTAGTTGGGGCCCGGGGTGCCGTCGGCCTGTATGCCCATGTCGCCCGTGGCCACGCCCTTGACCGAGCAGTCCTCGTTGTAGAGCACTTCGGCGGCGGCGAAGCCGGGGTAGATTTCAGCGCCCGCGCCTTCGGCCTGCTCGGCGAGCCAGCGGCAGACATTGCCCAGGCTGACGATGTAGTTGCCGTGGTTGTGCATCTGCGGCGGTGTGGGCAGCTTGTACGACTTACTCTCGGTGAGGAGCAGGAAGCTGTCGTCGCCGGCCGGCGTGTTCAGCGGCGCGCCCTTGTCCTTCCAGTCGGGGATCAGTTCGTTCAGCGCGCGCGGTTCGATCACAGCACCGGAGAGGATGTGCGCACCCACTTCCGAGCCCTTTTCCACGACGCACACGGCGAAGTCGTCCTTGCCGGCCTCTTCGGCCAGCTGCCGCAGCCGGATCGCCGCGGACAGTCCCGCGGGCCCGGCGCCGACGATCAGGACGTCGAATTCCATGCTTTCGCGTTCTACGGCCTCGTGCTCTGCCATTCTAATGCCTCCTGGTGTCATGAGACGCCCGGGCGCACCAGTGGTGGCCCGGGCACCTCACGCGCCCGGTCGTCGCCGGGCCGTGTGTTATTCGCCGGTGAACGCCTGAATGCCGGTGATCGACCGGCCCAGGATGAGGGCGTGGACGTCGTGGGTGCCCTCGTAGGTGTTCACCGCTTCCAGATTCATCACGTGACGGATCACATGGTACTCATCGGAGATGCCATTGCCACCGTGCATGTCCCGGGCGGTGCGCGCAATGTCCAGCGCCTTGCCGCAGTTGTTGCGCTTGAGCAGGGAGATCATCTCCGGCGCCCAGTTGCCCGAGTCCATGAGGCGGCCGAGCTGCAGGGAGCCCTGCAGGCCGATGGTGACCTCGGTGAGCATGTCCGCCAGCTTCTTCTGGATGAGCTGGGTGGCGGCCAGCGGCCGACCGAACTGCTTGCGGTCGAGGGTGTACTGACGGGCCTGATGCATGCAGAACTCCGCCGCACCCATGGCACCCCAGCTGATGCCGTAGCGGGCCTTGTTCAGGCAGCCGAACGGCCCCTTGAGTCCTTCCACGTTGGGCAGCAGGTTCTCCTCCGGCACGAACACCTCGTCCATGACGATCTGGCCCGTGATGGAGGCGCGCAGGGAGAACTTGCCTTCCAGCTTGGGCGCGGACAGGCCGGTCATGCCCTTTTCGAGAATGAAGCCGCGGATCTTGCCGTCGAGCTTCGCCCACACGACGAAGACGTCGGCGATGGGGGAGTTGGTGATCCAGGTCTTGGAGCCGGAGAGCTTGTAGCCGCCGTCGACCGCCTTGGCGTGGGTTTTCATGCCGCCCGGGTCGGAGCCGGCGTCCGGCTCGGTGAGGCCGAAGCAGCCCACCCATTCGCCGGTGGCCAGCTTCGGCAGATACTTCTTCCGCTGTTCCTCGCTGCCGTAGCTGTAGATCGGGTGCATCACCAGCGACGACTGCACGCTCATGGCGGAACGGTAGCCGGAGTCAACCCGTTCCACTTCCCGGGCGATCAGGCCATAGCTCACGTGATTGACGCCGGCACCGCCGTACTCTTCCGGGATGGTGGGGCCGAGAAAGCCCAACTCGCCCATTTCGGTCATGATCTCGCGGTCGAAGCGCTCGTGCCGATTGGCCTCGAGCACCCGCGGGAACAGCTGTTCCTGACAGTAGTCGTGGGCCGAGTCACGCACCATGCGCTCTTCATCGGCAAGCTGGCCGTCGAGAAGCAGCGCGTCGTTCCAGTGGAATCGGTTGGTCATGGAGAATCTCCGCAGTCGATGGTCGAGCGGCCCGCAGCGGCATCATCGCCGGCGGGCCGGATTGTTGTTCAATGCGCCGCGTTCATCCGTCGACGCGTTCCACGATGGCGGCAACTCCCTGCCCCACACCAATGCACATGGTAACCAGTGCATAACGCCCCTGGATGGCCTCCAGCTGCCGGATGGCGGTCAGCAACAGGCGCGCTCCGGAGCAGCCCAGCGGGTGGCCAATGGCGATGGCGCCCCCGTTGGGATTGAGCCGGGGATCGTCGTCGGCGATCCCGAGCAGCTGCGTGCAGCCGAGCACCTGCGAGGCGAATGCCTCGTTGAGCTCGATCACGTCCAGATCGTCCAGGCCAATGCCGGCGCGCTCCAGCGCCTTGCGCGATGCGGGCACGGGGCCGAGCCCCATGGTGCGCGGCTCCACGCCGGCTACGGCGCCCGAGAGAATGCGGGCGCGGGGTTTCACTCCGGCCTGCTCGCCGGCGGCCCGATTGCCGATCAGCATGGCGGCGGCGCCGTCGTTGATCCCGGAGGCGTTACCGGCGGTGACCACGCCGCCCTCGAACAGTGTGGGCAATTTTGCCAGCTTTTCGGCGGTGCTGCCCGCGCGCGGGTGCTCGTCCTCGGCGACGGTTACCGGCGGCGTCTTGCGCCCGGTGGGCACATCGACCGGCAGAAGCTCCTGCTCGTAGAAGCCGGCCTCCTTCGCGCGCGCGTACTTTTCCTGGGACCAGGCCGCGAATGCATCGGCCCGCTCCCGGGTGATGTCCAGGTCGGCGGCCACGTTGTCGGCCGTCTCCGGCATGGTGTCACCGCCGAACTGCTTGAGGATCTTCGGGTTCGGGAAGCGGGCGCCGATGGTGGAGTCGAACACCTTCATGTCGCGGCTGTAAGCCGTCTCTGCCTTGGCCATGACGAACGGTGCCCGGCTCATGCTCTCGGAGCCGCCGGCGATGAACAGCTGCCCTTCGCCGGCGCTGGCGGCGCGGGCGGCGTCCAGGGAAGCAGCCAGGCCCGAACCGCACAGGCGGTTCACCGTCTGCCCGGCCACTTCGATGGGCAGCCCGGCCAGCAGCCCTGCGTGGCGGGCCAGGTTGCGGGCGTCTTCCCCGGCCTGGTTGGTGCAACCGGCGACCACGTCCTCGATAATGGCAGGATCGAAGCTGTTCCGCTCCACCACGTGGCGGATGCAGTGGGCTAGGAGGTCGTCCGGCCGCACCGGGGCCAGGGCGCCGGCATGGCGGCCGATCGGTGTGCGGATACCGTCGTAGACGTAGGCGTCGAGCATGTCGTTCTCCTGCCCGCCAGGGGGCGTTTGTCAGGTGATTTCGCTAGGCGAAATTCTGTTTCAAAAACTTGACCAAGAGAATAGTTCGTGCCAGATTTCAATGCAAATTCCCGGGCCGCGCGTCCCGCCTCCCGCATGTCGTAAAGAGGATAACCCCATGATCAGAGATCAGGAGACGTTGAGTTCGCTCCTTGATACCGTCGGCCGCTTTGTTCGCGAGCGGCTGGTGCCCCGTGAGCAGGAGGTGGCTGAGAACGATCGCATCCCCGACGAGATCGTCCAGGAGATGAAGGAGCTCGGCCTGTTCGGGCTGTCCATCCCCGAAGAGCACGGCGGTCTCGGCCTGACCATGGAAGAAGAGGCACTGGTGGCCTTCGAGCTCGGCCATACCTCGCCCGCGTTCCGCTCCATCATGGGCACCAACAACGGCATCGGCTCCCAGGGCATCATCATGGATGGCACCGACGAGCAGAAGGAGCGGTACCTGCCGCGCATGGCCACCGGCGAGATCATCGGCTCGTTCGCACTGACCGAGCCGGACGTGGGCTCCGACGCGGGCTCGGTGAAGACTTCCGCGGTGCGTGACGGCGATGAGTACATCATCAACGGCACCAAGCGCTACATCACCAATGCCCCGTATGCCAGCGTGTTCACGCTTATGGCGCGCACCAACCCGGACGAAAAGGGCGCCGCGGGCGTCTCCGCCTTCCTGGTGGATGCCAATACGCCTGGCATCTCCCTGGGTAAGCCGGACAAGAAGATGGGCCAGAGCGGCTCGCACACCTGCGACGTCATCTTCGAGGACGCCCGCGTGCCGGCCAGCGCTCTGATCGGGGGCAAGGAAGGGCAGGGCTTCAAGACCGCCATGAAGGTGCTCGACCGGGGGCGGCTGCACATCTCCGCCGTGTGTGTCGGAGTGGCCGAGCGGCTGATCGACGAGGCGCTGCGCTTCGCCACCGAGCGCAAGCAGTTCGGCAAGCACCTCTCCGAGCACCAGCTCATCCAGGCCATGCTGGCCGACAGCAAGGCCGAAGCCTTTGCCGGGCGCTCCATGGTCATGGAGGCCGCGCGCAAGAAGGACAACGGCGAGCGGGTCAGCACCGAGGCGTCCTGTTGCAAGCTGTTCTGCGCCGAGATGGTGGGCCGCGTGGCTGACCGCGCCGTGCAGATCCACGGTGGCGCCGGCTATATCTCCGAGTACCCGGTGGAGCGCTTCTACCGCGACGTGCGGCTGTTCCGCCTGTACGAAGGCACGAGCCAGATCCAGCAGATCGTCATCGCCCGCAACATGGCGAAGGAACTCCAGGAGTGACCACCGGCGACATGCCCCGTAGGAGCGACGTCAGTCGCGATGCACCGGAGCCATCATTAACATGACCCAACGACACATGCCCGACGAACAGGTCCGTGGCCGCTGGGCCAGCGAGATACTCGCTGACCTGCCGCAGCGGATCAGCCACCGCCCGCTGGCCTGGGCGCGGGAGACCCCCGACGCCCTGGCCGTGGTGGATGGCAATACCGCCTGGACCTACGCCGACCTGGCCGCCGCCGTGGACGAAGCCCGCGAGCACCTGAGCGGGGCGGGCGTGCGCTCCGGCGACCGCATCATGGTGCTCAACGAGAACTGCCGGGCGCTGGTGGCGTTCATCCTCGCCGCCAGCGAAATGGACGTCTGGTGCGCCGTGGTGAGTGCGCGGCTGTCGCCCCAGGAGATCGAAACCATTGCCGGGAGCTGTCTGCCCCGGCGGCTGGTATTCACCACCGAGGGCTCCCCCGATGCCGCGGGCGCGCTCGCCGATCGCTACGAGGCCACCCGCGTTGACTCGCCCCGGCTGGGCGAATTCGCCCTGAGCCCCCTGCGCGAGGCCGAACCGGAGCCGGTGGAGGCCGACGGCGCCGGCCAGGTGGCAACACTCATCTACACCTCGGGCACCACCGGCACACCCAAGGGCGTGATGCTCACCCACCGCAACATGCTCACCGTCGCCGCGCTCTCCGGCGGCCTGCGCGGCCTCGCGCAGGAAGACCGCGTCTATGGCGTGCTGCCTATCTCCCACGTCTTCGGCCTCTCGAGCATGTTTCTCGGCACCCTGTTCGCCGGCGGGACCCTGCAGCTGAGTGCGCGGTTCGACCCGGCGGCACTGGCAAAGGCCCTGGCCGACGATGGCCTCACCGTGCTTCAGGGCGTGCCGGCCATGTTCCAGCGGCTGCTGGAATACCTGAAAACGGAGGGTCTGGCGCTGCAGGCGCCGAGACTGCGCTACATGTCCGTGGGCGGAGCGCCCCTGGATCCGGCGGTGAAAGCGCGCGTGGAGGAGGCGTTCAACCTCAAGCTCCACAACGGCTACGGTCTCACCGAGGCCGCCCCCACCATCTCCCAGACGCGCCTGGACGGCGCACTGGACGACACCTCCTGTGGCCCGGTGCTCCCGCTGCTGGGCTACCGCCTGCAGGGCACGGACGGGCAACCCGTTCCCGAGGGGGCGGTTGGCGAACTGTGGGTGCACGGACCCACTGTGATGAAGGGTTACTATCGTCGTCCCGATGCCACCGCCGAGGTGATCGACGCCGAAGGGTGGCTCAACACGGGCGACATGGCCCGCATCGACGACAAGGGCAACCTGCACATCGTCGGTCGCAGCAAGGAGCTGATCATCCGTTCGGGGTTCAATGTCTACCCGCCGGACGTCGAGGCCGTGCTCACCGCCCATCCCGACGTGACCCTCTCCGCCGTGGTGGGGCGCGCGGTGGAAGGCAACGAGGAGGTGGTCGCCTACGTGCAACTGGTACCGGGCAGCAGCGCCACCGCCGAAGATCTCCGCGCGTTCGCGGGCGAGCGGCTGGCCGCCTACAAACGGCCGTCGGAAGTGGTGATCATGGAGCAGCTGCCGGCGACGCCCACCGGCAAGATCCTCAAGGGCAAACTCAACGACATGATCCAGGCGGGCGACGTGTAGGGAGCACGGTTTTGGCGGACGACAACACACAACACACTGACCACTCCGGCGAGACCGCCGAAGGCTTCCACGGCCTCATGGGGCACCAGCTCGTGGAGTGGGAGAAGGATCGAGCGGTGCTGGAGCTGGACGTCCAGCCCAAGCATCTGAACCGCAGCGGCGTGCTGCACGGCGGTGTGCTCTCCACTTTGCTGGATGCGGTCTGCGGGTTCGCCGGCTGCTACACCGACGACCCTGCCGAGCAGCGCGGTGCCATTACCCTGTCGCTGACCGTGAGCTTCACCGGCCAGGTCAATAGCGGCCGCATTCGCGCCGTTGGCAGCCGCCGGGCCGGCGGCCGGCGTATCTACGCGGCCACCGGCGAGGTCTTCAGTGAGAGCGGCGAGCTGATCGCCCTCGGCGAGGGTACCTTCCGGCTGCGCTCCGGTGGTACACCCTCCGGCGAGGAGGGCGGCGGCGCGCCCGACGGCTCCCGCTGACATGGGCCGCCACTGGCGGTCCGGGGGCTGGCTTGCGGTGGTGCTGCTGGCCACCATCGGCTATCAGCTCACCGACTGGGCGCCCCTGGCAATCACCGCCGGGGCCGCGCTGGCGGTCTATCTGACGGGGCAATGGCCGGCGCTTCCCGGCGTGGCGAAGCTGCTCTTCGGCGTCGCCGGGCTAGCCGTGGTGGCACTGCCCTGGTTCATGGCCCGTCCCGGCGAGGCCCTCTGGCTTGCCATGGACCGCGCCATCTACTTTGCCACCTTCCTCGCCTGTCTCTCCTTTCTGCGCGAGGCGGCGGACAGCTCGCCGCTGGTGCGCCGCTGCGGCGCCGTGCTCATCAACCAGCCGCCGGCCAAGCGCTACGCCACCCTGAGTTTCGGGGCGTACCTCATCGGCGTGGTGCTGAACATGGGCGTGCTCAACCTGCTTGGCGTGATGATCCGCAAGGCCAACACCCTGGACGCCGCCGGCGGCCACGCCGTGATCCAGCAGGTGCGCCGCCAGCGCATGTTCACCGCCATGCTGCGCGGTTTTGCCGTCAGCCCCTTGGGTTCGCCGCTCACTATCACGCTGGCGGTGATTCTCTCCATCATGCCGGACCTGCGCTGGCAGGACGTGCTTCCCTACGGCCTGCTCACCATGTTCCTGCTGATGGCCGTGGGCTGGGTGGTGGATCGGGCCACCGCGCCGCGCCAGCTTGCCTCCATGGCAAACCGCGACCATGTCCCCGGTGCGTTGGGAACCATCGCCCGGTTCCTGGCCCTGGTGCTGGCCATCTTCGCAGGCGCCGTGACCCTCGAGGAGCTTCTGGACGTGGACCTGCCCGTGGCGATCATGATCGCCGCGCCGGTTGCGGCCATTCTCTGGATGTGGGTGCAGTGGCTGCGCGCCGGCTGGGGGCGGTCCGTGGTGCTCACGGCTGCCCGTGTAGGCCGGCGCAGTCCGGAGCAGTTCGCGGGCCTGCGTGCCGAACTCACCGTGCTGTGTGCCGCCGGTATCATGGGCACCATGATCGCCGCCGCGGTGCCGGAGACGCTGCTTGCCGAGACCCTGCAGGCGCTCGGCCTGTACGGACCACCCGTGGCGGTGGCCGTGACGCTGCTCATGCTGCTGTTCGCTCAGATGGGCCTCAACCCCATTGTTACCGCCACCATCGCGCTCACCTCCCTGAGTCAGCCCGCCGTGTTCGGCCTGGCCCCGGAGCTGCTGGCGCTCAGCGTCATGACCGGCTGGGCGCTGGCCGTGGGCATGGCGCCTCTCACCACCTCGGTGCTCATCACCGCACGGGTCGCCGACGTGCCGGCCACCACTGTGGGCTACCGCTGGAACGGATGGTTTACCGTGGGCACTGCGGTGCTCGCCTCTGGCTGGCTTCTGGTGCTGGGGTGGGTGATCGGTTGATGGATGAGGTACCGCCCTCGGCGAGGGCATCTTCCGGCTGTGCTCCCGGCCCATGGCGAAACCGGGGGTGACAGGTCGTTCACTTTTCTGCATTGTAGAGCGTGGCACAAGAACAAGCACCGCGAGGCAGAGCGTGGCCCCCGTGACGACGGCACCGATATCACTGCACTACCGTGAGCAGGGAGGCGGCACTACACCGGTTCTCTTCATTCATGGCAATCTCGGCTGTGGCGATTGGGTCGATCTGGTCGCCCGCGAGCTGCCGTCTTCCGTCCGCCTGATCGCTCCCGACTGGCGCGGCTGCGGTGACTCTCCCAAACCCGAGCCGGCGCCCGATTACGCCAACTACGGCATGGCGGTCCACGCCGCCGATATGCTGGCCCTGCTCGATCGCCTGGAGATCGGTCGCTGCCATCTGTTCACCCATTCCACGGGTGACCTCATTGCCACCCATATGCTGCTCGCCGAGCCGGAGCGTTTCGGCAGGATTTTCAGTCTCTCGCCGGTGGGACCCATGGGGCTCCCGTTCGCGCAGTCGCAGCTGGACGGATTCCGTGTCATGCGCGATGACATGGACGTGGCCCGCATGGGCCTTGCCACGGCCGTATCCAGCCTGTTCGAGCCTGAATCGCTCGGCTCTGGTGGGCAGCCGCGATTCCGCGCCGAGACCAGTGCCGATCAGCGTACCCTGTTCGAGCACCTTCTCGGCCGTACCCGCGTGCTGAGCGACGGTGTCTGGCTTGGCACCCCCTATCATCTGGATCAGACGTATCGGTCCGGGCAGTTGCGGAGGCGCCAGGCGGAGCTGACGCATCCGCGCCGCATCGTGCGCGGTCGAGAGGATGCCTGGATTCCGTTGGCGGATGTGGAGGAAATGGCCGAGTGCATGCCGGGCTGCGAGTTGCAGCTCATCGACGGGATCGGTCATTCCATGAATGTTGAGGCACCGGAGGCATGTGCTGCCTCCCTGCTGGAATTCCTGACGCTGGATCGTGACTGAAGGAGCACACCCCATGAAGGACTTATGCCAACAACTCCGCTGGCGGCTGCTGATCACTGCGGGGGCGGCGGCCCTGCTGGGAGCATGCCAGACCTCGCCCGTGCCGTCGGAACGGTTCGATGTCTCCGACATGGAGACGCCGCGTGTGGAGCCTGGCGATCCGGCCGAGAGCTTCTGGCGGGATCAGGTGGTCTACCCGTTCCCCGTGAACTACGAGACCGTCACCGACGCCCGGGGCATGGCCTACGAGATCGCGTACATGGATGAGTACGGTGGGGATGCCGCCCGGGAGGACGCCCCCGTGCTGGTGCTGGTGCATGGCAAGGGTGCGGACGCGGGGAGCTTCTCACTGATGATGCGTGATGCGCTCGAGCGTGGGCTGCGGGTGATTGCGTTCGACATCCCTCACTATGGCAAGTCCATCCCCGGCAATCTCGACGCCGATACGTACACGCGCACTCTGCAGGACACCCGCGAGGCGATTCACGAGCTGCTGGCGGACAGGCTCGGCATCCAGGGGGCCACCTTCATGGGGCATTCCATGGGGGCTCAGTGGGCGCTCGGCTACGCGCTGGACTGGCCGGAGCAGGTGGACCGTTTGATCCTCGCGGCACCGGCCGGCCTGGAGGAGTACCCGCGGGTTCTGACTCTGCCGGGCGGCGAGCTGCCGTGGATGGATCCCGAGTACAAGCGCGACTTCGAGCACTGGCAGGCAGTGTGGGAGCCCCTCGGGCGCCTGGAGCAGGAGTGGGCGAAGACCGAGCAGGACATTCGTGATTTCTACTCCTTCCGTGAGCGGGACCCGGATACCGGCGAGACACGCGAGGCCAGTGTCGGCTTCTTCCTGCGTGATACCCAGGATTCCGAGTTCCTCACCGAAACCCGGGTCGGCATGATCGACGGCAATCAGGAGGAGTACGAGGCCTGGATCATCGCTTTCGTTCGCGATATCTACACCATGGGTATCGAGGGTCTCAGCGACGATGCCGACAGCCTGGTGAAACGCCTTGACGAGTTGACCATCCCCGTGTTCTTGGCACTGGGGGAGCGGGATCCGTTGTTGCCCACAACGGCCGCCACCGGCAATGAGGATATGCGCTGGGATGTGGTTCGCCCCGCCTGGGAAGCGCTCTCCGAACAGGGCGCTGCGCCGGTGGTGAAGTTCTATGATGATGCCGCGCACTTCATCCACGTGGACGAGGCGGAAGCGTTCAACGCGGATGTGGTGCGGTTTGCCTACGGCGCCACAATCGACGGCACCGAGGATCCCGGCGACTACGAGCAGCCCGCGGTAGAGCTGCCCGACGACGTGCAGGCCTTCGTGCGGAGTGATGAGGAGGCCGTACTCTCCGGCGACATGGACGCGATCATGGAGCATTACCACCCTGACTATCGGGACGAGGGGCGGGACCGCTCCGACCAGCGTGCCATGCTCTCCCAGGTCGTCCCCGCGCTGAGCCGTTACGAAATCGAACTCACCGCCTTCGAACGCGACGGCGACAAGGCGGTTGTCGAGGGTGCAATCCGCACGGATTTCGGCAGCCAGTCCTTGCCCTCCGGGGCCATGCTCATCCAGGACGACGGCCAGTGGTTCTGGTACGGCAACCAGCAGTGAGAACGCGACGCCGGGGTCTGCGAGCGGGCCCCGGCAGCACGTCGGACCGAAGGTGAATCATGGCAGTGACCATCCAGCAGCGCACCATCAACGGCCTTGCGGTCGACCATGCAGGTGAGCACGGGCCGCGCATCCTGTTCGTGCACGGCTCCAGCGGCGGCTCCTGGTACTGGCACCCGTTCATGGGCTACTTCGCCGAGCGCGGCTACCAGTGCGATGCATTGAACCTCCGGGGCCACGGTCCGAATCCGACGCTGCCGGACCTCGGCCGGATCTCGTTGCAGGATTACGTCGACGAGGTGCGCGGTGTCATCGATGAGCTCGGTGAGGTGATTCTGGTCGGGCACTCCATGGGCGGCGCCATCGCACAGGTGCTCGCTCAGGAGATGCCGCTGAAGGCTGCCGTGTTCGCTGCATCCGCCCCGGTCGCCGGAGTCAAGTTCCGCAATCCGCCCATGAATCTGTGGTTCGCGCTTCACGGCCTGAAATCCATTCCCGCCATGCTGCGCAAGAAGCCCATCAAGCCGGGCTTCCGGGTGGCGTCGAAATCGGTGTTCAACCAGTGCGATCCGGAGCAGCACCGGGAGCTGTGGCAGAGGCTTACCCCCGAGTCCGCCAGGGTTGCCGTGGAAGTGCTTAAGGGCGAGATCGCCGCCGACCTCAGCCGCGTGACCTGCCCCCTGCTTACCGTCGTGGGTACTGAGGACGGCACCACGGTGCCGGAGATGGCCCGCGAGATCGCGGACTATCACGGCACCGAGTATCTCGAGTTCCCGGGGCACGGTCATATGTTCATGATCGAGCCCGGCTGGGAGGCGTGTGCGTCCCAGCTGGACGCCTGGTTCCGGAAGGCCGTGGGCGATCAACCCGAGCCCGCGATTACAGCACCGTAGGAGTGCGTCCCGCGCACGACACCGCACGGCCCGGCTCGAGCGACCTGCCGGGCGTTCGCCTGCAATCCGGGTCCGAACCCGCGCGGATCACGGGTTCTCCGGATGGACCCGCACGTTTCGATTGGTCCAGAATGCAATTATCGCCGCCGGGATCAGCATTCCGGCACTGATGAATGACAGCTCCAGGTTGGTTAACGGCACCGGCCCGCCGCCGGGCACGGCGATAGCCATGCCGCCGACGATCAGCATCCCCCGAATGGGCCACTGCAGCACGGCATTGCGGCACAGATCCCCTACGAACAGCAGATATCCCTGCATGGCGCCGGCGATCACCAGCACGCCGAACAGCGCCTGGGCCAGCACCAGCATGACCTCCTGGGGGCTGCCCTGGAGAATCAGCGCCGGGTTGAGAACGAACAGGAACGGAATGAAGTAGATCACGCTGCCCAGGCGCATGGCCTGCAGCCCGGTCTCCATGGAGCGAGAGCCGGCGATGGTGGCGGCGGCGAAGGCCCCAAGGGCCACCGGTGGCGTGATGAAGCTGAGCATCCCCCAGTAGAGAATGAACAGGTGCACGGCCATGGGGTTCATGCCGCCGCCCTGGATCAGCGCCGGGGCGAGTGCGACGGCCAGGAAGATGTAGGCCGCGGTCACGGTCATGCCGATGCCCATGATGAAGCTGGTCAGAGCCCCCATGAGCAGCAGCACCAGTGTGCTGCCGCCGGCCAGGTAGATGAGGTCGTTGGCGATGGTGCCCGAGAGCCCGGTCATGGACAGGGCACCGATGAGCAGCCCCACACCCGCGAGTATGGCGATCAGTTCGGCGAACAGCTTGGCCGCCGACGAGAAGAAATTGAGCACGTCCTGCCAGCCCCAGCGCTGGTAGGGCAGCACCTGGTTGATGAACAGCAGCAGCGCCGTGGCATAGAAAGGTGCGATCGCCTCCCGGCGCAGGAAGAAGAGCATCCAGATCAGCAGCACGAACACGAAGATGAAGTACCACCCCTCCTTGAGGGTGCGCTTCAGCGACGGCAGCTCCGGTTTCGGCAGACCCTTGAGGCCGTAGCGCGCGGCGTAGGCGTCGATCTGGATGAACAGCCCCAGGAAATAGAGCACCGACGGCACCGCCGCCGCCAGGGCGATCTGGGCGTAGGGCACATTCAGGAACGTGGCCATGATGAACGCCGTGGCGCCCATGACCGGGGGCATCAGCACGCCGCCGGTGGAGGCGCAGGCCTCCACACCGCCGGCATAGGAGCGGCTGAAACCGACCCGCCGCATGGCCGGGATGGAGAGCACGCCGGTGGTCATCACGTTGGTGATGACACTGCCGCTCATGGAGCCCATCAGCCCGCTGGAGAAAATGGCCACCTTGGCGGGGCCGCCGCGCACGTGGCCGAGCAGGCCGAAGGCGAGGTTGATGAAGAACTTGCCGCCGCCGGTATGCTGCAGGGCCACGCCGAACAGCAGAAACCCGATCACCAGGTTGGCGAATGCCTGCAGCGGGATGCCCATGACGCTCTCGCGGCTCATGGCGTGGTAGATGGCCGTCTCCGTCGGGCTGGCCGGAAACCCCTGGATGGGGCCGGGCATGGTGTCGGCCACCAGGGGATAGAGGCTGGCGAGCGCCACGATAATGGCGATGGTCAGGCCGCCGGCGCGCCGGGTGGCCTCCAGGATCACCCCCCAGAACAGGAACGACATGACCACGGCGTGGTCCGGGGCGGCGTACTCCCACCCGCGGTCGAGGATCTGTTCGGCATTGTAGACAAAATAGCCGCACACCCCCAGGGCGAACAGGAACAGCACCACGTCGTACCAGGGCACGCGGGTGCGGCTCGCGCCGGGCCACATGGGCCAGAGGATGTAGACCAGCGGCAGCATCAGCGCCACCACCGTGTAGAAGAACTGGCTTTCCACCCGGGTGATCACCGAGAGGTAGCCGAGGTTGAGCAGGTAATCCAGCGCCGTGAGGCTCAGCATCAGCGCCGCCAGCCGTGGCAGCCACGCCCAGGGGCCGTGAAGCGTGCGGATGCCGGCGATCTGTTCCGGCTCGGGAGGGTTGGTCGCGGCGTTCGGAGTGCTCATGGCCGAAGTGCCCTGTGCAGTGTGGTCGAGGCGATGAAGTCAAGGTGGCGGACACCTCGGGGTGCCCGCCACACGTTAGAGCAGATGTGGATGACGATCAGCGGAAGATCGGATCCAGGCCCTTTTCCTCGAGTGCCGCCGCGCGGGCTTCCATCCAGCCTTCCTTGAACGCGTCTTCGTCACGGGGCGGATTGTCGGAGACGTACTGGCCCCAGGCGATGCGGATGGTGCGGTGCCGATCCACCAGCATGTCCTGGTGCTCCTGCATCGCGTCGGTCCAGTGGCCGATTTCCTTGTAATACTCCACCACCGCATCGTGGAACGGGATGACCCACTGCATGTTCTGGTTATCCAGCGACCAGCCGGCGAGCCCGGGTGCGGCGTCCTTGTACTGGTCGTTGTCCTCGATCAGCACGCGCAGCAGGTCTCGGACCATCGCGTCATCCACGTCCCGGTTGGCCACCAGGATCGGGTAGGGGTAGCTGGAGCCGACCCAGGGGTTGTCGTCGTCATAGCCACCGGCTGCAAGGGTGACCGTATGGGGCTGGAAGTAGGGGGCGACCTCCTGGAAACGCGCCCACCCCTCGGTGTCATCCGGATCCAGCCGGGGCCAGGTGATGCCGCGGGGGCTGGCGTCGAGCTGCTGCGCCGGTGGCGCCACGGTCATGGTGAAAGCGGCGTCCGCCTGGTTGGCGATGATGCCCTCGAAGGAGCGGCCGTAGCCCGGGAACTCGACCCGTTCCACGTCGTCCCACGTCAGGCCGCCGAAGGCGAGAAAGGCCTCGGCACCCAAGTTGAGTGCGTCATCGCCGCGGATGTAGGCAATGCGCTTGCCTTCCAGATCGGCCGGCGTTTCCACGCCGATGTCACCGGCCACAGCGAGCCCGAGACCGAAGTTGGCGATGGATGTGCCGACCACGCGGATGTCCTGCGGGCCCCAGTCCGGGCCGGAGAACATGAACACACCCTCGGCCCCGTAGAAGCTGGCGATGCCGCAGGAGCACAGCGGCACCCGGCCCGTTTTCAGGGGCGTCATGCGGGCCACGTCGTTCTCACCGGGGAGAATGCGCACGGACGTGCCGTAGTTGTTCTGCAGGTGATTGCCCAGGGCAGCCATCTGCGTGTAGCCGGCCGACCCGGTGCCGTAGGCGGTCATGGCGATGCTGCCGGGCAGGTTGATGTCGTCGGCGCCGGCCGAACCGGCCCAAGCCAGTACGGCGCCCAGGGCGCCTGCGGTCAGGGTTTTTCTGCTGATACTCATGTCTTGCTCCTCCATCATCACACGTGGTGTTGTTATTCTCTCGTTTCTCAATTTATGCCGATTGGTAAACCGGCGCCAGCCTTGTCAGTTGACCAGCTCGCGTCGGAAGGCCAGATAGGCGTCGATGGTTTCCGGGTTGGCGCAGGCGTCGCGGCTGACTGCCTTCTCTTCCGGATACCCCAGCAACAGCTTCTTCACCGGCACTTCCATCTTCTTGCCACTGAGCGTGCGCGGCACGCCGTCCACGGCCACGATGGCGTCGGGCACGTGGCGCGGTGACAGATCGCGGCGCACCTTGTCGCGGATCGCCTTCTCAAGTGCTTCATCCAGGGCGGTGCCGTCGGCCAGCACCACGAACAGCGGCATGTATAACTGGCCGTCGCCGCGCTCGATGTTCACCACCAGGCTGTCCTGCACCGCGTCCAGGTCCTCGACCACGCGGTAGATCTCCGCCGTGCCCATGCGCACGCCGTAGCGGTTGAGCGTCGAGTCGGAGCGGCCGTAGATGATGCACGTGCCGCGGGAGGTGATCTTGATGAAGTCCCCGTGGCGCCAGATGCCCGGGAACATCTCGAAATAGCTCTCCCGGTAGCGACTGCCGTCGTCATCCCCCCAGAAGAACAGCGGCATCGACGGCATGGGCCGGGTGATCACCATCTCGCCCACGGCGTCGATCAGCGCGTGGCCGTCGTCGTCCCAGCTCTCGACGCTGGCGCCGAGCAGCCGCGCCTGCATCTCGCCGGCGCGCACGGGCAGGGTGGAGACCCCGCCGACGAAACCGGCACACACGTCCGTGCCGCCGCTGCTGGAGGCGAGGTGCACGTCCGGGTTGACCGCGTCGTACACCCACTGGAAGCCTTCCGGCGGCAGGGGCGAGCCGGTGGCGCCCATGCCGCGGATGTGGGTGAGATCGTAGTGATCCCGCGGGCGGCGGCCCGCCTTCATGCAGGCGGTGAGAAACGCCGCGCTGATGCCCATCTGCGTGATCTTCACCTCTTCGCACAGACGCCACAGGCGGTCCATGTCCGGGTAGGCGGGGTTGCCGTCGTAGAGCACCAGCGTGCCCCCGTTGAGCAGCATGCCGGTCAGGGCGTTCCACATCATCCAGCCGGTGGTGGTGAACCAGAAGCACACATCACCGGGAGAGACGTTGCTGTGCAGGTGGCCCGCCAGGGTGTGCTGGACGGTAATGCCGCCGTGGCCGTGCACAATGGCCTTTGGCATGCCGGTGGTGCCGGAAGAGTAGAGCACCCACAGCGGATGATCGAACGGGACCGGCTCGAAGCGCAGTGCCGCGCCGGCGCCGCGCGCGAGGAACTGATCCCAGGTTTCCGTGCGGGTCAGGCGGGACGGATCGGCGTTGCCGTCCAGGTAGGGCAGCAGCACCGTGTGCTCCACGCTGGGCAGGGTGCTCTGCAGGTGCTCCACCACCGCCATGCGGTCGAACGCCTTGCCGTTGTACCGATAGCCGTCCACGGCCAGCAGCACTTTGGGCTCGATCTGCGAGAAGCGGTCGACCACGCTGGGCGTGCCGAAATCGGGCGAGCAGGACGACCAGATCGCGCCGATGCTGGCGGTGGCGAGGACGCCGACGATGGCCTCCGGGATGTTCGGCATGTAGGCGACCACGCGATCCCCGCGCTCGACACCGAGCTGCCGCAGGGCCTCGGCGGCTGCCGCTACCTGCTCCTGCAGCTCGCGCCAGGTCACCGTGCCGGTGGTCTCGCGGACCTCCGAGCAGTGGTAAAGCGCCGGCTTGTTACCGTCGGCGTGGCGCAGGGCATGCTCCGCCCAGTTGAGCCGGCTGCCCGTGAACCACTCGGCGCCGGGCATCTCGCGGGTGGTGAGCACCTGCTCGTACGGTGTGGCCTTGAAGTCGAAATACTCCCAGGCGGCGGCCCAGAAGTCCTCCAGGTGCTCCGTGGACCAGCGCCACAGGGCGTCGTAGTCGGACAGGTCGAGGCCGCGCGTGTCGTTCAGCCAGCGCATGAAGCGGGTGATGTTCGCCTCGTCAATGCGCCGGGCATCGGGCTCCCAGAGCAGAGTGCCTTCTTCGATCATCGTGTCGTCTCGCATGTGCGCCAGTGGCGCGAGTTGGTGTTGATGTTGAATATCGCGTTCGGGGTGGTGGACCTTCAGGTCCACCAGACAAGCCCCTAATCCACCAGCAGACTCCCGTCCACCTCCGCGAACCGCGCCTTGCCCGCCAGCGCCATGGTGAGGTCCACATCCGCCAGCACGCGCTTGATCACCTCCCGCACCCCGTCTTCCCCGTCCAGCGCCAGGCCCCAGATGTACGGCCGGCCAAGGAGCACCGCGTCGGCGCCAAGGGCCTTGGCCTTGAGCACGTCCGAACCGGTGCGAATGCCGCTGTCGAACAGCACCGGCACGCGGCCGTTGACCATGGTGGCGACACCGGGCAGGGCGTCGATGGCGGCGATGCTGCCGTCCACCTGACGGCCGCCGTGGTTGGAGACCACGATGCCGTCCACCCCGTGCTCCAGCGCCAGGCGGGCGTCTTCCGGGTGCAGTACGCCCTTGACCAGAATGGGCAGGTTGGTCGCCTCCCGCAGTGCGGCCAGGTCCTTCCAGGTCTTGAAGGGCGCCGCGAACTCTTCCGACCAGCGCTTCACCGACGGGCGGATGTCTTCCTCCGGGGGGCAATCCAGCGTGCTGCGGAACCACGGGTCCGAGGTGTAGTTGGAGAGCCCCTGGCCATTGAGGAACGGCAGGAAGGCGTTCTGCAGGTCGCGCGCCCGCCACGCCATCATCTTCGTGTCCAGAGTGACCACTACCGCCTCGTAACCGGCCTGCTCGGCGCGCTGCACGAAACTGGCGGCCAGCTCCGGGCTACGTGGCCAGTAGAGCTGGAACCAGCGCGGCGCGTCGCCCATGGTCTCGGCCACGCGCTCCATGTTGTGGGCAGAGACCGTGGACAGAATCATCGGCACGTTGGTCGCCGCTGCGGCCTTTGCCACGGCCAGCTCCGCTTCCGGGCGGATGATGCTCTGCACGCCGATGGGAGCCAGTAGCAGGGGCGAGGGCAGGGTGCGGTCGAACAGCGTCACGGACAGGTCGCGCTCGGAGACGTCGGTGAGCATGCGCGGGTGGATCCGGTACTTGTCGAAGGCCGTGCGGTTGGCGTCCATTGTGATCTCGCCGGCGCCACCGGCCACGTACCAGTACGACTCCTTGGACAGTACGGCGTGGGCGGCTTCTTCCAGATCCTCCATGCGCATGGGCAGCCGCGGGCGTGCGCCTTTCAGCCCTGCCTGATAGATCTGCAGCTGGTGGTCGCCGTAGTGGGCCATGGGCTCCTCCGTGTCGAACGTGTTCTTGATGGGGGTCGCGGCTGAAGCCGCTCCCACAGCAGGTGGCACTCCATCCCGTGGGAGCGGCTTCAGCCGCGACCGATAACGGTGTCACTCTACGACGCATTGCGCCGAAAACGAAACGCTGTTTTACTAGGATCCTATCTATTAAGATCCTAACAATGCCAGACAATACCGACACCCGCGAAGACAACTTCAGCGACCTCAGCCGCTTCGGCTCCGCCATCGCGGAGACGGCGCGCGTGCTGCGCATGCGCCTGGATGAGCGGCTGCGTCCACTGGGCCTCAGCCAGTCCAAGTGGCGAGCGCTGCTGAACGTCTGGCGCAGTGGTGAGGGGCTCACGCAGAAGGCGCTGACCGAGCGCCTGGGCGTGGAAGGCCCGTCGGTGGTCGGCCTGCTGGACCGGCTGGCGGCGGACGGCTGGATCGAGCGGCTGGTGTGCAGTGACGACCGCCGGGTGCGGCGCATCTACCTCACCGACAAGGCGCGCTCCACCGTGGAGGAGATTGAGACCGTGGCGGCGGAGCTGCGCGGGGAGATTCTCGACGACATCCCCGAGCAGGAGCTGTGGCAGTGCCTGGACGTGCTGCGGCGGGTCCGTGATCAGGCGGAGCGGCTGGGATGAGCGACGGGCAGCCACACAAGGACAAGCCGGGCAAGGGCCACGGCCGCAAACTCGTCATCGCCGCCGTGGTCCTGCTGGGGCTGGTGGTGGGGGGCGGCTACTGGCTCTACAAGCAGCTCACGCTCGTCACCGAGATCGACGCGCGTGTGGAGGCCGACATGGTCACCGTGGCGTCGCGGCTACCCGGCTGGCTGGAACAGATGGACCTCAGCCAGGGCGACCGCGTCCAGGCGGGCGACGTGCTGGTGCGCGTGGACGCCCGCGAGGCGGAGCACCGCCTTGCAGTCTACGAGGCGCGGGTGGAGGCGCTGAGCCGGGAGCTGGATCAGGTGGAAGCGGAGCTGGCCCTGGCCCGCGCCCGTGACACCGCCCGGGTGGAGCGCACGCGCCGGCAGGTGAGCGTGGCCGAGGCGGACGTGGAGCGCCAGACCAGTCAGCGGGAGAAGGCGGAAGCCGATCTGGAGCGCTTGCGCGGCATGGCGCAGGACGACATGGTCTCCGAGCAGGAGGTGGACGACGCCCGCCACGGGCTGCGGCTGGCGGAGAGCGATCTGCGCTCGGCGCGGGCGCGGCTGGAAGAGGCCCGCGCCGCCGTGGACGAGGCCCGGGCCGAGGAGGCGCATCAGCAAGTGCTCGCCGCCACCGCCGCCACGCTGGACGCGCGGATCGACGCGCTCCGCGCCGAGCGCGAGGAGGCCGCGCTGGCGGTGAGCGACCGCACCGTGCGCAGCCCCATCGACGGCGTGGTGGCCGAGACCTTCGTCAATGCCGGTGAGCACGTCCAGGCGGGGCAGAACCTGCTCCTGGTGCACGAGCCCGGGGCGGTGTGGGTGAAGGCCAACATCCGCGAGACGGAGATCGCCCAGGTCGTCGAGAGCCAGCCCGTGCGCATCCGGGTGGACGGCTACCGCGGCGAGGACTTCAGCGGCCGCGTCGAGCGGATCGGCAGCGCTGCCACCAGCGAGTTCGCCCTGCTGCCGAACCCCAACCCCAGTGGCAACTTCACCAAGATCACCCAGCGCATCCCCGTGCGCATCGCCTTCGACGACCCCGATGCGAGGCTGCGCCCCGGGATGATGGTCGAGGTGCGGATTGACGTCAGAGACTGAACAGCTCTTCCAGCGCTACGGTCCGGCCTACAAGTGGCTGGCCACGGCCACGGTGATGCTGGGCACGCTGTCCATGACGCTTGCCACTACCATCGTCAACGTCGCCATCCCGGACATCATGGGCGTGTTCGGCATCGACCAGAGTCAGGCGCAGTGGCTCTCCACCGGTTTTCTCGCCGCCATGACGGCGTTCATGCTGCTCTCCGCCTGGGCGCTCAGCGCCTTCGGCATGCGCGCGGCCTACATCGGCGCCATGATCATCTTCATCCTCTCCGCCGTGGCCGGCGGCCTGAGCGTGAATGAGAACATGGTGATTCTCTCGCGGGTGGTGCAGGGCGCCATGGCCGGCATCATCCAGCCGCTGGCCATGACCATCATCTTCATGGTCTTTCCGCAGCGCCAGCGCGGCCTCGGCATGGGCATCTACGGCCTGGGCGTCATCCTCGGCCCGGCGGTGGGGCCGGCACTGGGTGGCGTCCTGGTGGACTGGTTCTCCTGGCGGGCGGTGTTCTTCCTGCCCATTCCCACCTGCCTCGTCGGCATCGCCTTCGCGATGCTGTTCCTGGGCGGCCGGGAGTCCCGCGGGCCGCGCCCGGTGTTCGACTGGGTCGGGTTCTCGTTCCTGGTCGCGTTTCTCGTATGCCTTCTGTGGGCCACCTCCAACGGCCAGCGGCTGGGGTGGAACAGCATGCTCATCCATGGCCTGCTCATGGCCGCCGCGGCGTCGCTGCTGGCGTTCATTTACTGGCAGCTCCGCTCCGACGAGCCGCTCATCAACGTGCGCATCTTCGCCGTGCCGGGGTTTGCCGCGGGCTCCATCATCGGCTTCTGCTTCGGCGCGGCGCTGTTCGGCACCACCTATCTCATCCCGCTGTTTGTCCAGGAAATCCAGCAGTTCACGGCCACCAAGGCCGGGCTACTGCTCATGCCCGCCGGGTTGGTCATGGCCCTGAGTTTCCCGCTGTCCGGGCACCTCAGCGACCGGTTGCCGCCCCACGTGCCCATTGCCATCGGCCTGGTGCTGATTGCCGTATCCTGCTTTGCGCTGGGCATGGCCGATGTGAACACCGCCTTCTGGGTGATGGTGTTCTGGATCACACTGGGGCGTGTCGGGATGGGGCTCGGGCTGCCGTCCATCAACGCCGGCTCCCTGCGCACACTGGATTTCAGCCAGGTTTCCCAGGGCGCCGGCGCGGTGAACTTCTCCCGACAACTGGGTGGCGCACTGGGTGTTAACGCGTTATCCGTGATTCTCGACCGCCGAACGTGGTTTCATACGGAAGTGATGGCGCAGACGCAGACGGCGGACAATCCGATGACCCGGCAGATGCTGGCCAGCTTCCAGGAGCTGGCGCAGCGTCTGGGGGTAAGTGCGGATCGACTGGAGCCCGAAGCGCTGCGCTTTCTGGGCGAGATGGTGTACCGGCAGGGCTACGCCCGCGGTTTCCAGGACAGCTTCATGGTCCTGGGCGTGGTGTTCCTGCTGGCGCTGATCCCGGCGTGGCTCATGGGGAGGTTGATCAAGCAATGACACTCTATCGACAGATACTGATGGCCTACGACGGCACCGAGGCCGGCCGCCTTGCCCTGGACCAGGGCGCCGAGGTGGCGAAGATGACCGGGGCCCACGTGCACCTGCTGGCGGTCCTGCGGTTGCCCGCGTCATTGGGATTCATGCAGGAAGGCTACCCCCAGAACTGGATCGACGAGCAGATGGCCGAAGTGCAGGCCAGTCTCGACGAGGGGGTGGAGCGGCTGCGCGGCTGCGGGCTGGACGTCACCGGGCACCGCCGCGAGGGCGAGCCGGTGATCGAGATCAGCCACCTGGCGAAGGAGCTCGACGCCGACCTGGTGGTGGTGGGCCACACCCCGCGCGGTCGGCTCGCCCGATGGTGGCACGGCTCCGTGGGCACGACTCTGCTTGATGAGCTCCGGTGCAGCATTCTCGTCGTGGTGCCGCGAGAAGGAGAGGACGAGGAGTAGTGGCGTGCGGTGGTGGACCTGAAGGTCCACCCTACGTGTGATCCGGGTCACACGGCGTCGTCCGGCATAGGGTGGACGTTCACGTCCACCATAAAACAACACACAACACCTGAAATTCGATGAGGAGGACCCAATGCCCGAGACCACACCCCGCGTACTGATCGTTGGCGCCGGCGCCATCGGCAGCTTCTACGGCGCCATCCTGCACCGCGGTGGTGCGCAGGTGGAGGTGGTCAGCCGCTCCGAGGCTGACGCCATCCGCGAACACGGCTTCCAGCTGCACAGCCGCGACATGGGCGATCTCTCGTTCCGGCCCGCCGCCGTCCACGAACGGGTCGAGGATGTGGCCGAGGCTCAGGATTTCGTGCTGCTGAGCGTCAAGGTGCTGGACGACCTGGACCGTGCGGCCCTGATTCGCCCGGCGGTGGGGCCGAACACCGTCATCGTGCTGGTGGAAAACGGCATCGATATCGAACGCCCCATCCACGAAGCGTTCCCGGACAATCCGCTGGTCAGCGGCCTCGCGTTCGTTGCGGTGAGCCGCACCGGCAAGGCCCAGGCCGAGCACAAGGCCTACGGGCGGCTCGTGATCGGCGAATACCCCTCTGGCGCGGGTACTGCGGCCGAGCGGCTGTCAGCACTGCTGACCGCCGGTGGCATCGAGTGCCCCGTGTCCGAGAATCTGGTCACCGAGCGCTGGCGCAAGGCGGTGTGGAATGCGGCGTTCAACCCGGTGTCCGTCATTGCCGGCGGCGCCACCACCACCACCATTCTCGACGCCCCCGGTGGTGAGGACTTCATGGTCACGCTCATGCAGGAGGTCTGTGACGTGGCCGCCGCCGCCGGTCATCCCATGCCCGGGGACCTGCCCGTGAAGAGCATCGGCGGCACCCGCAAGATGCCGCCGTACCACAACAGCATGGCGCTGGATTACCTCAACGGCCGGCCCATGGAAGTGGAAGCCATCCTCGGCAACGTCATCCGCGCCGCCGAGAGCCACGGCGTGTCCGTGCCGCATCTCGAGAGCGTGTACCGCGTCACCAAGATGTTGCAGAACCGCGTGGCCACCGAGGGGTAGAGTGGGGTGGTGGACGTGAACGTCCACCCTACGCCGGATCACGCCGTGTGACCCGGATCACCCTACGTCGATGATACGGTGGTGCCTGGGTCATGCGTAGGGTGGACCTTCAGGTCCACCGTCCCACCACCTTACCGGCCTACTGCGCCCCCATCGACGGCAGCCACAGCGAAATCTGCGGGAACATGATCAGGATGACCGTCGCCAGCAGCAGAATGAAGATGAACGGCGGCGTGCCGCGAATCACGTCAAAGTACGGCCTTCGGAACACGGCCATGGCCGTGAATATGTCACAGCCGAATGGTGGTGTGGCCGACCCGATGGCCGCCTGCAGCGTGACGATCACGCCCACGTGCACCGGATCCAGGCCGGCGGCCTGCACCAGCGGCTGGAACAGCGGGGTGAGAATCAGGATCACCACGATCGGGTCGACGAACATGCAGCCGATGAAGAAGGCCACGGCAATCAGCGCCAGCGCCGCGTACTGGTTGTCGCCGAACGTCTGCACGATGGGCGTGAGAATCTGCTGCGGCACGCCGGCCGTGGACAGCGCCTGCGAGAAGGCGTAGCCGATGGCCACGAGGATGAACACGACGGCGGTGATCATGCCCGTGGACAGGGCGATGGAGCCGATGTCCTTCAGACTCACCTTGCGGTAGATGACCACCTCGAGGATGAAGGCGTAGAGCACGGCCATGGCCGACGCGTCCACCGGGCTGAAGGTGCCGGTGTAGATGCCGCCCACCACGATGATCGGAAAGCCCAGGGGCAGGATCGCGCCCCTGAGCGCCGTCAGCCGGCCGCGCCACGGCGTGCGCTCCTCGGGCTCGATGCCCGCAATGCGCGAATACACGTAACAGTAGGCCGAGATCATCACCAGAATCATCAGCCCCGGCAGGATGCCGGCGATGAACAGGTCGCCAATGGAGGCGCCGCGCGCGATCACACCGTAGACGATCATGCCGATGCTTGGCGGAATCAGCAGCGCGATGTCGCTGGCGTTGATGATCAGCGCCAGTGAGAAGTTGTCGGAATAGCCCTTCTTCAGCAGTCGTGGGCGCATGGGTCCGCCCATGGCGACCACGGTCGCCTGGGTGGAGCCGGACACGGCGCCGAACAGCGTACAGCTCGCCGCCGTGGTGATGGGCAGGCCGCCGCGCAGGTGCCCGGCGAAAGCGCTGACCAGGTCGAGCAACCGGTTGGCCGTATGCCCCTTGGTCATGATGTCGGCGGCGAAGATGAACATGGGCACCGCGGCCAGCACCCACTGTTCCACCCCCGAGAACATCCAGCTCACTCCCTGGTCCGGCCCGAAGAAGGTCATGCCGGTGAACATCATGAACAGGGTTGCCGCAAGCAGCGGCACCATCATGGGGAAGCCCAGCAACAGCAGGACTACCATGAGGATGACCATCCAAGTCAGCATTCCGCGTGCCCTCTTGTGGAATCGGGGGTTGGCCGCATGTGCCGTGCTCCTGCCCGCTGGCTACTGTTTCTGCTGTTCTTCGCCCTGATCGCCGTCAGGGACTTCGTCGTAGCCCTCAAGCTCCGTAAACGAGCGGTAGAACTCGCGCGTCGTCAGGTTACGGAAGGCCGTGAGCCAGTACTGGATGCCCGCAAGCGTGAAGCCGATGGGCATGGAGATGTAGATCATCCACAGCGGGATGCCTAGTGCCGACGTGGAACGACCGCGATTGTAGGTGGTCTCCACGTAACCGGCAGCCTCCCACGCCATGTAGAACAGCAGGGCACCGGTGCCCAGGGAGATGGTGATGATCAGCACCTTGCGGGGAATGCCGCGGAGGGTGTCGTAGATGGCTGACATGCTGATGTGGCGGGCCCGGCGGACCGCGTAGCTCACCCCCACGAAGGTGATGAGCACGATGAGCAGTTCAGTGACTTCCGTTCGGCCGGGGACGCCGATGCGGAAGAACATGCGGCCGAGTACGTGGGACACCATGAGCACGGCCATGAGAATAATGGAGCCCGCGACGATGGTGACTTCCATGTATTCGAGCGTGCGGTCGATTACCCGAATCGCCTTCTCTGCCAGCGACCGCGGCCGCGTCTGTCCCGGTGAACCAGCACCCATGGCGCCCCTCGTCATATGGTTGTTCGGCGGTGACACCCTTTTGACAATAACGCACTTGAACGGCTTTGCACACTTTCCCGGCCGCAACTTCCGTGCGCCTCATTGGAGTGCATTGAAGCCCTTTGGTGGTGCGGCCTGCGCCGTCGAATCCCTTGCCGGCTGGAAGATAGACAGCCCTTTCCGCTGTGTTAATGTTACAGGTGGATCGCAGCTAAATCCCTTGGAGACAACACTAACGTAGAAACGGGAGGTACTGATGCTCTGGAGAAACAGTTTCTGTGCGGCGGTGGCGCTTGGCCTTGCGACGGCGGGCACGCAGGCCGCGGCATTCGAGAGTCAGACCTGGCGATTTGGCCTTGAAGAAATCGAGGGCAGCGTTCAGTACGAGTATGCGGCGAAGTTCGCAGAGCTCATGGACGAAAAATCCGACGGTGCCATCACCGTTGAACTCTATCCCTACGGCCAGCTCGGCGGCCTGACCGACATCTACGACGCCGCGCAAAGTGGCGCCATCCAGCTCGCATTCGGTTCCGGCTTCCTGGGCGGCACCGTGCCCGAGAGCCAGATCTTTAGCCTGAACTTCGTGCTCACCGACGATGAGTGGACCAACACGCAGGTGCTGAACTCCGACGAATTCCTCATGAACGAGGACTTCCAGGAGGCGTTCCGCAATCGCGACCTGCACCCCATCGCCGTGGTGCCGGAAGGCTGGCAGGTCTGGACGGCCAACCAGGAAATCCGCACGCCGGACGACATGAGCGGCCTGGCCATTCGCACCATGGACAACCGTCTGCTGCGTGAGACGTATCAGGCCTATGGCGCGGACCCGGTCACCGTCGAGTACGGCGAACTCTACTCCGCCCTGCAGCTCGGGCAGGCCGAAGGCAACATCCAGCCGGTGTTCGCCCACGAAGAGATGGCCTTCTACGAAGTGCAGGACTACATGATCTTCGCCAATCACGCCCAGTTCATCGCTACGTTCATGGGCAACCGTGACTGGTGGGACGGCCTGTCTGACGAAGAGCGTGAGATCATCCACGAAGCCCGTCAGGAGCTGGTTGAGTACATCCACGACAAGCAGCAGGAGCTCAACACCGATCGGCTGGACACCATCAAGGAAAACAGCGACATCGAGATCATTGAGCTGAGCCAGGACGAGCGCGACGCGTTCGCCGAACTCGCCCACCCGGTGCGTCAGACCTTCGTCGACATGACGGGGGAGCGTGGTGAGCGTATGCTCGACAAGCTTCTCAACCTTGTGCAGGAAGCACAGTTGGAAGAAGAGGACGAATAAGCCCCTACGCTGTTCCATCCTCAATACGGCGGCCCGGTCATGATTCATGGCCGGGCCGTTTTCGTTCCCGGCGGCGAAAACCATCCGTCCGTGCCATGCTTAACGGTGGATGATGGTGGATGTAAACGTCCACCCTACAGGCGATGGCTTGGGCCCGGCCCCGGCGTAGGGTGGACTTTCAGATCCACCATAGACAGCCACCGACTCAACCGCCAAAGGAGCCATTACGATGGTTGCCAAGACGTCCGGGACAATGCCACTGGGTACGCCGCTACCCCCGTTCCGACTTCGGGATACCGACGGCAACATCGTCGCAAGCACCGACTTCGCCGACGACGACGCCCTGCTGGTGATCTTCATGTGCAATCACTGCCCGTTTGTGCGCCACCTCAGCCAGCAGCTGGCCAGCTTTGCCCGGGAATACATGCCCCGTGGTCTGGCGGTGGTCGGCATCAATGCCAATGATGCCCAGCGCTACCCCGATGACAGCTTCGACGCCATGAAACGCGAGAAGGCGCGGGTGGGCTATCCCTTCCCCTATCTCCACGACGAGGATCAGTCGGTGGCGCACGCATTCGGTGCGCGCTGCACGCCCGAATTCTTCCTTTTCGACAGTGAGCGCGAACTGGTCTATCAGGGTCAGTTCGACGGCAGTCGCCCGGGCAATGGCGTACCGGTGACCGGGGATGACCTGCGTGCCGCAGTAACCGCCGCACTCACCGGTAATGAAGTCGATGCGGAGCAGGTGCCGAGCATGGGGTGCAGCATCAAGTGGAAACCCGGCAACGCCCCGTAACCCGCCGGGTGGACGTTCACGCCCACCATCGACTAACCTCTCCCCCTCAAACAAAAACCATCGATTGGCAAGGAGGCCGATCATGTCCCGTTACTGCCGCACCCGCGTGCCGGGTGGCACGTATTTCTTCACCGTCGTCACCCACGACCGCCTCCCGCTGTTCACCAGTGACGCCAACGTCCAGCGGCTGCGCACCGCGCTCCGGCGTACCCACCAGGCACATCCGTTCCGCATCGACGCCATGGTCGTTCTGCCCGACCATTTGCACGCACTCTGGACGCTGCCCGCGGACGACGCGGACTATCCGCGCCGATGGAAGATCCTGAAGGCGCTGTTCACCCAGTCGCAGCCGGATCTTCCCGGTGAATACGCCCGCCGCGCAGGCGGTGCACCGGTGTGGCAGCGCCGGTACCGGGAGCACCTCATTCGCGACGAGACCGACTTCCGGCGGCATCGGGACTACATCCACTACAACCCGGTGAAGCACGGCCTGGTCGCCCACCCCGGCGCATGGCCGCACAGCAGCTTCCACCGAGCCGTGGAAAGAGGGTGGTACCCACCGGATTGGGGTGCATCGGAGCCGCAGACCGTGGTTGGCGTGGAGTTCGAGTGATCAGACCTTGATCCGCTTCGCGATCTCCGGATTCTCCCGCAGCGCCTCCAGGTCGCTTTCGTCAGGCACCTGCGGGCGATCCCGCCCCCGGTCGACGATGCAGAGAAACCCTAATGGTTCATCGGTGGTGGCGTGGAATTGATGCCATTGATGGGGCGCAATGTAGACGCAATCGTGAAGACCAATGGATTCCACACGATCGTGCAGCACAACCTCTCCGGCGCCGCGGATGATCACCACTGAATGGGGGTGTTCGTGGTGTTCCAGCGAGGAATAGCCGCCCGGCTGGATCTCGAAATAGCGGGTAATGAAATTCAGCCGTTCCTCGCCCGCCTCCTCACCCAGCAGCGTTTGCCGGTGAATATCCCGAAAGCCGGTGCCGTCGGTCTTGTATTCCTTCACCGGCACATCCCAGCGGTAGTCATTTGCGCGAACGATTCTGGCCATGGTGACTCCGGTTGATTCAGGTTCGCCCGATCGCTGCCCGCAGCGTCTCGGTTGCGGCGGTGAGGTCGCCCTGCTGATACAGGCTTCCGCCAATCAGCAATATGGTATCGGTGCCGTACTGGTCAAGCCAGCCACGGGCGCGGGCGGCATCCATGCCTCCGCCCGGCGTGGGCGCGGCGGCGGGCAGGCCGCCCAGGGCGTAGCGCAGGCGGTGGTTGATCGCCTCACAGGTGGCCAGGCTGAAGCCGAACCGGCCGCCCGTGTTGGGGTAGATGGACGCGTCAGCGCCGGCCAGCCGGAACAGGTCACCCAGCAGCAGCTCCGGCGATATCCCGTGCTCCGGCCGGAAATGGCTGCCGGTCAGCGCCGGATGCGCCATCAGGGCCAGGCCGAAACGGTCCCGTGCCCAGCGCATGGCGTCCAGCCCGGTAATCCACGGGCTGATCAGCACGCCCTGGCAGCCGGCGTCCTTCGCCGCCTGCAGGCGCTCTTCCAGCACCGGCCACGGTGCGGTGACATTGGGGAAGTAGAGGCTGTTGCCGCCGGTTTCCGCGTTGGCGCGGGTAACAGCCTCCTGGCAGGCGGCAAGACGGTCGGCGAAGGGGGCGTCCACCTGGTTGGCCACGCCGTGGTCGTCCTTGATGATGTCCATGCCACCGCGGGCGAACGCGTAGGCCCGCTCCGCCAGCGCGCGGGCGCTCAGCCCAACGGGCTTGAGTGCCGTACACAGCAGCCCCTGGTTCGCCGGTGCTCCGGCCATCCGGCGGATGCCGTCCATGCCGTGGGCAGGCCCGCCAACGGCGTCCAGCACGCTGTCGGGCCAGCGGATGTCCGTGAGCCGGATGCCGTCCTTCATGGAGATATTGCCGAACAGCGTGTTGAGCAACTGCGTGAGTTCGCCGTCGAACAGCGCGCTGTCGAAGCTGATGGTGCAGTGGAACCGGTGGTCGGGCAGAGGGTCCAGGCGCTCGATGCGGCCCACAAGCCGGTCGCGGATGGCATCGGGGACACAGTCTTTCGGCAGCTCCACGGTCTGCTCCAGGGCGATGTCACGGGCCTTGGTGTCGGCGTCTTCGTCTGCCTGGCAAGTGAGCAGGTAATCCACCTGCATGCGGTCGGCCATGATGTCAGGTCTCCTTTGCGGGCCGGGTGGCCGGTTTTCCTGGGCCACCGCGGGTGGTGAGAACGCCCGCCAGCACCACCAGCAGCATGCCAATGAATGTGGGCGTGTCCAGGTATTCGTCCCAGAAGAGCCAGCCGTAGATGGCGCCGAACACCACCGAGACGTAGGTGAATGGCCCGATCTGTCCGGCGGGCGCCAGCGCGTAGGCGCGGGTGAGCAGTAACTGTGCGGTGGTGGCGCAAAGCCCCATGCCCAGCAGCCAAAGCAGTGCGCGTGGTTCGGGTGTCTGCCATGTCCACAGCAGTGGCACGGCGGAGATCAGTGTGGCGAACGCGCCGAACCAGAACACGATGCGCACCGCCGGCTCGGTGCGGCTCATGCGGCGGATCGTCACCTTGGCGAGACCCGCCAGGACGGCGCCGAGCAGGCCCACAACCGCCACCAGCTGAATGCCGTCGGCGTCGGGCTGCAGAATGAACGCGACGCCGATGAATCCCACCGCAATGGCCACCTTGGCACTGTTGGGGATGGTCTCGGAGAGCCACAGCAGCGCGATCAGCGGGATGAAGAACGGCGCCGTCAGCTTGAACAGCAGCGCCTCCGCCAGCGCCATGTGGGCGATGGTGTAGAAGAAGCAGTACATCGCCGCCACACCCACCGCCGCGCGCATGAAGTGCAGGTGCGGCACGGTGGTTTTCAGGCTTGCCCAGCCGTTGCGCAGCACCAGCGGCATCAGCACCGCCAGGCCGAAGAGGTTGCGGAAGAACACCAGCATCGCCTCGGGCATGGTCTCCGCCAGCACCTTTACCGCCGCGCTCATGCTCGCGAGCAGAAATTCGGAGATGACGATGAACAGGGCACCGAGCAGCAGGTTACGTTGCATTGAGGGCAGGCGGCGGCGGAATGGGCCGGCGAGTGTACCGCAAAACGGGTCACCCCGCCCGCTGAGCGATCTCCACGGTGTTGCCGCCTGCGCCCCTGGCGAGCTGCACCGCGCTGTCGGCGGCCAGCATCAGTTCGTCCGCGGTAATGGCGAGATCAGGGTAGCCGGCGACGCCGACGGAGGCGGGCACCCCCTGGATGACCTGCTGCCCCAGGGGAAACTCCAGCGCCGCGATCTGGTCGCGCAGATGCTCGGCGCGCAGCCGCGTGTCGTTCAGGTCGGCGTCCGGCATGACCACCACGAAGGTGTCATCGTCAATGCGGCACGCGGCGTCGGACCCGCGGAAGCTTGACTGCAGCAGCCCGCCCACGGCCTGCAGCAGGCGGTCGCCGGCGGTGCGGCCGTGTTCCAGATTGAATCCGGAGAGGCCGTCCAGGTCCAGCTGGATCAGGCCAAGAGGGCGTTTCACGCGCCTGCAGCGGTGGAGCTCCCGCTGCAGGGTGTCTTCGAGGTAACGACGGTTGAACAGCCCGGTCAACGGCTCGCGCACGGAGCGGTGGCGGGCGTTGGTCTGCAGGGCGAGGCCGGCCAGGGCGAGGCCGGCCGCTTCCGCGATAATATGCGCAGACGCCGTGTCCGCCTCAGTTGCACTGCTGTGGTCGAGCCACACGCGGAACTCGCCCACGGCAACCCCCGCGCCGGCCAGGTCGAGCTGCAGGGCAGGGAAGGTGTCTCCGCGGCTGATGCGATCCAGCGCATCGGGCATGGTCTGCGGGCGGCTGGCGCCTTCGATCCAGAGCGTGGCGGCGTCCCAGTAGGCGGCGAGATTGGCGCCGCCACCTTCCGGTGCGCGCAGCAGCACGACGCAGCCAGCCGCGGGCATCATGCGGCGCGCCGCGCCGGCCATGCGCTCAAGCACACCCCGCGTGTCCGTTTGCCGGGCGATGGCCGTGATGACTTCAGCAACGGTGGCGAGAAGCGCCGGGTCGCCGGTTAGCGGGCGGTCGGCCTCGCGGGCGCGCGCCTCGTCCAGCCGTCTTGTGGCCTCCGCCTGGGCGTCGGCAGCCGCTGCCAGCAGCGTGACCAGATCGCGGGGGTCCTTGGCATCCGTCATCGCCGGTCGTCCTCTGTGTGGTCTCCGCGCGCCCTGCGCGCCGCCGAGCGTACCGTACCGTAGTACTTCAGCGCCATGATGGGCGAGCCGATCACGGCGGCGGCGATCAGCACGAACGCGATCAGCATCGCCCAGTCGGGCAGGACAGGCCAGATCCAGACGAAAAACCCGTACAGCAGCGTGACGTAGGCGGCCACCACCAGCCCCGCGCCGACTGCCGCGAGCAGCAATCGGCCCATGCTCAGCTCAGGTCCTCGTTGTGCCACTCGTTGAGCAGGCAGCGCACCTTGCCGAGGAATGGCCATGCAACCAGGGACTGGGCCAGCCGCATGGTGGAGTTCTGCGCTTCGTCGCTGATCAGGCAGGAATCCAGATCCCGGGCGATGCCGGTGAGTGCCATGATGTCATCTTCCAGTTGCTGAATCGCCTCAATGGGGGTGACGCCGTCGATGTGGGTGACGTTGACGTGCTTGCCCCAGTAACTGCTTGGCACCATGGCCAGCATGAACGGCCGTGCGTCCGCCTCCATGGCCGCGTTGAGGTTCATCGGCAGATGCAGCGGCGGCAGATGCAGGTCCACCGGCGCGGTCACGATCTCCATGTGGTAGCAGTTGTCCGGCACCGGCCCGTCGTATTGCTGGTGGGCCAGCTCGCCCAGGTCGCTTTCATGGATCTTCACCACCACGTCGGCGCTGGTCTTCTGGAAATCGATCCACTGCTTGTAGGCGGCCTCGCGCCGCTGGATCTCGCTCTCCAGCTCGGCCGGATCGTGGCCGCGGTAGGAGACGTCGCGCTCGAACTTCCAGCGCCACTTCACGTCCCGGTCGGTGTCCACGTACAGCGCGAAATCGAGCTGGGGCAGCAGATGCTGATACAGCGCGTGCAGCCCCTCGATCACCACCACCGGCGCCGGGCGCACGATCTGCGGCGCGTCGAAGCAGCCGGTCTGGTGGTTGTACACTGGTACTTCCACCGGCTTGCCCGCGCGCAGCGCGCGCAGGTGCTCCTCCACCAGGTCCAGGTGATTGTTGGCGGGATCAAGCGGCAGGCGGCCACTGCGCCGCCGCTGGGCGCGGTCCTCCCGGTGGTAACCGTCCAGGGGGATGGAGGTGACCATGTCGTTGCCCAGCAGCCGCCGTATGCCGTGGGTGTAGGTGGTCTTGCCGCTGCCGCTGTCCCCCGCCACACCAAGCAGAATGGGCCGCCGCGCGCCCTGGAGCAGGGTGCGGAGGTCGTCCGATGGAATGGCGTCGGCAGGCAGCGTCATGAAGCCGGATCTCCGTGCAGAGTGGGGCCGCAGGCGGCCGGATAGTGGCGACGGACCCGAGGGCCTGTCAAACGCCTGTCACTCCCGCGATGGTGACATTTCGGCGCAGGTTTCTTACCTTACTGAGACTCATGGGCGAGCGCCGGGAGGACCCGCGGCCGCTGCGCCTGATCCATAGAGAATACCGCAAAACCCGGGGGATTCATGAGCCTGAAAACAACCGACCTGTGCGACGACCATTCGGACAACCTCAGCATCGCCAGCCCCATGTTCCGCGACTTCGGCGGCCGGCGCGAGTTTCATGGCCCGATCAGCACGGTCAAGGTCTTCGAGGACAACTCCCTGGTGCGCGAGGCGTTGAGCGAGCCCGGCGAGGGCCGGGTGCTGGTGGTGGACGGCGGCGGCTCCATGCGCTGCGCCCTCCTGGGCGACAACATCGCCGAGCTGGCCATAAACAACGGCTGGAACGGTGTCGTGGTATACGGCTGCATTCGCGATTCCGCCGACATCGCGACCATGGATATCGGCGTCAAGGCACTGAACACCCATCCGCTCAAGAGTGTCAAAAAGGGCGTCGGCGAGCGGGATGTGTCGGTGACATTTGCCGGGATTACCATCCGCGCCGGTCAGTATCTGTATGCTGACGAAGATGGCCTGATCGTCGCGCAGGAGGCGCTGCACCAGGCCTGAAGCAACAACAAAAGCCAACAACAACCGGCACCGCCGGGGAGGTGAAGTCCATGGATCAGCCCGTCAGCACACTGCTCGACAAGCGCCCAGGCGATATCCACACCGTGGATGTGGGTGCCAGCGCCGCCGACGCAGTCCGCACCATGAACCAGGCCCACGTGGGCTGTGTGGCCGTGATGGACAACGGCCGCCTCGCAGGCATCTTCACCGAGCGCGACGTGCTGCGCCGTGTCGTGGAGAGCCACCGGGATCCTTCACAGACGCCGGTCGCGGACGTCATGACCAGCGACGTGGTGGTCATTAGCCCGTCGGACACCCTGCAGCATGCCATGGTGCTGGTGAACACCCGCAACTGCCGGCACCTGCCGGTGATGGACGGCGACACGCTGGTGGGCATGGTCTCGGTGCGCGACCTCATCGGTGCCGTGGTGGACGGCCAGGAACACCGCATCGCCGAGCTCACCGACTACATCTATGGTGGCTACGGCCTGCAGGCCCGTGTCGATGCATGAGTGACGACGGCGTCCGTGTGGACAAATGGCTCTGGGCGGCGCGGTTCTTCAAGACCCGCCGCCTGGCCACCGAGGCCATCCAGGGTGGCAAGGTCGAGCTGAACGACACCCGTGCCAAGCCCGCCAAGCTCGTGCGCCCCGGCGACGAGCTACGGGTGCGCAAGGACGCCTACGAATTCCACATCATCGTGCGCGACCTCTCCGACAAACGCGGCCCCGCCAAAGTGGCTGAGAGCCTCTACGAGGAAACCTCCGAGAGCATCGCCCGTCGCGAAGAGACCCGCGAGCAGCTCAAGGCTCAGAACGCCGCATTCCCCCTGCCGAAGTCCCGCCCCGATAAACACGACCGCAAGCAGCTCGCCCGATTCAAGCGCAACACGGAATGATGTGGTGTTGGAACGATGGTGCTCAGACGCTAATGGTTTGAGAAGCCCAGTAGGGTGGACCTTCAGGTCCACCATCCCATCGCACCCTGGCGGCGTTGGCGGACGTAAACGTCCCCCCGACGATCGCTCACGCGAAGGCTGGACCTTCAGGTCCGGCAAAACTACAGTTCAAGTAAGCCCGCTGAACAAACAGAACAACCAGCCCGGGAGGAGAGGCACCCATGCGGCACTGGTACGCCGTCCAATGCAAAGCCAAGGAAGACCACCGCGCCGAAGAGCACCTCAACAACCAGGGCTTCCACGTCTTCCGCCCCATGCTTCGGCAACGCCGCCGACGCAGCGGCCGTATGGCGACCGTGACAGAGTCCCTGTTTCCGCGCTATCTCTTTATCGAGCTCGACGATGTCACCGACAACTGGGCGCCGATCCGTTCCACCCGCGGAGTGCTGGGGCTGGTGCGATTCGGCACCTATCCCACCCCGGTGCCGTCCAGCATCATCGACACCCTCACCCGCCAGCTCGACCCGGAGACCGGCTGCGTGGACCTCACGCAGACGACCGATTACAAACCCAACGAGCCCGTGCAGATAACCGAAGGGCCCTTCGCCGGCTACCAGGGCCTGTTCCAGGCGCGTAACGGTGAAGAGCGGGTCATCGTGCTGCTGGACGTCATGCAGCAGTCCCAGCGCATCACGTTGCCCGAACAGGCGATTAGTCGTTCCTGACTTTCAAAGGGGGGCGTGCTGGGCTGCTGCTGAGGCAGATGGACTCTACCCCTATTCAGCCAAAGGGTTTGGGGTGCAGGTGCTCTGGCAGGTCCCACCCCATTTCCGAATAGCGGCGAAGGTTCGGGGCGTGCGCTGCCACCGCCCGGATGTCGTCTTGAGACGGGAGGACGCGGAAGCCCGCAATCGAGTGCGACAGCGGTGCGTCGACGCCGGTATTCAGAGCGATCTCCACCGGCCCATCGGGCGCCCTGTACCGGCGCCCGCTATTACGATGCCCGTAGTGCGTGCGGGCAGTCTCGATGGATAAATGCCCGGAGAGGGCTGCGATCTCCAGCGGAGACAGGCCGCTCGCTTTGGCGTCGGCGATGAACTGGTGACGGGCACTATAGAGCGAGTAAAACTGCTTGCGCCGCGGCCACAATTTTTTATGTGCATCCTGGAGGTATCGAGAACACCGCTGGCGGATGGATTCGTACTCAAAAGTGCCCGCAACAGCATCGATCATTAGGTTTGCCGCGTCCAACTCTTCCTGGGACATGTCCGCGATAAAGACATGCCGGAAGGGCCCGAACGCACGGCGCCCTGACTCATTCGCGCCATCACTGGCACGATACTTCTTGTTCTTGACCATCATCCAGTCGCCGTCGATTTTTGCACCCCACCACTCCGATGGGCGCAGCCCGAACGCCCTACCTGCGATGAGCCAGCAGATGATGATGGACCGGATTGGATCGCTGTTCTTTCGCTCTAAGCGCAGCTCCTGTTTCTCAAGGAACAGGAGCAACTCACGTAGATCATCATCCGGCAACTTTCGGAGGCGATGCGCGGTCCCTTCGCGCTCGCTCGTTGCAACGCGGCCGCCAGTCAGCGCATCGAGATGCTGTAGCAGGTCGATCGGAGCGACATCCCCGAGGATTGCAACCAGTCCCCGGCGGTAGAGCCGCCACGTGGAGGGGCTTGTTTTCCCTGCAAGCGCACTCGCCCACTCCTTGAAAGCATCCGGGTTATCGCGCCACTCCATATCGCTTTCACGCTCGTAGCGCGACAACAGCCACTCGCCGCGGTCGCGGTACGCCGCCTGTGTCTTGGCTGTTGCCTTTCCATTTTCGTTCGCTTTCTGTGCCATGGACTTATTATTTAGTGACTCACTTCTACAGCCAATGACGGGGTGGTCTCGTGGCATTGGTTGTTCGTTGCGGCCTGTTAACGTCTTGCCAGATTGGCCAATGACACAAAAGGGTGAGCCCGATGAGCAGCACTGTGTACCGGCAAGGCGACAAAGTGATGCAGATCAAGAACAACTACGGCATCGACGTCATGAACGGCGACACCGGCCGCGTGACAGCCGTCAACGCGGACGACCGCGCGATGGAGGTTCGTTTCGGCAACCGGGCGGTCGAGGTCAACGGCGAAAAGCTCAACCGGGTTCTACCCCGATTTTACGGACGCTTCTAAAAAGCCCGATACTGGGCAAAAGGAGTGTTCATGTCGAAGAGAAGACGATACAGCGAAGAGTTCAAGCGCGGCGCGGTCGAGCAGGCGCGGCAGCC
>NZ_JBLWFT010000009.1:0-131519 GCF_048323695.1 Aquisalimonas sp. APHAB1-3 | reverse complement strand
GTGCCCCGTTGGTGTTCACAGAAGATCACGGCGCGCTCTTCACTGCTGAGGTGTCGGTATCCAGTATTCATCGCAACAGCCTACCTCCGAAGGGGTCAGGTGTTGCACTTGAAAGTTGAGCCTAAGCCGCTGCGAAGTGTTAATTGAACACCTCAATGTACCACTTGGGTTTGATACGCCCGAAATCCTGACGGATATTTGATTTCAAGGTCTTTTTGGAATCCAACACCTTTGCCTGACCACCATCTCTGATAAACACGACCCAATGCCAGAATGGCTTGCCCCTTTCCATACGCCACTTAATAGCCATGAGGGCTTTGTCAGGAACGCGCTCCCATGACTCAAATGGTGTTTCCTGGGGCGACACCGAAATACCAAATTCCCGCAGCAGTCTCCGGACGTACGCTGTCTCCGACCAAAGCGACGCGTCTGCGGCGTGAATACACAAAGCGTTTGCCCTTCGCTTGGCCTCAGCATAGCTGACACCTGCTAGAGCAGCGCTTGCCGCAATACCACAACCGGTTGTTTCTTCCTGAATGACTGGTTCCATGCCTCTACCTATTAACGCGGGCCATCACACCCTTGTCGCGTGCATGGCATTGTTATGCAATGCCTCCCATTGCTCGGACGTTAGCCGGTATAGCCTCACCGGCCGACCATGAAATTCCAGCACATCAAAGCTGGAAAACCCTGATTTCTCGGCGACCTTTAGCGATGCAAGATCCTCGGGCTCTATGATCACTACCACTGAATTGAACAGTTTCTCTCCCAAAACATAACTCAGAACTGCTCTAGCCGCCTCAGATGCCAACCCTTTATTCCAATAGCGCTTGGCAAGGCGGTAGCCGAGGTTAATTTCCTCGACATCAGAGACCATTTCTGGTCCAGCTCGGCAGAATCCTATGAGTTCAGAATATTTCTTATCGATTAGTGCCCATGGCCCCACGCCATGTGACTCGTAACAGGATAAGCACCACTCAACGAACTGCCGGGTAGCGGTCTCATCAAAAACGCCACGAACCGAGTGCTTCATCACCTCAGGATCGCTCAGGATTTCCGTCAATTCAGGAACATCCTCCAGGGACATCCGCCGTAAAAACAATCTCAACGTTTCAAAACGTCTGCACCAGATCCTTCCTGTGTATAACGTTACACCTTGGTCTTCCCGCAGCAAGTTGGTGATACGATTTCGTCACGTTTCCGATCACGAATGGTGAAATTCATTTTTGCCAGCTATTGCCGTGATAACAAGCTCCCATAGTCTTCTATATCTCCCTTCGGATGCACTCTGTTACGCCCTTCAGATTTAGCCGCATACAAACGCCGATCAGCGCGTCCAAGCAGACCTTCCGGACTCGGGTCGTGATCACGAATGGTCGCGATGCCAATACTTACCGTGACCTGAAATTGAGCTTGTGGACCACCAAATGCATGAAAGGCAACAGCCTGGCACAACCGCTCGGCCAGTTGGCGAGCTGGGCCCAAACCAGTCTCCGGCAAGACTATTACGAACTCTTCGCCACCCAGTCTGGCAAAATGGTCACTAACCCGAATTTCGGGCGTTACAATCTGCACGAACTCCTTGAGCACTGCATCGCCAGTGGCGTGACCATAGCGGTCGTTGATCTGTTTAAAGTGATCAAGATCCGCGATTAACACGCTAAGTGAATGATCCAGTCGCCGCGCCCGACCGAACTCTTTTTCCAGGGCCTCCATTACCGCTCGGCGATTGGCGATTCCGGTGAGCGCATCGGTCTTCGACATGCGCCGCAACTCTTCGGTCATGCGATGCGATTCCGTCACATCACGGTAAAACCAGATACGCCCCCAATAGTCGCCTTCAGGACCGTGCAATCCGCGAGAGTGCCGTTCGAGGACTCTACCATCCTTCATGTCGACACGAACCCCGTGTTCCTCCTTATCCAGATCCACGTATAGCTCCATTACCTTTTCAACGAATCCCGAAGGATCTTGTAGTTGATCGACAACCGCATGCAGTGCCGCGTGCCCGTCACGGGCATTCATAACTTCCTCGGATATATCCCATATCTCCAGGAAACGGCGATTCCATGTCTTGATCCTGTTCTGGGCATCTACTACTACTATGCCGTCCAGTGATTCATCCAGATAGGCGCTCATCACGGTAGATTGATAGCGCGCTTCCAGTTCCAAGTTCACCTGGGCACTGATTTCGTTAGCCGTGCCAAGTAGTCGGATAACGTTTCCAGCTTCATCAAAAAAAGGTACCAGACTCGTCTGCCAGAAAGTTTTGCCAATGGGAAGGTCCAGTGACTCGCGATAAGTAGTGACGACCTTGCTCTCGACACAGCCGCGATACCTGGATTTCACCTCGACTGCCATATCGGGCGAGAGCAACTCATCGACACTACGCCCGGCCACCACACTGTGTTTCATCCCGGTAAGCTGTTCGTGACGAGCATTGATGGCCGCCAAACGGAACTCACCGGCCGAGGCCACATCAATCACAAAAGCCGCGACACCAAGGTAATCCAGCATTTGGCGCAGTTCATCGGGTTTCCGATTTTTACTGATGTCCTTCATCTCAACCCATACTCAGGTTCGCTGAACGCCATTTTACTTTCATTATGTGGTGTAACGCCCGCGTAAAGCGCGCGAGACACGAGCATCGCATTTGACGTGTTTGTTATATTTTGGATCTGTAGTGCTGGTATAAATCATAGATTTTCCTATACTCCTGTAGCCCCTCGGCAACCAACCCTCTAACCTTATCAGCGTTACCTGAACAGACACCCCGAGTCGCAGCCTGACCGATAGATTCTTCGCTCAAGGCAACGCTGACCAGCTCGGAAGGTGGCGGCAAACTACCTACTCGACGATATTCCGCTAAAACTTGGTCACTGAGATACCCAATAGTATTGATTTGCCCCTTGGCCAACGTCTCCAATACACGCAAAAGGTCATCGGCTAGATCTTCTTTGCATCCGAACTTCTCGATCTGGTAATACAAAGCCCAAAAGTCAGGGATTCTTTCGTCTACAGGCCCATCACCAGCAAAGCCCCCTGCATGCCTTTCCGCAAGGCTCAAAAGAAAACGGAATGTTTCAGTCCGAGCTGACTCCAACTCCGACATTGACCTTTCCGCATCGCGCTTGACCTGCTTCAGTTTGACGATATTTCCTGCTACAGAAAATTCTTGAACCTCGGAGGCAAAGGAGATAATCAAGCCGATAATGGCGAAAGCCACAATTAAACTGACAAATTCGGATCCCGACAATGCTCCGTCATCAAGAAGGTAAAACCCCATGGCAACGCTGGACAAAAACAGTATTAAACCGAGCACAGACAGGATGATTCGCAAACAGGAACTCCTTAAATGTAACAGTGAATGGACTGCCGTCACGATGATTCGATCACCGTGACGGCGGCATATCCACCGTCTCCGGCCTCGACCCCGCGGCTTTTGCTCGTTCTTTTGGGAGGTTACCGCGGGAGGGGCATGGGGGCCACCAAACCAATGAACACGCCGGAGCGCCCGCGACGACTGCGGGATGTCGTCGGTGATGTCATACGCACGCGGCGTTACGGCCCGGGAACCGAGAAGACCTACTGGTACTGGATCCGTTATTTCATTCGGTTCCACAACATGTCCCACCCCCGTGGACTCGGCGAGGCCGACGTACAGGCGTTCTTGACTTGGCTTGTTGTGGAGCGAGGGGTCGCCGCCTCGACCCGGAACCAGGCAGGGACCGAAGTGGAGCCGTCACACCGGCTCCACTTGGTTGGCATGCACACCTTTCTCCCGCGCTTAGCCCGGAAGCGTGAGAAACGCCGTGGCGATGGAGAAGTAGATCAGGATGCCGAAGAAGTCGGCGATCGAGGTGATCAGCGGCGCACTGGCGGCGGCCGGGTCCAGGTTGAACCGGGCCAGCCCGAAGGGCAGCAGCATACCGATCATGCTCCCCATGATCACGACGCAGAGCATGGCCAGGGAGACGATCATCGCCAGCTCCGTGCCGCCTCGCCACAGCCCGAGGACTGATACGGCAAGCGCCATGGTCGCGCCCAGCCCGATGGCCACACCCAGCTCCTTGCCCCACAACCGCAGCCAGTCCTTCATGCGCACGTCACCGGTGGCAAGCGCACGCACCATCAGAGTGGCGGACTGGGAGCCGGCGTTGCCGCCGGAGTCCACGATCAGCGGCAGGAAGAACACCAGCGCCACCACCGCCTCGATGGTCTCTTCGAAGTAGGCGATGGCAGTACCGCCGAAGACGTTGGCGAATACCAGCAGCACCAGCCAACCCACACGCTTGCGATAAAGCAGCGATGGCCGGGCGTCCTTGAGGCTGTAGTTCAGGGCGCTGACACTGGCCATCTTGTGGAAGTCCTCGGTGGCCTCCTCTTCCACCACGTCGATGACGTCATCCACGGTCACGATACCCAGCATCACCCCGGTGTGGTCCACCACGGGGAGCACTTCCAGGTCGTAGTGCTTCATGAGCCGCGCGGCTTCTTCCCGGTCCTCGGAAACCACGACGCTGACGGGGTCCTCCCGCATGACCTCCTCAATGCGCCGCCCGGGGTCACCGAGCACGAAATCCTGCAGGCGCACCCGCCCGAGCAGGGCGCCGCGGGTATCGACCACGAAGACGACATTGACCGTCTCTCCCGCCGTGCTGTGCTCGCGCACATGCTTCAGGGCGTGCTCCACCGTCCAGCCTGCCCGTACCGTCAGGAAGTTGGGCGTCATGATGCGCCCGGCGCTCTCCTCGGGGTAACCCAGCAGGCGCAGCGCCTCCTTGACGTTCTCTGGCGAGAGCAGTCGCAGCATGCTCTGGAGATCGTCCGGCTCCAGCCGCTCGAGCACGGCGGTGCGGTCGTCGGGTAGAAGGTGGTAGAGGATGAAGCGCCCAGCCTCGTCGTCCAGCCCCTTGAGGATGCCGATCTGCGTGGCCGGTGACGCGTACGCGAACACGGATGGGCGGCGATCCTGCGGTAGACGCTGCAGGAGGTCTGTCGCCTCGCCGGATTCCAGCTCGGTCAATACTTCTGCGATGTCCTGGACAGCCATCAGCTCCAGGTGGCTATCCAGGGCATCCCAGTGCTCGGCGCGGAGCAGTGAGATGGTTTGCTCGATGACTTCAGTCTTATCCATGGCCAATGGCCCTCTTGGATTGGTGGAAACGAACCAAGGCTTCAGCGCAGGCTGCACAAGGACACCGGACTAGAAGCTGGTGCTGAAACCGGCGACGAACAGGTTCTGGGCGTCGCTGTCGTCTCGGGAGGCGTAGGTGAGCGAGATCGTGCCCTGGTCCACCTCACGGCTCATGCCCAGCTCCCAGAATGCGGTGCCGCTTTCGTCGTCCGGGTCGTCATAACCCACCGCGCCATCCACGCTGACCCCGGGCATGAACTCGTGGCCCGCGCCGATGGCATAGACCACACTGCCCTCGGCATCGCGATCATGGGCATTGGTGATGTAGCCGATCTCCGCAAACACGGGGCCAACCGAGGCGCCGAGAATGGCTTCGCCCTCGTAGGTCTTACCGGAGTTCTCCGGCGTGGCGATGTACTCGTAGGCCAGTTCGAGATCCACCGGGCCGGCGGCGAAACCGTATCCCACGAAAGGAATGATCTCGGGGCCAACAAGGCCCTCATTGTCTCTGTCGCCGAGATTGGAAATCGCGGTGCCAGCGAAGAAGCCGGTGTGGTGGCTGTGCTCGAACGCGCCCTGCACCACGGCGTTGTTGCCGGAGCGGGACTCGCCGTTGTCGATGTAGTCGCTGAACACCCCGACGCTGAACTCGCCCTGGGCGCTGGCCACACCGCTGAAGCCCAACAGCAGGGCCGCGGCGGTGCAAGTGGTGATGGCATTCTGGTTCTTCTGGATCATGGTGTTGTCCTCTGATTCGAAACGTTCAGGGATCCAACCATGACCTGGGCACCGGGGCCCGATGGCCAGGTCATGGCGGATGAAGTCATTCGCGGATGGTACCCATCAAAGGGTCACCGGCAGCAACCACGCTGCCGTCATGAAGTACACGGCGAGCCCGCTGAAGTCCTTGATGGTGGTGATGAACGGGTCCGCGCCCGGCGCATGGTCTACACCCAGCTTCAGCAGCAGCCACGGCAGCAGAAAGCCGAGCAGACATGCGGTGGTGATGGCGAACATCAGCGAGATACCCACAACCACCCCGAGCATGGGGATGTCGTTGGGCGCACCCTGCCAGGCCCAGGCGATGATCCCGCCCAGCGTGGCAAGCACCAGGCCCATGCAGACGGCGACCTTGAGCTCCCGCACCATGTGTACACGGAAGAACTTCTTGAGGTCGATGTGGCCAAGGGCCAGGCCACGCGCAAAGATCGTTGTGGACTGGGTGCCCACGTTGCCACCCATGTCCATGATCACCGGGATGAAGATCGCCAGCGCCACAAGGGCCTCCAGCGCTCCCTCGAAGTGATCGATGACGCCGCCCACCATCATGCCACCGGCCAGGGTGACCAGCAGGAACGCCATGCGGACTTTGAGGGTGTATCCGATGGGGCCCAGGGTGAGCTTTTCACTGCGTACGGCGTCCTGGTGGTGCAGCACATCACCCACGCCCGCCTTCCAGTACGCATCCTCCGAGGCCTCTTCCTCGAGAATGTCCATGGCGTCGTCGAAGCGCAGCGCACCCACCAGCCGCTGGCTCTCGTTGACCACCGGCAGCAACGCCAGATCATGCCGCTGGAGAAGCCGCGCCGCCTGTTCCCGGTCCGTCTCCGAGCTCACCCGGATATCGCGCCCCTCCAGGAGCTGGTCCACCGTGGTCTCTTCGTCCGCACGCACCAGCGCCCCGAGGCGGACGAATCCGGCATAGCGGCCGCCAGAGCCGTCCACGAACACCACGGATGCGGCGCCGTCATCCAGGGGATAGGTTTTGACCTTGCGCAGCGTCTCGCCCGCAGTGGCTCCGGTGGGGACCCGGACGAAGGAATCCGTCATCACCCCGTCCACGGGTTCATTGACACGAGACTCCAGATTCCCGCTCTGGGTCACTTCGTTCAGTACAATTTCATTAGCCATGAATTTCGCTCCCATTAAGCAATGGATTTCCATGACCAACGGACGCTGCCTTTCTCTGAAAAAACCGAACCGGATTCTTCAGACAAAAACATCCCGTCAGCCGGTTTGAAAAAACCGCTGTCCAGTCACGGCGATGACACAATCACACGCAAACGCGCGCAATCAGCGACATCTTGCCGCGACGCTTCATTTCTGGGGAGCACCAGGCCATGTGCCGGCCTGGAAGGGATGCCGCGGCGCGGCAGGGGGCTTCAGGCGGGCACTACAGCCGGGCGCGATCCGCTCATGCGGATGTCCCCGGAGTTCCAAGATCGACTACTAGGGTCGTCCATCGGGTTTCTCTGTTACCTCGCTACATATTCTTCAGGCGGCGGGGATAATACTGTTGTTCGCTTACCGGCGCAACCCGGAGGTTTCTTTTCATTCGTTTTTCTATCGGGAGAATAACAAATCAATTTTGGCCTTGTTACGCACCCGTGGTCTGCGAACCGGATTTCGCTCTGGCGATGATTGACCGGACCGCTGCTCGTCCACGGGCAGTGATTTCCGGATCGCGGTAGAGCGTCGCCAGGTAGTTGGCCAACTCCAGAGGCGCGCACAATTCGAACGCCAGCTGCCCCGCGTCGATCAACGGGTCAAGCTCCTTGAGCCGCTGGGCAGCGATGATCTGATCCTCGATGAGCTCCAGCCAGGTCTGGTGCCCTCTGGCGACGGCGTCGTGAAGTGGGCCGGTCTGCGCGTCGAACTCCGCCAGTGCCTGGGCGAGGAAACACCCACCGGGAAATACGCCACGCTCCACATAGGAGAGATAGGCGTTGCACAGGCTCTCAAGCCGCGCCAGCCCCTCGGGGGCATTCAGCCCCGGCTGGAGCACCTCGCGCTGGAACACGGCTTCGGCCGCATGCAGTGTCTCTTCCTGAAGCCGCTGCTTCGACCGAAAGTGCGCGAACACCCCGCTCTTGCTGACACCAAGCTCCCGCGCAAGGCGCCCGATGGTCAGGCTGCCCAGCCCTTCGATGGAGGCAAGCCGCATGGCCGCATCGAGGATATGGGCGTGGGTCTGCTCGCCGTCCGAGCGGCGGCGCGGCCCGTCGTGGTCGCGATTACCGGTGGTCATTCTTGGCAAGATAGCACGCCTGTCCTATCAAGGATGGCGCATTCACCAATAATGTGTGAACAGCAGATGACGGCATGGATGCCTCGCCCGGAGTGAGGCTTCCTGCTGCCCTGATTCTCGCGCCAGACCTGGTCGGTGGCTTCACCACCGAGGATACGGAATACGCGCAGCGCACATCCAGAGCATGACGGACGGCGATCAGCGCGAGCACATGCGGGAGCGGCGTGGCAGCATGGGCGGCGAGCCCCGTTAACGGGATCAATTCCGGAAAGAGATGGAGACCTGACCCATGCATATCGCCATTGCTACAACCTGGGGACCGACGGACACCACCCGCGCCACGTTGCCGTTTCTTCACGCCCGGGCGGCCCGGGAACAGGGTGACGGCGTGACGCTGATGCTGCTGCACGACGCTGTACTGCTCGCCCGGGGTGATACGGCGCAGGACATCGTGGCGTTCGGCCCACCACCGCTTGGCCCGATCTTCGACGAGCTGGCAGCCGACCCGGAGGTCGCGATCTTCGTCTGTACGCCATGCGTCAAGGTACGCCGGATCGGAGATGACGATCTCCATCCCGATACCCGGCTCGGGACCCTTGGCGACTTTCACCGCGCCATCCGCGATAACAACGCAACAGTGGCCAACTACGGATGACCTCCACCGCGCCCCGCCCAGGGGCGCCCGGGCGAGGAAGCCGCCGGCCTTGACCTTCCAATTATTGGAAGGTTTAAGCTGCTCGTCCATTTGCAGATTCAGTGTTCGAGGCCATGGGCGTAAGCACAACATCAAGGTCAGACCGCGAAGCAAGCGTCGCCACCGAGGCAACAGCGGCCGGTGGTCACAGCTGGTTCATCGACGTCTCAGGAATGAGCTGCGCATCCTGCGTGGGCCGGGTGGAGCGTGCGCTCCAGGCGGTACCCGGAGTACTGGATGCGCAGGTCAACCTGGCTACTGAAAAGGCACACGTCACGCTGGAGCCCGGAACGGCAGACATCGCCGACGTGATCGCAGCCATTCGCCACGCCGGCTACGAGCCACGCACCGAAACCGTGGAGCTCGCCGTCGGCGGCATGAACTGCGGCGGCTGTGTGAGCAACGTCGAGGGCAGGCTCGGCCAGGTTCCGGGGGTAGAACACGCCACCGTGAACCTGGCCACCGGCAAGGCCACCGTCGAGGTGGTGGCCGGTACGGCGACGCCGCAGGACCTGATCACCGCCCTTGGGGAACGCTACCCCGCCAGCCGCATTGATGACGCCGGAGCCCATGCGCGCGAGGCCGGCAGCCGGCACGGCGACGAAGCGGAACGGCTCAAACGCTCCCTCTGGGTGGCGGCGCTGTTCACCGTGCCGCTGTTCGTTCTGGACATGGGGGCAATGCTCATCCCGCCGCTGCACGATGTCCTGCACGCCGCCGTCGGCCAGCAGAACCTTTACTACCTGTTCTTTCTGCTGGCCAGCGTGGTCCAGTTCGGCCCCGGGCTGCAGTTCTACCGCAAGGGCTGGCCCGCGCTGACCCACGGCGCACCGGACATGAATTCCCTGGTGATGATCGGTACCAGCGCTGCCTGGGGCTACTCCGTGATTGCCACCTTCGCGCCGCAGGTGCTGCCGGCAGGGACGGTGCACGTCTACTTCGAGGCATCGGCGGTCATCATCACGCTGATCGTGTTCGGGCGCTACCTCGAGGCCCTTGCCAAGGGGCGCACCGGCGAGGCCATCCAGCGCCTGCTGAGCCTGCAGGCGAAGACCGCACGGGTGCAGCGCGGCGGTGACACCGTGGAGGTAGGTATCGACCAGGTGGTGACCGGCGACGTGGTCGTCGTCCGCCCCGGGGAGAAGATCCCCGTGGACGGCGAGATCGTCGACGGCAGCTCCTGGATCGACGAGTCCATGGTCACGGGCGAGCCGATCCCCGCGCAGAAGGAGGCCGGCAGCGAAGTCATCGGCGGCACGATCAACCGCACTGGCAGCTTCAGCTTCCGCGCCACCAAGGTGGGCGCCGACACACTGCTGGCACAGATCGTACGGATGGTCGAGCAGGCCCAGGGGTCCAAACTGCCCATTCAGGCCCTGGTCGACCGTTTCACCGGTTACTTCGTGCCCGCAGTCATGGTGGTAGCGGTGGTGACCTTCACCATCTGGCTGCTTGCCGGGCCGGTGCCCGCCCTGACCTTCGCCCTGGTGAACGCCGTCGCGGTACTGATCATCGCCTGCCCCTGCGCCATGGGGCTCGCCACCCCCACCTCCATCATGGTGGGAACCGGGAAGGCGGCCGAGATGGGCGTGCTGTTCCGCCGCGGCGAGGCCCTGCAGACCCTGCGCAACGCGGACACCATCGCCCTGGACAAGACCGGCACGCTGACCCGTGGCCGCCCGGAGCTCACGGATCTGGAGCTCGCCGCCGGGTTTGACCGCTCCGAGGTACTGGCCCTGATCGCCTCGGCGGAACAGCGCTCGGAACACCCCATCGGTGAGGCGCTGGTGGCGGCCGCCCGCGCAGCCGGCGTCACGCTTCAGGAACCGCAAGCCTTCCACGCCGAACCCGGCCGCGGCATCACCGCGCAGGCCGGTGAACGAACTGTGCAGGTCGGATCGGCACGGTTCATGGAGGAGCTCGGACTGGCTCCCGATGTGTTCAGCGACACCGGCGCGCGGCTGGCGGACGAGGGCAAGACGCCCCTATACGCGGCGATCGACGGCCAGCTCGCCGCCGTGATCGCCGTAGCCGACCCCATCAAGGAGTCCACCCCGGCGGCGATCCGGGCGCTGCATGCGGAAGGCCTGCGGGTGGCGATGATCACGGGGGACAACCAGCGCACGGCCGCAGCCATTGCCCGGCGCCTGGGCATCGACGACGTGGTGGCGGAAGTGCTGCCCGCCGGGAAAGTGGACGCTATCAAGGCGCTTCAGGCCGACGGCGCCCGGGTTGCCTTCGTGGGCGACGGCATCAACGACGCCCCGGCCCTGGCGCAGGCGGAGGTGGGTATCGCCATCGGCACCGGCACGGACATCGCCATTGAGTCCGCGGAGGTGGTGCTGATCTCCGGCGACCTGCGCAACGTGCCCAACGCCATCGCGCTGTCCCGGGCCACGATCCGCAACATCAAACAGAACCTGTTCTGGGCGTTCGCCTACAACACCAGCCTGATTCCGGTGGCGGCGGGGGTGCTGTATCCGGCCTTCGGCCTGCTGCTGTCACCGATGTTCGCGGCATTCGCCATGGCCGCATCCAGTGTGTGCGTGCTCTCCAACGCCCTGCGGCTGAAGCGTTTCCACCCGCCAATGACGGGGGACAGCGACAGCGACGGACGCGTCACCCCCAGCGCGCCCTCGCGCGCGGTTTAGACTGGGCGGCCGCAAGGTGGACGGTCTGGACGCGCGCGCTGGTGCGGGCGTGTGATCCGCACCTGGCCCGAGCGGAATGGCTCGGGCCAGGCCGGAATGACGTCCCGCGGCGCAAGCGCGTCGTGAGCGGATCACATCGCCCCGCCCCGGCCCGCCACCATCACTGATCGAGGAACTGGCCCAGAAGGTCGTAATCGCCGATGGGGTAACCGCTTCCGCTGTCGTACAGAGAAAACTCACCGCAGTCTGCACTCGCATCTGCGAGGTCCGCTTCGTACTCGCTGTCACCGGCCGTCATCGTCACAAGGCCTCTGTCCGCGTCCTGCCCCGGCTCAAGCGGACCACCGACGCACGTGCCATCGAAGAACTCCTCCCTACCGGCTTGGCCGGTGGTCACCGCACCGTCCATGAAGGGCGACGCGAGTTCCATGTCGATGACGTCGTCAACGTCCGTACCGATGTGCGAGTTCCGCAGGATAGCGTGAACCTCGTCGCCATCCCCCAGATCGGGAAGCTGAACGTCAAGGGCGATGGCAATGTAACTCTCGACGCCATCCTCACCCGGCTCGCTCCCCACGTGCACATTCCCCCTGTGATCCTCACCATCGATGTTGACCTGGAGGGGGTCATCGTCGCTGGGTTCCGGTTGTGCCCACTCCATCTCGAAGTCTTCGTAGGTCGTGACTGCGACCCGCTTCTCGTGCTGCGAGTCCGTCTCCGTGACTTGCGTCACCTCGCCATGGAAACGCACAGCCACGTCTCGCTGGCTGAGCATTTCGACGCAATAGCCGTCATCCTCGTTGGTGGTCCAGGTCGAGGTGATCTCCTTCGTGCCGTCATCCCCGAACGACACCTCTTCCTCCACCTCGACCGAACCGTTTGGCTGGCCGACGCAGTCCCCCTCTACGGTCTCGCTCCCGTTCGATCTGTTCTGCTGCGTCACTTCCTCGAACGAATCGATGGCCGTCTCAAGGAGATAGGCGAAGTAGGCGAAATCCATCGCCAGCGCCGCGTCGTCACCGTCCGTCAGATCTGCGGTGTCCTCCAATTCGACCTCGCCGTCATAGACGTCCTGGGCGCGAACAATGTCCAGATCAATCTCGTCGCCCCCGTTGCTGCTGCTACCTCCGTTGAAACACCCCGTCGTCCCGAGCGCGATTGCCAGGATCCCCGCTGTCGTTATGCTCTTCTTGCGCATACCGCCTCCTACCCGATTGTTCCCTTTTGTATTTCCCATGTTTTCGGCACCCGAAAATTAGCGTACATGACCTTACGTTGGCCTTACAAAATCCGGGAAGCCGGCAGCACCGGGAGATGCCATCACCCACGTTCGCATGAATGCGATCACTCCCGCTGCCGCACGTGAATGACGACGTCGAACACGCCCGCGCGAGCGGTGTAATCTGAGGGGGTCAGGCGACAAGGAGTGGATCATGAATATCGGTGAAGCAGCCCGCGCCTCTGGAATCAGCGCCAAGATGATCCGATACTACGAGAGCGTGGGACTCGTGGGGCCGGCCGTTCGAAGCGACAACGGCTACCGCGTCTACAGCAACGCCGAAGTGCACATGCTGCGCTTCATCAGGCGCGCCCGGGATCTTGGCTTCTCCACCACGCAGATCGAGCAGCTCGTTCGCCTGTGGCGGGATCAGGGCCGCTCAAGCGCCGAGGTCAAGCGCGTGGCACAGGAGCACATCGACGAACTGCAACAGAAGATCAGCGAGCTCGAGGAGATGAAACGCACCCTGGAGCACCTGGCCCGGCACTGCCACGGGGATCAGCGCCCAGAGTGCCCCATCATCGACGACCTGGCAGGAGGCCGGTCAGGTTGAGGACAATGCGACGCATGTGATGACGACCAGCGCCCCGCCGACAACAAGACGGAGGCGCGCACGGTTCCCCGGCTATCGGCGCATTGCCCGGGCGGCGCTGGTGCTGGTGATCACCTGCGTACCCGCCGGTGCCAACGAGCCACCCGAGCCCTGGACGCTCACGGGCCTGGTGGGTCAGTACGATGACAGCCGCTTTGTGGACATCCTGGCACTGGACGGAGGCGACGTGCGCGCCTCCTATCTCGGGGCGCTGATCCTTGCCCGAGACCTGGGCACCTGGCCTGGCCCCGTGGCTTGGGAAGGAGAGCTGCAGGCTGTGCGACACTGGGGCAGGCAGTCGCTCTGGGAGAGCAACGTCGCGGTGACCGTGCGCTGGAACCACTTCCCCTGGGACGACTGGATAGATACCAGCGCCGCGTTCGGGCAAGGGGTGTCGTTTGCCTCTCACCGCCCGCCACTGGAACAGGAAAACGACGGCGAGACGCGCCGGATGCTGCACTACATGCACGCGGAGCTGGCCTTCCGTCCACCGGGAAACCAGCGCCTGAGCCTGGTGGCGCGCGTGCATCACCGCTCCGGCGTGTTCGGCGTCTACGGCGTCTCGGGCGGCTCGAACTTCCTCACCACCGGGCTGCGGTACCGGTTCTAGCCAGGGCGGCGGGATAGCGGCGCAGCTGCCCGCCTCAGAACGTCCCCACCAGCGTGCCGGTCATGATCAGGAACACCAGCGCGATGATCGGCACGAGCATTGCCACCACGGCGATATCCAGGTAGGCCTGCCGGTGGGTGAGCCCGCAGATGGAGAGCAGGGTGATCACGGCGCCGTTGTGCGGCAGGGCATCCAGCCCGCCCGTGGCCACGGCCGTGACCCGGTGCAGGAGTTCCGGCGAAATGCCGGCCGCCTGCCCCATGGCCAGATATGTGTCGCCGAGGGTCGCCAGGGCGATGCTCATGCCGCCGGAGGCGGAGCCGGTCATGCCGGCCAGCAGATTCACCGCGATGGCCAGGGAGATCAGCGGGTTGTCGCCGCCGGCGGTGGTCACCCAGGCGCTGATCATGTCGAAGGCGGTGAGCGAGGCGATCACCGAACCGAACCCCACCAGACTGGCGGTATTGAAGATGGGCAGCAGCGCGGCGTTGGCGCCACCGTCCAGGGTACGCGTCAGCACAGCGAGCCGGCGCCAGTTCAGCGCCACCAGCACCAGACTGGCGATCACCAGCGCCGAGACCACGGACCATAGCCCGCGCACGGATTCGATGTTGGTGGCGCCGTAGACCGGATCCGCCAGATAGCCGGTGTCCATGGCGGGGATGATCACCGCCGTGAACAGCAGGTTCAGGGCGATCACAAGAACGATGGGCAGCACCGCCAGGGTGAGCGGCGGCAGATCCCGCGGCGGCGCCTCCGGGGGGATCTCCGCCACGTCGAAGCCCTCGCCGGCGGCGCGCTCCCGCAGCGAGCGGTCCACCGACGCCTCGGTCTCATCCGCATGGCTGCCGTAGCCCTCTCCGGCGCGCCGCGCCTGCCGGACCCGGTAGTTCAGCCACGCCTGCCCCAGCACCAGCATGACCAGCCCGGTGAGAATGCCGAGCCCCGGCGCCGCAAACGGGGAGGTGCCGAAGTACGGCATGGGGATGGCGTTCTGGATCGCCGGTGTGCCGGGCAGCGCGGTCATGGTGAAGGTAAAGGCGCCCAAGGCGATGGTGCCGGGGATGAGCCGCTTGGGCAGATCGGCCTGACGGAACAGCGCCGCGGCAATGGGGTAGACCGCGAAGGCCACCACGAACAGCGACACGCCGCCGTAGGTCATCACCGCACAGGCCAACACCACCGCGAGGATGGCGCGTCCGTCACCCAGGCGGGCCACCAGCGCCCGCGCCAGCGCTTCGGCGCTGCCGGAATCTTCCATGAGCTTGCCGAAGATCGCCCCGAGCAGGAACAGTGGGAAGAAGCGCACGATGAAATCGCCCGCCGCGCCCATGAACACTTGGGTATAACTGGCAAGCAGCGGTGTCTCCACGGAAACCAGCGCCACGAACGCGGCCAGGGCCGGCGCCAGTATCAGCAAACTGAGCCCGCGATAGGCGAGCACGATGAGCAGTACCAGCGAGACGACGATGGCAAATACGCCGATCACGAGTCGCCCCCTTTCGACGCCTCGCGGACATCGTCGTGCATGACCGGTCGGAAGGAGTCCTGAAAGAGCTGATCCAGGTCGAACGTGGCACGCTCGCCGATATCCTCGAAGTGCGCATCCAGCCAGTGGTCGGCCCAGACCCGACCCTTGTCGAACAGGGTCTTCAGGAACGACCACTCGGCGTTGAGCTTGCTGGACGCTCCCAGGCTCTCCACCTCCTTTTCAGCGTGAATCAGGTGCAGGCGCATGGCGCGGTAGTTCTCCAGCTCCAGCCCCTCGGCATCGATGAGCTGCTGCAGCAGGTGAATGGAGCGCAGCTCCTTCACGAGACTGGAGTTGAACGTGATCTCGTTGATGCGGTTGAGGATGTCGCGGCTGCCAACCGGGAGCGTCTCACGCACCAGCGGATTGATCTGCACCACCACCAGATCCCGGCAGCCCTGGTCCTCCACTAGCGGATACAGCGCGGGATTGCCGGTATAGCCGCCGTCCCAGTAGGCCTCGCCGTCGATGGTCACCGCGTCGTACATGTGCGGAAGGCAGGCCGAAGCCATGACCGTATCCACGTTGAGCGACGGCTGGCGGAAGATGTGCGGGCGACCGGTGCGCACGTTCGTGGCCGTGACATACACCTTCGTCTTGCTGCAGTCATTAACCCGATCGAAGTCCACCTGCCGGGTCACCAGATCCCGTAGAGGATTGATCCCCATCGGGTTGAGCATCGCCGGAGGCAGTGTCTGCGTCAGACGTTCATACCAAAGGTAACCGGGCGAGCGATCCAGTCCGTAGTTACCCATGAGCCAGTCCAGCGGCGTTCGCTGCATTGGCGAGAACTGCGCAGCCTGGCTCACGGCGCGCCAGAATGCGCCAAGCGCTTCGCGGGCGCCGTCGCGGCCATCGCGCTGAAGGCCGTCGGCCAGCACCACGGCGTTCATGGCCCCGGCGCTGGTGCCGCTGACGCCATCAATCTCCAGCCGCTCATCTTCCAGAAGTCGGTCCAGCACGCCCCATGTGAGCGCGCCGTGGGAACCACCACCCTGCAGCGCAAGATCGATGAGCTTACGGTTACGCTTTGCCATGCAGACTCTCCAGTTATTCTTTGTTGCGGTGCAATATAACCGATTAGAGGCGCGAGCGTCAGTCCACCCCGGGCCCACAACGGCGCACGAAACGCTGAGACGTGGCTTCCGTTGCACAAAGGTTAGTAGAATCCTGCGCTCCACCCACCCCGATGCAAAAGGACTGGCATGCAGCAGACCACTGTCCAGGCAGCGCTCGCCGGCGCCCGGGCATCGAGCCCGGTGACCATCGCCTACGCCGGAATCGGTCTGGCCGCCGGGGTGGTCGGCGCCGAAGCGGGGCTGAGTGCGGCAGAGGTGGGCCTGCTGTCACTGCTGCTGTTCGCCGGCTCGGCGCAGTTCGTGTTCGCCGACCTGTACGCGGGCGCCCTGGTCACTCTCGTCGGCACGGTCTTTCTGGTGAACCTGCGCCACCTCCTCTACGCCACGGCGTTGTCACCACGGGTGCAGCACCTGCCGCTGAGCGCTCGGGTGGTCATCGGCGCACAGCTCACGGACGAGACCTTCGCCCTGGGCACCAGCCTCATGGGGCAGCGCCTGCAACGTGCCGCGTGGATGATCGCCCTCAACGTCACCGCCTACAGTGCCTGGGTGACCGGGAACGTCGCCGGTGCCCTGCTGGGTGCGCTGGCCGGTGCCATTGAGGCCATCGGGCTTGAGTTCGCGCTTGCAGGCATGTTTTCCGCGCTGCTGCTGGGCCAGATCCGTGCCGGCGGACACGCGGGCATTCGATGCGCCGTGGCGGGTCTCGCCGGCGTGATCATCATCGCCCTGGACAGTTGGCAGCCCCACCCGCTCAACCTCATGCTCACCACCGTGATCGCCGCCAGCGCCGGCGTGCTCATCGAACAGGCGGCCAGCGGGCGCCGCGATGAGGAGGCAGCATGAGTCTGCGACCGGAGGTCCTGCTGGCCATCGTGCTCTGCGTGGTCGTCACGCTGATTCCCCGCATCCTGCCACTGGCCCTGGCTCGCCGGATGCGCCTGCCGCCACTGGTGGAGGCATGGCTCACCTATGTGCCGGTGGCGGTGATCGCAGCGCTGTTGGTGGATCAGGTGCTGCTGGTAGGCGACCGCGCAGGCATCACCTGGTCGTGGCCACACGTCACCGCCGGGGTGACCGTCGTGGCCATTGCCGCCGCGAGCCGCAGCATCGCCCTGACGGTTGTGGGCGGGGTTGTGGTATTCAGCCTGGCCCAGGCGCTGGTCTAGCGCTTGCGCGGGAAGGAAGCAAAGGCCGTTTCGCCGCAGGCTCACCTGCTGTAGTGCCGCTCCGTGGCTTCCTTGTACTCCTGCCCGTCGACACTCAGCGTCGCCGTGGGACGGGCGAGCAGGCGCCGGAGGCCGATGGGCTCGTCCGTCTGCTCGCACCAGCCGTAGGTCCCCAGCTCGATGCGACGCAGGGCCTGGTCGATCTTGGGCAGAAGCTTGCGCTCCCGGTCCCGCAACCGCAGTAGCAGCGTAAACTCTTCCTCCGAGCTGGCACGGTCCGCGTCATCGGGAAACACGGGCCGCTCCCTCAGTTCATTGATGCTGGCTTCGGCGGTTTCCAGGAGTTCCCGACGCTGGGTCAGGAGAAGGTCGCGGAAGAATTCCAGTTGTGGGCGGTTCATATACTCTTGCTCGGGCATACTCAGGAGGTCCGCCTCACGGATGATCCCCGATTCGTCGGATGGCACGCTCATGCTGGTGTTTCCTCCGCTCAGGCGTCGAGACAGAACAGGATTCGGGACTGACTCTGGCCGTCCGCCGACGGGGAGCGATGGACGAGGCCGTTGCCTTCGTTGCCCGGGAAGCGGCTCCCCTTCATGATTCCGACCCACCAGGGGTTCAGCCGCTGCGACGGTCCGAAACGCATCACTTCTTCGCTCGGGGCGCCGCATGCGAGGGCGCGCCGATCGACCTGTGAATTGGTCAGCCACTCCGTCGCCGGCCCGCGATAGGTGCACAGAAGCCGAAGATCATTGCGATCAACATGGAAACGCGGACACATCGTGTCGTGCATGGCTTCGATACGGATCTGCACCGACGACTTCCCGATGAGCCTGGCGAAAAGCGCGGCAAGACCGGACATGTCAGTGATCCAATGCTTCAGGGTTTGGGGATCAAGACCGGCGCCACTCAATGCGCGCCGTAGGCCCGCCTCGGCGCTGGTCACCGCGGTGGTCAGCCGAATCGCCTCACTCCAGCCGGCATCAATGCAGGCGAGCTCCCGGCTTGGCTCGGGGAGGCAGAAGCGCCGCCAGATCGCCATGTTCACGCCCTGCAGCAGGGCGTTGTCCAGCACGCCGCACTGCTCTCCCTCGACGGATTCTCCGAAGCTTGCGGGAGTCAACGCATTGTCGGAAAGGGTCATCGTTGTCATAGGCCGAGAAAATCCTTGGCTATAGGGAATAAAGACAATGTTATAACATAATATTTTATACCCAAACATATCGTGTGCTGCTGGCGTGCCCGAGCCGTTGGCAGAAGCCTGTGGACATCGAACCGGCTGCATCGGGATGCAGTGCCCCCCGGGTTAGGTCCATGCCGGTGGGTCCTCAGCCGATATGGCGGCGCATGACCTCCAGCGTCTCCTCGCTGACGTGATGCTCCAACCCCTCGGCATCAATACGGGCGGTGGCATCGCTCACGCCGATCGCGCGCAGAAACTGCAACACTACCGCATGTCGCTCCCGTGAGCGCCTGGCCATGGCCTGCCCTTCATCGGTGAGGAAAATGGATCGATACGGCGCGGTGGTGACCAGGCCGCGCTCGGCCAGCCGGCCGACCATCTTGGTGACCGTCGCCTGCCGCACGCCCATACGCCGGGCGATGTCCACGGCGCGGGCTTCGCCCTCGGCTTCCAGCAATTCGCCGATCAGTTCCACGTAATCCTCGATGAGTTCCGTCTCGTGGGCACGCCGCACGCTGGCGTACTGCTCGGCGTGGGCGTCCGCGTCGGGCAGCAGATCCCCATCTGTGCGATCACGCATGTGGTGGCGAGGCTGTTTCATGGCGGAAGCGTAAAGCCATAACGACAGCTTGCCAACAAAGCTTATGCACAAAACTTAGCTTGTGCTAATTTTTGCAGCCTAGGAAATCAATCTGACTGGAGGGTGATATGACCATCAGCAAGGACGAACCACTAACGACACCGGGGCAGCTTGGCGGCGGCCTTCTTGCGACGGCCCTCCTGGCTCTGCCGGCACCGGCCGTGGCGTCCGATGAGACCACGGCGCTGTCACCAATCGAAATCACCGGGGGGACGTTGTTCAGCCGCACCGAAAGCGCAGTGGTACAGCCGATCAACGTGCTGGAGGGCGAACAACTGGAGCGCAGGCGCGCAGGCACCATCGGCGAAACCCTCGATGGGGAGCCCGGTATCGCCAACGCCGACTTCGGCCCGGGCGTGGGGCGCCCGGTGATCCGCGGGCTGCAGGGGGCGCGGATCGAGATGCTCGAAGACGGCATGCGCACCAGCGACGTCTCCGACGAGGGGGTGGACCACGTGGTGGCGAACGACCCTCTCCGCGCTGAGCGGGTGGAGATTATCCGCGGCCCGGCCACCCTGCTCTACGGCTCCGGCGCCGCGGGGGGCGTGGTGAACGTGGTCACCGGTCGCTTCGACCCGGCCATCGGTGACCGGGTCTCGGGGTCCGTGTACGGGTCATACAGCGGTAACGCCAACGACCGCCAGGGCAGCGCACGCCTGGATGTTCCGGTGGGCGAGAATGTCGCCCTGCGCGCCGATACCTCGGCACGCCGCACCGACGACTTCGACATCAAGGGCTACCAGACCACCGACGGACGCGGCCGGCGCGGGACACTGATCAACAGTGACATCGCCAGCGACGCCTGGTCGGTTACCGGCATGTGGTCCGGTCATGCAGGCTATGTTGGGCTCGGCTACAGCCACTGGGATGCTGAATACGGCATACCGGAGCCCTTCGACGCGCGCCCGGAATCCGAGGGCGGGCAGTCGGACGAGTACGAACGCATCTTCGCCGACTACGACCGGGTCGACCTTCGCAGCGAACTCTACAATCCAATGCCGGGATTCACCTCCCTGCGCGCCAACCTCGCCTACACGGAGTTCCGGCAGGATGAGGTGGAGTTCGAATACGAACGTACATCCGACGGCGGGCAACTGGACGAACGCGAGACCGAAGCAGTATTCCGCCAGGATGAGCTGGACGCGCGCCTGGAGCTGGCCCACGACCCGATTGCCGGCTTTACCGGCGTCGTGGGTCTGGACACCAACCACCAGGACTTCGTCGCCGAGGACCCGCGGGAGGGTCGGGACTTCTTCGTCCGCCCGGTGGAAACACGCGAACTCGGCCTGTTCAGTGTGCAGGAGCGCCCGACGCACTTCGGCCAACTCGAATTCGGCGCTCGTATAGGCCAGGTTCACTCCGACCCGTCGGCCGTTTCCGACCCCCAGGTGGAGAGCGTGGAGCGCAACGGCGAAACGGTGGCGTTCCAGCGCGACCCCGGAACGCGCCGGTTTACCAACTTCAGTGCGTCGGTAGGGGCGATGGTGGACCTGGACGCCAGCCACCGGGTACGCACCAGTCTGATGCGCGCCGAACGGGCGCCATCGACGGAACAGCTCTACGCCTTCGGCCGCCACGGGGCGGCGGATACCTTCGAAGTGGGCAACCCGGACCTGCGCAGCGAGACCTACCTGAACCTCGAAACCACGCTGGAACGCCACGCCGGCACCCTGCGCTATGAGGCGACCGCGTTCTACAACCGTGTGGACGACTTCACCTACTTCCAGTTCATCCCGGACGACGACGGCAACCCGCGGCGTGTGGACGAGAACGGCGAGGAAGACTCCGACGGCGTCCGGCTGGTGTTCAACGACCAGGACGATGTCCACCTCTACGGGCTGGAGCTGCGCGCTGCACTGGATGTGGAAGCGGCGCCCGTCCCCCTGACCCTGCGCGCCAGTGGCGACCTGTTGCGCGGACGCCTGCGTGACGGCGGCAATCTGCCGCGCATGACCCCACCCCGTGCCGGCGTGGGCGCGGATGTGGAGTGGCGGGAGCTGGACGCCAGCGCCGACTACCGGCGGGTATTCCGTCAGCGCCACACCGGCGAGGCCGAGCAACCGACTGCCGGCTACCACCTGATATCCGCGTCTGTCGGCTGGCGCCCCTCCCGGGCGCCGGGGCTGCGCGTATTCCTGCGCGGGAACAATCTGCTCAATGAAGACGGTCGCCGCCACCAGAGCTACTTCCGTGACAGCGCCCCGATCATCGGCCGTACCGTGACCGCAGGCCTGCGTTACGACTTTGGTGGCTGAGCACACCCTGAAAGGCGTGCTCGCCCAGCGGCAGCATTGCCATGGCTCCCCGTAGGCACCCGGACAACGTGAAACAGTAGGTGACGTTGGGATACAGTCATTACACACACACGAACGGGGGACGGTCATGCGCGCCTGGGAAGTGCAGGACGACTGGGGCATCGACCAATCGCAGGAAATTGCCATGCGCGCAATCTACGGGAAAAACCTGCACCTGATCGGGCTCTCGGTGGGCAGTCGCAGCCATTTCGAGGCGATGTGCCACGCCATCGACTCCCACCAGCTCCGGCCGGTCATCGACACCACGCTGCCCTTCGACGCCGTACCGGACGGCCTGAGCCGCATGGAATCGGGTCCCCACGTGGGCAAGATCTGTTTCGAGTACTGAGAGGTCAGGATGAACACATCCCCGATCCAGCGCGCAGAACGCTTCTGTGACACCTACGGCCTGAAGGCGCCGATCCTGCTTGCACCCATGGCCGGTGCCTGCCCCGTCAACCTCTCCATCGCCGTGGCCAACGGCGGCGGCATGGGGGCCATGGGTGCGCTGGTTTCGTCGCCGGACGGCATCCAGTCATGGGCAGACAGCTTCCGCGCCGGCAGCGACGGGCCGTTCCAGCTCAACCTGTGGATTCCCGACGCGCCCCCGCAACGGGATGCCGATGCCGAGGCGCGGATGCGGGCGTTCCTCGCCGACTGGGGGCCGGAGGTCCCGGCCTCCGCCGCGGATACGCCCCTGCCCGATTTCGATGCCCAGTGCGAGGCACTGCTCCAGGCCCGCCCCACGGTGGTGTCATCCATCATGGGCGTCTTCCCGCCCGCGTTCGTGCGGCGCTGCAAAGAGCTCGACATTCGCTGGTTCGCGACCGCGACCACGCTGAGGGAGGCACAGGAAGCGCAGGCGGCCGGTGCGGACGCCGTGATCGCCCAGGGAGCGGAAGCCGGCGGGCACCGCGGCGCCTTCGACCCGGCTGCAGGGGAGCGTCAGACGGTCGGGCTGTTTGCGCTGGTCCCGCGCCTGGCGGACCATCTGGACATCCCGGTCATCGCGGCCGGCGGCATTGGCGACGGCCGGGGCATCGCCGCGGCACTGACCCTGGGGGCCAGCGCGGTGGTCATCGGGACCGGCTTTCTGCGCTGCCCCGAAGCCGCCACCCACGCCAGCTGGGCCGACGCCCTCCACGGGCTGGAACCCGAGGACACCATGCTCACGCGCGCATTCACCGGACGTGCCGCCCGCGCCATTGCCACCGATTTCGCACGGGCCATGGCATCAACCGAGGCGCCATCCCCACCGCCCTACCCGATCCAGCGCCACCTCACCGGCCCCATGAAACAGGCCGGTGCGGACGCCAATGACGTCCACCGCATGCAGGCATGGGCGGGGCAGGCAGCCGCCATGGCGACCACGGAGCCGGCAGCGGACCGGACCGCGGCATTGTGGCGGGACGCAATGGGCCGCCTCGGCGGCTGACGCGGTCACTCAGCGGTGGTACTCACCCGCGCGCTCCGGCTGGTAGACCACCTCTTCAATACGAACGCGCAGTGTCCCGCCGCCGGGCTTTGGCCATTCGATTTCGTTGCCCTCGGCGAGCCCGAGAAGTGCGCTGCCCACGGGCGCGAGTATGGAGATCGTCGAGCCATCGGAAGCGACGTCCTTCGGATACACCAGCGTCAGCTCGAAGGCCTCCGATGACACCACCTCCCGGAACCGCACCGTGGAGTTCATCGTCACCACCGTCGGGGGCACGTCCTGCGGCGCCACCACATCGGCGCGCTCAAGCTCCCGCTCCAGTTCCGCGACGCCCGGCGCCTTGTCGCGCGCGGCCGTCTCCAGCAGGCGCTCAAGGCGGTCGAGGTCGGTTTCTGAAATGATGATCGGTGGTTGCGTCGACATGACTTCCTCGAATAAACGGTGTCCGTGAACGCGAATAGCGACGACACGCCGATGTGGCGTGCCCTCCCGGTTTCAGACATGGATTGATTACGCGTCCCCACCCGAGAGCTTATCAGAGTCACGCGGGTTGGGAACGTCCGCCAGACCCGGGCACCCACCATTGCTGCCCGCGGGCTCGCTAGCCGCGTCGCCGGTGCGGCAGGGATGGCAGGTTCAGGCCCCAGCGGCTGGCGATCACGCGAAGCACGATCACGGGCGGCGAGCACCCCGCTCGCCGCGAAAACCGCGACACCGGCAAGATCCAGGTAGTAGAGCATCCGTCCTCCGGGGTCATTGAGCGGCGCTGGTCAGGGCGTGCTCCGCCAGAAACGACTCCACGGCGGCCAGCACCGCTTCCGGCTGTTCACGGTGGGGCACGTGGCCACACTCCGACAGAATGTGCGTGGCGGCAGGGCCTGCCGTGCCCGAAGCGATGCGCTCGGGGTGGCGCACGGAGCCGTACTCGTCATGCTCGCCGTGAATGGCGAGCACGGGGCAGTACACGCCGCGGAGCGCGTCGTCCAGGGTCCAGTGCCGGAACGCCTCGGACAGCCAGGTGCTCACCCAGGCGTCCAGGACCCACTCGGCCTTGTCTCCGTGATACCTGCGCAGGCGGTCGATCTGCCCCTCCCCGGCAAACATGCGCTGCGCCTCGCGGATCCCGGCCAGGGTGCGCTCCTCCACGAACGCCTGCGCGGATTGCGTGATCAACGCCCGACACTGTCGCGGATACGTGGCGGCGCAGACGGTCGCCATCCCGCCACCGACGCTGTGGCCGAACACCAGGAAATCGCCGATCTCGAGGTGGTCACGCACGGCTGCAAAGCCCCCCGTGGCCTCCTCATCGACGAAGCCGGGGCCAAGCGCGCCCGGGTAGGTGTCGGAGCGCCCGAACCCCAGCCGATCGTAGGCGACAACACACCGCCCGGCAGCCCGGGCCAGGCGCTCCGGGAAGTCCCGCCAGAGATCGACACAACCCAGTGAATCGTGGAGGAGAACCATCGGGGCCCGCCCACGGCCTCCAGAGGGAGCACCGTCCCAGGTCTTCACGAACAGCCGCCCGCGCGGTGTATGAACCCAAGTCTCGTCAACCAGGGCGCTGCCATCCATCGTCGTGTCAGCCATTGCCGCCTCCGGTTTCCACCTGCCGCGGGAACGGCAACCCGGCGAGCAGCAGCGAGCCGTAGCGCTTGGTGAGAACGCGCTCGTCCATGAGGGTCACGGCTCCGTAGTCGTCCTCGTTGCGAATAAGCCGGCCGCACTGCTGCTTGAGCTTGATCGCGGTATTGGGGATGGCCACTTCCATGAACGGGTTGCGGCCGCGCTTCTCGAGCCAGTCGGAATAGGTCTTGTCCACCGGGCCGTCGGGAACGGCAAACGGCAACTTGGTGATCACCACGTGCCGGCATTGTGCCCCGGGCAGATCCACCCCTTCGGCAAACGAGGCCAGACCGAACAGGACGGACCCCTCACCCGCCTCGATGCGCGCCCGGTGGCGACGCAGCACCTCATGATGGGAGGCATCGCCCTGGCAGATGAGGGCGTCGCCCCAGGTCTCACGCAGGGCCTCGGCGGTGCGCTCCATCTGCCGGCGCGCGGTGAACAGCACCAGCGTCCCCTCGTCCAGCGCCACGCAATGCGGCAGCTCCTGGATCACGGCCTCGGTGTGGGCATCACGCTGTGCGGCGCTGGCGGCCAGGCGCACGATGTTCAGACGGCTGATGCGCTGGAAATCGAACGGCGATGGCAGCTGCCGCTCGAACGCCTCACGGGGCAGCCCGAGACTGATGCGGGTGCGGGTGAAGTCGTCGCCGGCGGCGAGCGTTGCGGACGTCACCACCGCCCCCGCCACCTTCGACCAGAACTGGCCGCGCAGCCAGGCCGCCGCGGATGTGGGACAGGCGTAGGCGTTGACACCATCGCTGCCGAGCGTGGCCCAGCGCGCCACTGGCGGCGCATCGGCCGGATCCGGCAGGGCGTAGGCCCGGGCAACACCCTGAATGCCCTCGAGCTGGGTCAGCAGCGCACCGATGCGCTCCTGCAGCTGTGTTCCCTGCGCCGGTGACAGCTCGCCGCTGCTGATCCGGGACTGGGCGCCCGCCTGCAATGTCTCCACCGCCCCCGTCAGCGCCTGGGCGGTGGCGGCGAGCTGGTCAGCCGTGGTGGTAATGTCGTCTGGCAGGGCTTCCCCGTCCAGCAGCCAGTAAAGGGCGCCGTCGCCGCGGCGTTCACCGCGGTCCCGCAGGTGGCGATCCACCGCGTGGGCAAAGTCGCGCAGGGCCGCGTGCGCCTCGCCTCCGGTCTCGGCGAGCTTGCGGGCGGTGGGCTCGACACGGTTGCCCGGCATGGCGGACTCGGCCACGTCGCGGGCATCCCGCGACAGCCCGCTGAGCATCTCCCGAGCAGCCTTGCCGTCCAGATCGAAGCTGTTGTGGCCGGTGGCCACCTCGGCGAAATTGTGGCCTTCGTCGACGATGTGGAACGTGTCCTCCAGAGGCGGCAGCAGAGTGCCACCCCCCAGAGAGACGTCGCTCAGCACCAGGCTGTGGTTGGCGACCACCACCGTGGCGTCGCGCACGCGGTTGCGCTCGGTGAAGTAGGGGCAGGCACTGAACTTCGGACACTTGCTGCCGAGACAGCGGTGCTGATCCACGGTAATCCGGCTGTTCACGGCCGCATCGATGCGCTCCGGCCAGTGGTCCAGGTCGCCGCTCCACGTCTCCGCCCGCAGCGCGTCATCCATGGACTGGATCACCGCCGAGACTCCAGCCAGCGATTCGGCCTCGTCCCCAGCCGCGGCGTTGTCATCATTCTCGAACAGCGTGCCCTGGGCGAGGTCGCCCAGGTACTGCTCCATGCGGTAGGGGCAGGCGTAGCGGGCCCGGCCCTTGGCGATACGAAAAGTGATGTCCAGCCCGGCGGCCTCCACCAGCGCGGGCAGATCGCGATCCACCAGCTGCTGCTGCAACGCCACGGTGCGCGTGGACACCACCACCTTGCGCTTCCTGTGAAGCGCCAGGGCGATGGCCGGGATCAGGTAGGCCAGGGATTTGCCGGTGCCGGTCTGCGCTTCGATCAGCCCGATGGGCTCCGCCGCGGCGTCTCCCGTGAGGATGCGGGCCACGTCGGCGATCATCTGCAGCTGCGCCCGACGCGAGCGAAACCCGTCGGTATGGTTGCGCACGTCATCAAGCATTCTGCGCATCACGTCGCGCTCGGCATCGCTCAGCGGCGCGATACCTGACTCGGGCTCAACCGCCGCCATGTTACTGTCATCCCCATCCATCGCTGTCTCGACTCTCCTGCATGTCGCCCCCTGTCCCGGTACCATTCGGAACTGAATGTCCTTGAAACGGTCAGGGACTGTACCCATAAACTGATCGTGGCGCTGCGTGCGGCACCCCCAGCGTCATGCACCCCGTATTGTCGCAACCCGAATCCAGAGGACTGCATGCCGAAGCCGACACCCCATCGGTTCTCCGACCGAGAAGCCTGGCCCGATGACGCCCTGCGCACGCTGCTCGAACGCATCGACGGCGAACTGGAGCGGCGCGAGGCGCAAGGGACCGACCACAACGATCCCCGGGAGCTGGAAACCCTGGAAGAACGACTCCTGCGGGAAGCGAGACAGTTCCAGAAGGAATCCCGCGTCCTGCGCGGGTGATCACGCATGCTCGACGCTCCCCTGCGCAGAGCATGCCTGCCCGGATTTCGATTGTCCCCCCTTTCGGGGGGTGCGTCATCTCACCCTCCCCCTCTAGCCTGAGTCCATACCGAAAGCCGGAAAGGCTTGCACGTCAGAACTCTGGAGGGGAGTGGTTTGAACCTTGCGTCGCTACTGGAGCGCGCGGGCCGGACGTTTCCGACGCAGCCCGCCATTGCTCACGGTGAACGGATCCTGCACGACTACGGGGCATTCTCGCGGCGGTGCGCCGCCCTTGCGGGCGCGCTTCGCTCGCACGCGGAGCTCGTGCAGGGGGACCGTATCGCGCTGTTCATGAAGAACAGCCCGGAGTATCTCGAGATCCTCTTCGCCGCCTGGCACGCCGGCATCACCGTCGTTCCGGTGAACGCCAAGCTGTCAGCCGAGGAGCTGAAGTATATCCTCGGGCACAGCGGCGCCCGCATCTGCTTCACGACTCCGGGGCTGGCTGCGACGGTCCATCACATCGCCGATGATGTTGCCACGCTGGAGCAGGTCATTGATACGGGCACGGCGACATTCGCGGACTGGTTCAATACGACACCGATCCCGGTCGCGGACCTCGCCTCCGACGATGCCGCCTGGCTGTTCTACACCAGCGGCACCACGGGTACGCCCAAGGGGGCCATGCTCACGCATCGCAATCTCATCACCATGAACTACGGCTACTTCATGGACGTCGAGTCCGTAGCCCCCGGTGACAGCATCCTCCACGCAGCCCCTCTGTCGCATGGGTCCGGGCTTTACGTGCTGCCCCACGTCTCCGCCGCCGCTCTGCAGATCATCCCGGAAAGCGGCGGGTTCGACGCGGACGAGATCTGTGACCTCCTGAGCACACACCGCAGCGTGTCCTTCTTTGCCGCGCCAACGATGGTCAAGCGGCTCACCCAGAAAGTCCGGGAACGGCGCGCGGACACCACCGAGTTGCGCAACATCATCTACGGCGGGGGCCCCATGTACCTGGCCGACCTGCGTGACGCTCTGGACGTGTTCGGTAACCGGCTGGTCGAGATCTATGGTCAGGGCGAGACGCCCATGACGATCACTGCGAAGTCACGGGCTCTCCACGCCCGCTGCAACACGCCCGAGCATGAACATCAGCTTGCATCCGTCGGCATGCCCAACGCCGTGGTGGACGTGCGCGTCGTCGGCGACGACGGCGAGACACTACCGGCCAACGAGGTCGGCGAAATCATCGTGCGCGGCGATACGGTGATGAGCGGCTACTGGCAGAACCCTGAGGCCACACGGGAGGCCATCGTCAATGACTGGCTGTACACGGGCGACCGCGGGTGCATGGACGAATACGGCCTGCTGTATCTGAAGGACCGCTCCAAGGACGTGATCATCAGCGGCGGCACCAACATCTACACCAAGGAAGTCGAAGACGTGCTGCTGACCCACCCCGGGGTATTCGAGGTGTCAGTGATCGGCCGCCCGGATCCTGAGTGGGGCGAGGTGGTGGTCGCCTTCGTGGTCGCCACCGAAGGCGAAGAAGTGACACCAGCCGACCTCGACCGGGTGTGCCTGGAGAAGATCGCGCGCTTCAAGCGCCCCAAGGAGTACGTCTTCGTGGACGATCTTCCGAAGAACGCCTACGGCAAGATCGTCAAGAACACCCTGCGCGAACGGCTGCAGACCGGGGCCGACTAACGCGCGCGGCGCAAACCACACCAGGAGGTCACCATGGACCACTACATGATCGGTTGGGGGCATACCCGGTTCGGAAAGCACACCGATTGCGATATCGAGTCACTGATTACCCAGGCAGCCGGCGAGGCGCTGGAGGATGCCGGAGTTGACGCGGCCGAGATCGACGCCATCTACCTCGGCCACTTCAACAGCGGAATGAGCCCCCAGGACTTCTGCGCGCCGCTGGTGCTGCAGGTGGACGAGCGGCTGCGCTTCAAGCCGGCCACCCGGGTCGAGAATGCCTGTGCCAGCGGTTCCGCCGCCCTGCATCAAGGGCTGAACCACCTCGCCAGCGGCGCCGCCCGTCGCGTTCTGGTCGTGGGCGTCGAGAAAATGACCGACGCCGGGGCGGCGCAGGTTGCAGACAGCCTGCTTGGCGCCAGCTATCGCCGCAGCGATCTGGTGGAGACCAGCCTGGGCTTCGCCGGAGTCTTCGCGCGCATCGCCCAGGCGTACTTTGACGCCTACGGTGATCAAAGCGACGTGCTTGCAAGGATCGCCGCCAAGAACCATCACAACGGCGCGCGCAATCCCTACGCCCACCTTCAGAACGACTTCGGGTTCGATTTCTGCAACACGGAGTCCGCCAAGAACCCGGTGGTGGCTGCTCCCCTGCGCCGCACGGATTGCTCACCAGTCTCTGACGGCGCGGCGGCCGTGGTGCTCTCCGACGCATCGGGCCTGGCCAATGCCCGGCGGGCGGTTGGTTTCCGGTCCCGCGTACAGGCCACGGAGTTCATGCCCATGGCCCGGCGCGATCTCACGGAGCTGGAAGGCGCGGCCCATGCCTGGCGTCAGGCCATGCAGCACGCTGGCGTCGGCCTGGATGACCTGTCGTTCGCCGAGGTCCATGACTGTTTCACCATCGCGGAGCTGATGATCTACGAGGCTATCGGCCTCACGCCGAAGGGTGAAGGCCGCCGCGCCATCGAGGAAGACTGGGTGACGGTTGACGGACGATTGCCCGTCAACCCGTCCGGCGGGCTGAAAGCCAAAGGCCACCCCGTGGGCGCAACCGGCGTCTCCATGCACGTGATGGCCGCAAAACAGCTCACCGGGGAAGCGGGCGACATGCAGGTGGCATCGCCGCAGCTGGGGGCCGTGTTCAACATGGGAGGCGTTGCCGTCGCGAACTACGCCAGCGTTCTGGAGCGCGCCCGCTAGCACCCTGCAATACGACCATAAAGAGACCGACTGGAGGAGTACGACCATGCAAAGACGACACTTTCTGAAACTGTCCGGCGCGTCTGTCGGCGGGGCCATTGCCCTCAGCAGTGTGCCGCTGTCCCTGCTCGCTGGCAACGACCGAGACATGCGCTGGGCATCCTACATCTCGCAGCAGGCCATCCCCTCGCAGCTCGATACCTGGTTCATGGAGGAGATCAAACGCCGCTCCGAAGGCGCCATCGACTTCAGCCAGTACTGGTCGGCGTCTCTGCACGGCGTGGGCGACCACCTGCCGGCAGTGCGCGATAACCGCAGCCAGATGTCCCTGATCTCGCCGGGCTACTACGAAGCTTCCATGCCGGCAACACGAGGCCTGGAGTGGTATTACCGCATGTCGCAGGCCGATGCGATGCAACTGGTATGCCGCGATGTCTACGAAAACTTCGCCCCCCTCCGCCAGGAGTGGGAAGAACGTCACGGCGCCAAGGTGCTCTACTGGACGAACTGGTACCACGCGCCACTGGTGACTCGCGAGCCCATCAACTCCATCGAGGATCTTCGCGGCAAGCGCATCCGCGCCTACGGCGTCATGAATGACACCATCGAGCGCCTGGGTGGCTCCCCGGTGCCCATGGCCGCGCCGGAGGTCTACACCTCGCTGGAGCGCGGCGTCATCGACGGTGCTGCCGGCTTCGAGTTCGTGACCGCCGTCAGCTATCAGCTCCACGAGATCGCCCCGCACTTCACCGACATGGGTGACGGCCCTCATGCGCCCGCCGCAACGGTAATGAGCATGCGGGAATGGGAGCATCTGCCGGAAGAGGTCCAGTCGCTGTTCGACGAGGTGGCGGCCGACCTGTACGAGCGCAAGCTCGCCGAGATCTACCAGCCCGCTGCGGAAGAAGCCGTGGAGACCGCGCTGGAAGACGGCGCCGAGTTCGCCACCTGGTCCGAAGAGGAGAAGGAACGGGCCCGGGACATCGTCCAGCCCGATCAGGTGGAGCAGTGGAAAACGGAAGTTGCCGAGCCCAATGGCATCGACGGTGATGCCATGCAGGATGTGGTCCGGGAAGCCATCGACCGGCACGACGGCCAGGGCGATCTCAAGACGCCTTACGAGATCTATCAGGCCAGAGGCTGATCGTGAGCAATCCGCCCCCGGTGCACGCCACGCGGCCCGGGGGCGCTTTCATTGCCGCAAGAACAAGGTGCGCCGTGAACCTCTTGAACCGACTCGAGACCCTTCTCGCCTGGGTGACGGGCGTGATCGCCATCGTCTTTCTATTGTTCCTGATGGTGGGGACAAGCTCGGACGTGGCCTCACGATTCCTCCTCGGCAACTCCATTCCCGGTGTGTTCGAAATGGCCGAGCTGGCCATGGTGGTCTGCGTGATGTTCGGCCTGGGTTGGGCGCAGCAGGGCCGCAAGCACATCCGCGTGACCCTCCTTGTTGACCGGTTGCCGCCCCGGGCGCGTGCCGGCCTGGAGGCGTTCGCCTGGATCGCGACCGCGATCCTGCTGATGATCATCGCCGCTCCGGCCACCCAGGAGGCGTATCACTCCACCCTTGACCGGGAGTTCCGCTGGGGCGTGGTCCGCATGCCGGTCTGGTGGGTCAAGATCATCGTCGCGCTCGGTCTCTGGCTGGCCAGCCTGCAGATGCTCAAGTGCGCCGTGGAGGCCTTGGCAAGGGGAGGCCGGACGAACACCAGACGCCCGACCGGACGACAGGACATTCCCCATGCTTGAGCCAGTCACCGCAATCATCATTGTCATCCCTCTGCTGTTCGTTCTGATGGCGGTCGGATTCCCGGTATTCGCGGCCCTGGGCATTTCCGGCCTGGTGGGCATCTTCGCCACGGAGGGGTTCGGCTACATCTACTCCACCCTGCGCACGCTGACGTACCAGGAGACCGCGGTTTATCTCATGACCGTGATCCCGCTGTTCATTCTGCTGGGCAACTTCGCGCACCACGCCGGCGTCGGGCGCGCCCTGTTCGGTATCTCGCGGAAGTGGGTCGGTCACTGGCCCGGCGGCCTGGCCATGTCCAGCGTGCTCACGTGTGCGGGCTTCTCGGCGACATCCGGCTCCAGCGTCGCCACCGCGGCGACCGTGGGGTCGATTGCCCTCCCGGAGATGAAAAAGGCCGGCTACGATCAGCGGCTCTCCACCGGCGCCATCGCCGCAGGCGGTGTGCTGGGCGTTCTGATTCCGCCCAGCGTGCTGCTGGTGTTCTACGCCGCCATCAACCAGGTTTCTGCAGGCGCCATGCTGCTTGCGGGCGTCATCCCCGGAATTCTCTCCACCGTGATCTTCCTGGGCGGTATCTGGGTGCTGAGCAAACTCAAGCCGGAACTGGGCAAGGTGTCCGAACGCACCGCCTGGAAGGAGCGCCTGGTCTCCCTAGTTGGCGCATGGCCGCTGCTTGTGCTGATCGTCGTCGTACTGGGAGGCATCTACACGGGCGTATTCACGCCGACGGAGGCTGCGGCGGTGGGCGCACTGGCGGCGCTGCTGATGCTGCTTGCCTCCGGAACCCGCGGGAAGCTCCGCAGCATCTGGACGTCCTGCCAGGACGCCCTGTCCACCACCGTCATGATCATGATGACGATCATCGGGGCCGCGATATTCAGCCTGTTCCTGAGCCTGGTGCAACTGCCGCAGATGCTCTCGGAGTTCGCTGCGACACTGCCGGTGCCGGGGCTCGTGATCATCTTCCTTTTCCTGCTGATCTTCCTGCCCCTGGGGATGTTCCTGGACGCCTTCTCCATGCTCGTGATCACCATGCCGATCATGTTCCCGACCGTGGTCGCGCTCGGGTTCGACCCGATCTGGTTCGGCATTCTGGCCGTGAAGATGTGCGAGATCGGGTTGATTACGCCACCGGTGGGGCTGAACTGTTACGTCATCGCGGGACTGGATGATGACGTCAAACTGGAGAAAGTCTTCCACGGCTCCAGCTGGTTCGTGCTGATGGAACTGGCAGCTCTGGCAATCCTGTTCAGCTTCCCGCTGCTGACGACCTGGCTCCCGAGCACCATGTAATGACGGGCCTCCCCGGGGCCTCCGGGGAGGCTGTCAGGCTTCCGCCATCAACCCCAGTTCCCGAGCCCGGGCAACGGCGGCAGTGCGGTTTTCCACATCGAGCTTGCGGTACAGGCTCTTGAGATACCATTTCACCGTTTCCTCGGAGATGAACAACCGCGCACCGATCTCACGGTTCTTCACCCCTTCCGCAACCAGCGCGAGAATCTGCGTTTCCCGGGCATGTAAAGGTTCACAGCGGCTCCGCTCGGCGGCAAGCCCCGGAGCGTCCAGCGCGGCATCCAGCGCCACGGCCCCGCGCACACCGCCCCTCCTGGCGAGCAGGGCAACCCGCGCCCGCAAGCGCGGGCCCACGTGGAAGAATGGACGCCACAGCGACTCCTCGGCCGCGAAGGCGAGTGCTTCCGTGAGCACCGCGTCCGCCGCGGCATCCTCCCGGGCGAGGCAAACCTCCACGGTCAGCGCCTGCGCCTCCAGCCAGTGATACCAGCGCCCGGCGTCGCGGGCGCTGGTCGCAATGGTGGCAAGCTCTGCCGAGACGGCATGCCAGTCCTGGCTGGCCACCGCGGCCCGCGCTTCCACCAGCTTCAGTTGCTCGAAGTGCTCCGACCACGCCTCCCCGGCCCCGGGCTCACGCACCAGCAACCGGGCCCTGTCCAGGTGACGCCTCGCTCTGGACACTCGCCCGTCGGCGAGCGCCATGCGCGCCTCCAAAAGCGCTTTCTTGAAGCGCACGCGTTCCACCTGGCGACTCTCACCGATTTCACCGGCGTCACGCAGATCACTGCCGGCCGCATCCATACGCCCTCCGGCCCACAGTGCTCGAGCCCTCATCAACAGGGCAACCCCGAGAAAACCGTAGGCCTCGGTCGCACGCAGGATGGCCACGGCGGCGTCGAGTTCGGTGAGTGCGTCGTCAACCCGGTTTGCCTCGTACAGAACGGCACCGAGCTGCGCGCGCACGAATGCGGCCCCCATCCCCTCGGTCCAGTGGCGTTCCGTGGCAATCTGCAGGCTTCCGCGTGCGCTGTTCTCGGCGACCTCACGCTCGCCCCGCAGCAACGCCAGCGCCACGTGGTTGTAGCGGGCAAGCATGTTGATCAGCGAGCACTCGTTGCGCTCGGCAAAGCGGATCGCTTCGGCAATTTCGTGGCCCGCGTCCGCCAGCCGGCCATCCGAACGATAGGCGTACCCGAGCGCAATGTGCGCGAAGGCCTGCACCGAACTGTCGGTGTGCTCCAGCTGCTCCATGAGCCGCGGATGAAGGCTGGTGCGATTCGGTTCATCGTTCTGGATGACGCCCAGCGTGCTGAGAAGCACCGCGATCTCACCCTCGAAGGCCACGCGCTTCGCTTCATGCAAGGCGGCGTCTGCTCCGGCTTCGGCCCAGGCGTGCGCTCTCCCGAATTCGCCACCATAGGCACAGGACCAGCCGTTGAGGATGCACAGCTCCGCCGATGCGGTGAGTTCACTTTCCGGCAATTGCTCCAGATTCAGGCGCAGCTCCTTGAACCGTCCGCCACGGAACAGCGCCCGCCCATAGGGGATAAGCAACGCTGCCGCCCGACTCGGGTCATTGGCCCGGAGGGCGAAATCAATGGCCTCGGCCAGCGCCCCCTCCTGCTCGAACCACCGGCTGGCGGCCAGGTGCAACGCCTCCACCTGCTGCGGGTGGCGGTCCCGCAGTCGCGTGAACAGGAACTCCCGAAAGAGATGATGGTAGCGGAACCAGACCTGGACATCGTCGAGGCGGAAGGTGAACAGATTCAGCCGCTCCAGCTCCTGCAGCACGGCGGCGCTGTCATCGGTGTTGCAGATCGCGTCACAAAGCCCCGGACTCAGACCGTCGAGCACCGAGGTACGGAGCAGGAAACCCTGGAGCTCCGGTGACAGTCTGCGCAGTACGGCATCGAGCCAGTAGTCGGTGACGTGCGCCTGTCGGGTGAGCGGCTGATCGCCGGCACGCATGGCGTCATCCGCCCCCAGATCCAGGCTGGCCAGCTGCAGGCCCGTGGCCCACCCCTCCGTCTCGTCGTAGACACTCTGCAGTTGCGAGGCCGACAGGTCACAGCCGCGCAACTGGAACAGCTCGGCCGCTTCGGCCCGGGAAAACCGCAGTTCGTTCCAGCCCAGCTCCACCAGGCGGCCACTGGCCCGCATGGCTCCCAACGGAAAGTCGGGCTCGGTACGTGACCCGACAACCAGCGACACCTCGGGTGGCAGATGGTCCAGCAGCATCGCCAGCGTCTGATGAATGACCGGCAAATCGATGCAGTGGTAGTCGTCCACGAACACGACCAGGCGCTTGTCCACTCCGTGAGCAAACGCCAGCGCCAGTTTCATGGCAAGGTCCTGATACATGCGCGACGTTGTACTCTCGAGCAGCGACGGCAGCGTTGCGGCGAAATCGGGCTTGGCGGTGCGCACGGCCGCGATGAGCTGCAGCACGAAACGGTGGAAGTCATTGGCCAGAGACGTCACCGACAGCCAGGCGACGGCGACTTCATCCCGACGCAGGTGCTCATACGCCTGACTGAGAACGGTCGTCTTGCCGGCCCCGGCGGGCGCCACGACCTTGACCATGCACCCGGGAGGCAGATCGGTGATGGTCTTGAATACCTGCGGGCGAGGGATCAGCTCCACCCCGCTTTGCGGCGGCCGAAGCACAGTCGGTGGCACATCCAGTGCCTGCATTTCTACTGGAGACTGCCATTTTTCCATCGTTAACCACACGTCACCTGTGGATCGGGCGCGTTTCCAGCCGGGCTGCTGGCGCTGTCACGGCATGTCCCGGGGAGCCGTCACATCCCCGCAGTTTACGGAAACCGGCCCGCCAAGGTAACCGCAAGTCGCTCCCCACTTTAGGGGGGTGCACCTGCCCCGACCCCTTCGTATGGTGAACGAAATAATTATGAGAACCGCACAGGATCGGAGGAGATGCACAATGAGCGGACAACGCCTGAAGGATCGCGTCGTGATGATCATCGGCGCAGGCTCCATTGATGCCGGCTGGGGCAATGGCAAGGCGGCGGCCATGCAGGCCGCGCGGGAAGGCGCCAGAGTTTTCGCGGTGGATATCAACGGAGAGGCGGTCCAGGAAACCGTGGACCTCATTCGCAACGAGGGGCTCGAGGCGACCGCGCACCAGGCCGACGCCACGGACTCTGCCGCCGTGGAGTCGATGGTGAATGCATGCGTACGCACCTACGGCGGCGTCGACGTCATGCACAACAATATCGGCATCGTCGAGCTGGGTGGCCCGGTCGAGCTGGAGGAAAGCGCCTGGCACCGGGCGCTGGACATCAACCTCACCAGCCCTTTCCTGACGTGCAAGCACGTTCTGCCGGTGATGGAGCGTCAGGGTCGGGGCGTGATCCTGGTCACCGGCTCCATCGCGGGCATCCGTTACACCGGCGTACCCTACGTGAGTTACAGCGCCACCAAAGCCGCTGTCGCGCAACTGTGTCAGAGCGTGGCGTTGCAGTACGCCAGCCGGGGCATCCGCGCGAACTGCATTCTGCCGGGCCTGATGGACACCCCAATGATTTACCAGGGGCTCAACGAAGGCTACTCCGCGAGCAGTCAGCAGGAGATGGTGGACAAACGAAACGCCCAGTGCCCCACCGGCCGCATGGGTGATGCGTGGGATGTGGCCCACGCCATGGTCTTCCTGGCCTCGGACGAAGCCAAGTACATCACTGGCCAGAATCTGGTGGTCGATGGCGGCCTGACCTGCAAGATCCACTAGGCGTTTCACATGCTGACCATCTGGGGACGCCGCAACTCGGCCAACGTTCAGAAGGTGCTCTGGCTTGCCGAAGAGCTCGGCATGGCCTGGCACCACGAGCCGGCGGGCGGCCAGGAGAATGCCGCACGGCACGACGCGCTGGTCGCACGCAACCCGAACGGTCTCGTGCCGGTCATTGAGCACGGGGCGCTTACGCTCTGGGAATCCAATGCGATACTCCGCTACCTGGCCCGTCTGTATCCCGAAGCGGAATGCTACGGCCGTTCACCAACGGAGTCGGCATACATCGATCAATGGATGGACTGGCAGGTCAGCACGCTGTGGCCGCAGATGCTGCCCTACTTCATCGGCCTGGTGCGCACACCGGAAGCGGATCGGGACGCGAACACGATCGAGACCGCGAGGCGACAGACGCACCAGAACTTCTCGATTCTCGAGCAATCCCTGCGGCCCGGCGCGTTTCTGGTGGGAGACCGGATTACAATCGCTGACGTCGCCCTCGGGGCGTTCATCCATCGCTGGCTGACGCTCAACGGCGATGCGGCCACGACCCAGCCACTGCTCGCCGCTCTCCACGAACGCTACCAGACCCGAGCGGCGTTCACGAGCCACATCCACCGGCCACCACTACAGTAGAGCGGTCGCTCAGCCCAGCGGCTTGAGCCAGAACTGGAGCGGCTTCTGCGTCTCTTCCCGTTCGCCGATGTCGGGCCAGGGGAAGTAGGCCACCAACTCCGGCCGGGGCTGATAACCGAAGTGCCGCCACACCGGGTCCAGCGGCTGATGGTTGGCGGGCTTCATGGGGTGGTCGTCCGGGCGCTGCACGGCGCAGAACGCGACACGGTCGTAATCGCCGAAGGAGCCGGCGAGGGCCTCGCGTTCCTGAAAAAACTGCCGGTAAAGGCCGTGACCGCGGTACTCGGGAAGGAGCACCGACTCGGCGAAATAGAATACGCGCTGCACGTCGATCCCCGCGTCGACGAACGGCTGCTGAATCTCCTGCTCCTCGTCCGTGAGCGGCATGGCCGTAGTCACCCCGACCACGGCATCGCCGTCCAGCACGGTTAGCGCGAACGAGCGCGGCGAGTCGACATAAATCTGCAGGAATCGGCGTTCATACTCCTCATCGCCCTCGTAGAGATAGGGCCATTCGCGGAAGACAGTCATGCGCAACCGCGCAATGTCGTCAAGCCGCCGGCCCAGACCGGCGCCATAGAGTCGTTCGAAGCGAAGGTCACCCATTGCCGGCATTCCCGTCATCCCGTGTAGAAAGCGATTCCAACACACCCCGGGGCGCATGTGCACGCAGGTTGGTTATGCTGGAACGACAGACCACTCAGGGAGCGAACCATGGCCATACACAGCGACGTTCTGACGCCACCGGCAGCCGCCACGCGCAGCTTCACCGATCCGGTGGTAACCGTGGAATACCTGCAGGAGATCTACGACCGCAACACCGCATTCCTCCGCGACTGGTTCCAGAGCTGCGCTCAGGGTGACCCTGTCCCGGGGCGGGTTCGGGCGTACTACCCGCGGGTGCGCATCGCCACCGCAACCCATGCCCGGGTGGACTCCCGCTCGTCCTACGGGTTCGTCGCCGGCCCGGGCGTGTTCGAGACAACCGTCACGCGGCCGGATCTCTTCCGCGATTACCTGATCGAACAGTGCGCCCTGCTGCTGCAGCACCACGGCGAGCCACTGGAAGTGGGCGAGTCTGCGGAGCCGATCCCGCTGCATTTCGCCTATCCGCGGGATATCAACGTCCAGGGTGGATTCGCCGACGGTCTGCCGGACCGCCCCCTGCGCGACCTGTTCGACACGCCAGACCTGGCGGCCATGGACGACGCCATCGTCAACGGCACCCACAGCGTCGAGGCGGGAGGGGCGCAGCCGCTGGCGCTGTTCCGCGCGGCGCGGGTGGACTACTCTCTGCACCGACTGGACCACTACACTGGCACCGATCCGTGCCACTTCCAGAACTTCGTCATCTTCACCAACTACCCGTTCTACACCGACGCCTTCGCCCGGCACTGCCGCGAGCAGCTCGCCGCCGGCACCGCCGACTTCGACGCGTTCGTGGAGCCGGGCAACCGCATCACGCGCCGCGGGGAAAACCAGCCGAGCGGCGAACCGCCGGAGCGGGCATTCCAGATGCCGGCATTCCATCGCGTCGCGGCGGACGGCTCCGGGGTCACCATGATCAATATCGGCGCCGGCCCGTCCAACGCGCGCAACATCACCGACCACGTGGCGGTGATGCGGCCCAGCGCCTGGCTGATGCTCGGCCACTGCGCCGGCCTGCGGAACACGCAGAAGCTCGGCGACTACGTACTCGCCCACGGCTACATCCGCGCCGATCACGTGCTGGACGAAGAGCTGCCCCTGTGGGTGCCGGTGCCCGCACTGGCGGAGATGCAGGTGGCGCTGGAGGACGCGGCCCGCCAGGTCACCGGCCTTGACGGCTTCGAGCTCAAGCGCGTGATCCGCACCGGGACGGTGGCCAGCGTGGACAACCGCAACTGGGAACTGGGCGATCACGCCACCACGCTCAAGCGCATGTCACAGTCGCGCGCGGTGGCGCTGGACATGGAGTCGGCCACCATCGCCGCCAACGGCTTCCGCTTCCGGGTGCCCTACGGCACGCTGCTGTGCGTGTCGGACAAGCCCATGCACGGCGAGATCAAGCTCGCGCGCATGGCGAGCGAGCTCTACCGCCAGCGGGTGGACCAGCACCTTGAGATGGGCCTGATGGCGCTTGAGAACCTCAAGCACTACGACCGGGAACGCCTGCACTCGCGCAAACTGCGCAGCTTCGCCGAGGTGGCATTCCGTTAAGGAAACACCGACAGCGCGCGTGGCGACGGTTCATGCGCCGGCCCGGCTTCGCTATGCTGGTGCCCTGAAACCGGACGAAGGCCGACGCATGGGAGCAGACGAACGGCAGTCGACCCTGCAGCGGGGCCCGACGGGAGCCGTCCACGCCCGGCAAGCGCCACCGATCGTGGTCGGCCGCGCCCCCATGGAACGCCGCCTGCGCGCCGTCAGGGTCGCGCGCCGGCCCACCACACTCTACGAGGCGTTTATCCGCCCGCTCGACGAAGACGGCGGCGACATCTTCGCCACCGAAGATCACCGGGAGACCCCATGACGACCAGAAGCACCGGCGATTCCCGTGGGCCCTTCATGGGTATTCCGCGCCACCTCCTCACAACCCTGCTGCCGCTTCTTGAGGAGGCAACCGCTGGTGCCATCGCCGTGGACCGCGACGCCCGCATCACCTGGATCAATTCAAGTTACGCCAGCCTGATCGGCGATGCGCCCGAACGCCTCGTGGGCCGACCGATCCGGGAAGTCATCCCCGCCACACGTATGCCGGAAACCGTACGTACCGGACAACCACGGCTACTGGACATCATGGAGTTCCGGGACCAGCAGCTCGTGGTGTCGCGGCTGCCGGTGGAAGAAGACGGTATCGTGGTCGGCGCGCTCGCATTCGTGGTCTATGACGACCTTCAGCCCCTGGCACCGCTGATGTCCAAGTACCGTCGCCTGCAGGATGATCTGGCCGCTGCGCGGCGAGCCCTGGCGCGCCGGACAGCGCGCTACAGCCTGTCGGACTTCGTCGGCGCGAGCCCGGCGGCCCTGGACGTGAAACGCCGCGCCCGGCTGGCGGCAGGACGCGACATCCCCACATTGCTGCTCGGCGAGACCGGCACGGGCAAGGAGATCCTCGCCCAGGCCATCCACAGCGCCTCGGCGCGGGCAGATCGTCCGTTCGTGGGCGTCAACCTGGCGGCAGTACCGGAGAATCTTCTGGAGTCAGAGTTCTTCGGGGTCGCCCCGGGCGCCTACACCGGCGCCGGACAGCGAACGCGGGAAGGCAAGTTTCAGCTGGCCCATGGCGGCACCCTGTTCCTGGACGAGATCGGGGACATGCCGCTGGCGCTGCAGGCCAAGCTGCTGCGGGTGCTGGAAGAGCAGCAGGTGGAGCCGCTGGGATCCAACCAGGTGCAGCAGGTGGACGTCCGCGTGATCGCCGCCACCAGCCGCGATATCGGCGCTATGCTGACCGACGGCACCTTCCGGTCGGATCTCTACTACCGGCTCAACGTGCTTGAGATCCGCGTGCCACCGTTGCGTGAGCGGCTGCAGGACCTGGGGATTCTTTGCGAAGCCCTGCTGGAGGACATCGCCCTGGGCGGCGAGCTCCACGCCGAACTCACCAGCGATGCACTGGCAGTACTGGAGCGCTATCACTGGCCCGGAAACATCCGTGAGTTGCGCAATACGCTTGAGCAGGCCCTGACCATGAATGAAGGCGAGGGCGCCCTGTCGGCGCACGAGATTCATGCGGTGCTCCCGGTCAGCCGGGCTGCCGGCTCAACGGCGGCAACTGGCTCGACGTCGGTGCGCCCATTGGCCGAGACGGTGGCGGATGCCGAGCAGGCCGCCATCGAGTCCGCCCTGCGCGCCACGGACGGCAATCGCAGCCGAGCTGCGCGCCTGCTGGGTATTTCCCGCTCCGTTCTGTACGAGAAGCTGTCGCGACTGTCCTGACATCAGGACATGTGTCTCTATTTCAGGACACATCAAGCCACCCTGCACCAAAAACTGTCCTATTAACCAGACACACCAGCCCACCCCCCCCCTCACGGAAACTGCCCAACGCTTCGCCTTTTCCATCCAGGACAATACGTTATGCCAGACCCGCCCGAGTTGGCACGCTTGGTGCTTTGATAACAGCGTGTTGCCCCGAAAAGCATGAACCATCGGGCGACATTGATGCGTCACGGCGAGGGTGCGACAGACACCGGGCCGTCTCACGGAGCCGCCCCGCGAGCGCGTCTCGCCAGAACGAAAACCCCAGGAGGAGATACCATGAAAGCTGTGACCCGACTGGCCGTTGCAGGCCTCACCACCGCCGGCCTTGCCCTTGGCAGCATGGCCACCACTGCCCACGCCGACAGCCCGGCGCAGTGGACAATGACCACGACCTGGTCCGACTCCATCGATCTGATCAAGATCGACCAGCGCTGGGCCGAGACCGTCAACCGAATCGCGGGCGATGAGCTGGAAATCGATTTCCGCTCCGGCGGCAGCCTGATGTCGGCCGGCGAAGTATTCGATGCCACCGAGACCGGCAGCATCGACGCATCCGGCGACTGGCCCGGCTACTGGGCGGGCACCGACTCTGCGTTCTCCCCGCTCGCCACCCACACCATGATGTTCAATGCCGTGGATTACCTGAACTGGATCTTCAAGTGGGGCGGCTGGGACATCTACCAGGAGATCTACGGCGAGTACAACATGGTGTACCTCCCGTACGCCGTCACCAACAACGAATCCGGCTTCATGGGTCGCACCAAGATCGAGTCCATCAGCGACCTCGACGGCATGCGTCTGCGGCTTGCCGGGCGTGACCAGGGCCGTGTGCTGGAAGAACTGGGCGGCTCCCAGGTGGAACTGGCCGGTGACGAGATCTACCAGGCCGTGGAACGCGGCGTGGTGGACGGCGCCGAGTTCTCCATTCCGGGTGTGGACTGGAAGGTCGGCTTCGGCGAGATCGTCGACTACTGGGCCACCCCCGGCTGGCACCAGTCGGCCAGCGTCTTCGGCGTCATGATCAACAAGGACTCCTGGGACGCCCTGTCCGAGACCACACAGGAGAAGCTGAAGGTTGCCGCCGAGTCCACCATGGCCTGGTCTCTGGCCTGGTCCGAGCACGGCTCCGTCGAAGGCACCAATAACTTCCTGGATGCAGGCGTCGAGATCAGCCAGATGCCCATGGAAGAACTGGAGGAAGTGCAGGACATCACCAACCAGGTCATCATCCGCGGTGCCTGCGAGAACCCGCGCCACGCCAAGGTGTACCACTCTCAGGTGAGCTACCTGAAGGACTACGCCGTCTGGAGGGACCTGTCCGCGCCGTTCAACATGAGCCGCACCATGGACAACCTGCCGTCCCTGGAAGAACTGGAAGAGTGCCTCTAAGACGACTGGCAAGGACTGCCTAGCGCGAAGACCCGCGGCCCCGAGCCGCGGGTCTTCGTGACGGCACTGGTCGCGCGAGCGGCCCCGTCTTCCCCTTCCGAACCATGACGGGAGAGCGTGGCTTATGCACTTCATTGCCAGCTTCATCGACGGATTCAATAAGTGGTTTGGCCGAATCATCGCGCCAATCATTGCGATCCTTGCGCTGGTGGTGGTCTATGACATCACCCTGCGCTTTTTCATCGGCCGCCCCAGTGACTGGGCGTTCGAAGTGACGAAACAACTCTTTGCCGCCCACTTCATGCTGCTCGGCGCCTACGCGCTGTACATGCGTGCCCACGTGGAAGTGGACGTCATCACCAACCTTTTCTCGAAGAAGGTTCGGGCCGTGCTTGAGATCCTCGGCTATCTGATCTTTTTCGCACCGTTCATCTACATCTACCTGGAGCACTCTTGGGGCTACGCCATGCGCTCCTGGACCCGCGGCGAGACCACCTCGGGCATGGTGTCCATACCCGTGTATCCCGTGAAGATGATCATGGTGGTCACTGGCGTCCTGCTGCTTCTGCAGGCCATCGCCATTGTGCTTCAGGCTGTCCAGCGGCTGCGGGAGGAATAATTCATGGGTCCGGAACTTCTTACTCTCATCATGTTCGGCGCGCTGCTGATCGGCCTGTTCATGGGCCACCCCCTGCCCTTCGTGCTGGGCGGCGCCGCCGTGATCGGTGCCTACCTCGGGCCCGGCCCGCAGGTGTTCGGCACCATCGTCAGCAACATCTACGGCCGTGTCATGGACAACTACGTCCTGGTCGCCATCCCGCTGTTCATACTCATGGCCCGGTTTCTCAACGACTCCGGTGTCACGGAGCGCATGTTTGAAGTCATGCGCCTGCTCATGGCCAACCTGCGCGGCGGCGTGGCGCTCACGGTTGTCGTCGTGTCCGTGCTGCTGGCCGCAACAACCGGGATTGTCGGTGCTTCCATCGCCGTCATGGGCCTCATAGCCCTGGCACCGATGCTCAAGTACGGCTATGACAAGTCTCTGAGTTCCGGGGTCATCATGGCCAGCGGCAGCCTCGGCATCCTGATTCCGCCGAGCATCATGCTTGTGCTCATGGCCAGTTACTCGCCGGTGTCGGTGGGTGCGCTGTTTGCCGGCGCGCTGGTGCCCGGCTTGATCCTCGGCGCGCTCTACGCGGCCTACGTACTGGTCGCTTGCTGGCTCAAGCCGGAATGGGGGCCGCCAGTGGAACCCGCCGAGCGCTCGCAGTACACGACGCCGCGACTACTGGGCCTGATGGCCCTCTACGTCATCCCGCCAATGGCGCTGATTCTCGGGGTACTGGGCGCGCTTTTCACCGGCTTCGCCACAGCCACCGAGGCATCCGCCATCGGCGCACTGCTGGCCTTCCTGCTGTTTCTTGCCTTCGGTGACAGGTCCATCAAGACGTGTTTCGCCACATTCGTCGAGGCAGGCAAGACCACTGCCATGGTGACATTCGTGATCGTCGGCGCCACGGCGTTCACAGGCGTCTTCTCCCGTGGCGGCGGCATGGAGTTCGTGCAGCAGTTGATGATGGGGGCACCGGGCGGTGAGATCGGCGTCCTGATCACCATGCTGTTCCTGGTGTTCCTGCTGGGCATGTTCCTGGACTGGACCGGCATCGTACTGCTGAGCTTCCCGATCATGCTGCCGGTGGTCCAGGCCATGGATATCGATCTGCTCTGGTTCGTGGTCATGAACGCGGTGATCCTGCAGACGTCCTTCCTCACGCCGCCGTTCGGCTACGCCCTGTTCTACCTCAAGGGTGTCGCACCACCGGGCGTCGAGATACTGGACCTGTACAAGGCGGTCATCCCGTTCTGCCTTCTGATCGTCTTCACGTGCATCATTCTCGCGCTGTTCCCGGGCCTGATCACCGGCCTGCCGGAGCTGCTGCTGGGCTGATGCCACCGGCGTGGCACACGCCGCAACATAACAACGCGGAGGAGACTCCAATGCGGATGCACAAGCGAGTGGCCCTGATAACGGGGGCCGGCCGGGGTATCGGCCGTGCCATCGCGGAGGCCTACGGCCACGAAGGCGCCCGGGTTGCCGTCGCCGACCTGTCGGCGGAGATGGCCGGCGAGACCGTGGCCGCCATCACGGCGAACGGTGGCGAGGCCATGGCTGTCACCATGGACGTCACCGACGAACAGGCCGTCAATGACGGCGTCACCGAGGTCTGCGACCGCTGGGGTGCCCTGGACGTGCTGGTGGCGAATGCCGGCATCCAGCACATCGACCCCATCGACCAGCTCGACTACGCCGATTGGCGCAAAGTGGTATCCGTGCACCTGGACGGCGCCTTTCTGGTGACGAAGGCGGCGCTGCAGTCCATGTATGCCAGTGGACGCGGCGGCGCGGTGATTTACATGGGCTCCGTCCACTCCAAGGAGGCGTCGCCCCTGAAAGCGCCTTACGTTGCCGCCAAGCACGCGCTGGCGGGGCTGTGCCGCTCGGTCGCCAAGGAAGGCGCCGCCCACGGCGTGCGCAGCAACATCATCTGCCCCGGTTTCGTGCGCACGCCCCTGGTAGAGAAGCAGATCCCGGAGCAGGCCCGCGAACTCGGAATCTCGGAAGAGTCCGTGGTGCGCGACGTCATGCTCAAGCAGACTGTGGACCAGGAGTTCACAACGCTGGAAGATGTCGCCGAGCTGGCGATCCACCTGGCGGCATTCCCGTCCAACGCCCTCACGGGGCAGTCCGTGGTGGTGAGCCATGGCTGGCATATGCAATAGCACGCAGAACGGGCGCCGCGCGCCGGCCGCCCGAGACAGGAACAGCGACGGAGGAAGACAGACATGTCCGGTGAAATCCTGTGGCAACCGGGTGAACGGGAGCTACGCAACAGCAACATGGCCCGGTACATGGATTGGCTGGCAGACAACGGATACGGCCGCTTCGGCAACTGGCAGGCGCTGTATCAGTGGTCCGTCGGCGACATGGACAGTTTCTGGCGCTCCGTCTGGGACTATGCCGGCCTGCAGGCTGACACCCCCTGGGAGCGCATCCGCGACGACCAGCCCATGCCAGCCACGCGCTGGCTGCCCGGGGCACGGCTGAGTTACGCCGGCAACCTGCTGCGCCATGCACACGGAGACCGCGCTGACGAAGAGGCCATCGTCGCCGTCGCCGAAGGGCGTGACACCATCCGTGTCACCTGGCGCACGCTCTACGAGCAGGTGGGTGCCTTCGAGGGCTGGCTGCGCGCCCAGGGTGTGGAGGCCGGGGATCGCGTCGCCGGTTTCGTGTGCAACGGCCACGAGGCGATGGTCGCCATGCTGGCCGCCAGCAGCATCGGTGCAGTGTGGAGTTCCGCTTCCCCGGATTTCGGCACCCAGGCCACAGAGGACCGCTTCGGCCAGATCGAACCCAAAATCCTGGTGGCCGTAAACGGTTACAGTTTCGGTGGCAAGCGCTTCCACAAGGCCGAGCAAATACGGGAACTCAAGGAGCGTATGCCGTCGGTCCGCGCCGTCGCGGTGATCTGCCAGCTCGACGAGGCCCCCATGCCGGAAGGCGATGCCTTCGTGCCATGGGACGAGGCCCTGGCCACCCACGACGGGGAGCAGCCATCGTTCACGCCGGTACCTGCCGACCACCCCCTCTACATTCTCTACTCCTCCGGCACCACCGGCAAACCGAAGTGCATCGTCCATGGCACCGGCGGGATTCTGCTGAACCATGCCAAGGAGCTGATCCTCCACGGTGATGTCGCGCCAGGCGACCGCTTCTTCTACTTCACCACCTGCGGCTGGATGATGTGGAACTGGCAGGCATCCGCTCTCGTCGCGGGCGCCACGCTGGTGGTCTACGACGGCTCCCCGGGACACCCGGACGTCGGCATGCCGTGGCGGCTGGCCGAGTCGGAGCGGCTTACGCACTTCGGCACCAGCGCCCGCTTCATCGCCGCCTGCCGCAAGGCCGAGATCAATCCGGGCCGGGACCAGGATCTCAGCCGCCTGCGGGTGGTGTTCTCCACCGGCTCACCACTGCTGCCCGAGGACTATGATTGGTTCTACGAATCCGTCTCCCGGGACATCCTGCTGGGCTCCATCGCCGGCGGCACGGATATCTGCGCCTGCTTCGTGGGCAGCAACCCGATCCTGCCGGTGCGCCGGGGAGAAATCCAGGCGCCCATGCTGGCCGCTGACGTGGTCGCCTTTGATGAGGACGGCACTGCCCTGGCCCATGACCGCGGGGAACTGGTCTGCCGTCAGCCCCTGCCATCCATGCCGGTGGCGTTCTGGAACGACCCTGACGGCTCGCGCTACCGCGAGGCGTATTTCGACACATTCCCGGGTGTCTGGGCCCACGGCGATTTCATCGGCTTCACCGAGAGTGGCGGCGCCATCATCTACGGGCGCTCCGATGCGGTACTCAACCCCGGAGGGGTGCGTATCGGTACGGCGGAGATCTACAGGCAGGTGGAAACCGTCGACGCGGTCGCCGACAGCCTGGTGGTGGGTCGGCCGGTGGAGGGCGACGTGGAGGTGGTGCTGCTGGTGGTGCCAGCCGCCGGCACGTCCCTCACCGGGGATCTCAAGCGCGAGCTGCGCCAGCGCATCCGCGAAGGCGCGAGCCCGAGACACGTGCCCCGGCACATCGTTGCCGTTGACGACATCCCCTACACGCGCAGCGGCAAGAAGGTGGAACTGGCGGTGGCGCGCATGCTTCGCGGCGACAGGAAGGAAGAGAACCGCGCCGCCCTGGGCAACCCGGAAGCCCTGGACAGCATCCGGGCCGCACTGGCCGAGGCCGAGCTGCTGCCAACGGGTTAGCGACCAGCAGCAACTTGCGGCAACTCCTGACCGGAAAAGGGACTTTCCGGTCCGCAAACCGGAACTGTGTCGCATCCGCGTTGGTCCGCAGGTGCTACGTTTTTGTTCGTGGCATCCATCGTTTATATTCCATGGACGCAACAACGGAGAGCAACGACGCGTCCCGCACTGGTGTCACGGACGATGCACCTGAGCTGGCCGGCCATGCGCAGGCCGTTGCGTACAGGGTTCTATCGCACGTCCCGTGACTGCGGACATCCGGCCCGCGAGTGACCGCACCTCCCGAGCCCGCAACCGGAACGACCGACTCCTGACCCATGGCAACGGCAAACCCGACAATCAATCTCAGTGGCCTGGCCGGACGACTCGTCCGTGACGGGCTTATCCCCGAGGCATCCGCACGTGACGCGGTGGAAGCCGCCCGCAAGGCGCGTCATCCCCTGGTGACGCACCTGGTCAGCGAACATCTGATCGCCGCCCGCGACCTGGCCCACGCCGCTGCCATCGAATTCGGCGTGCCACTGCTGGACCTGGACGCACTGGACGTCGACCCGGCGGCGGTCAAACTTGTCAAGGAGAAACTCATCCGCCACCATCAGGTCCTGCCGCTGCTCAAGCGCGGCAAGCGTCTGTTCGTGGCGGTGACCGACCCCACCAATCTCGAAGCCCTGGACGAGTTCAAGTTCCACACCGGGCTCACCACCGAGCCGGTTCTGGTCGAGCACGACAAGCTGCAACGCGCCATCGAACGCGCCCTGGACGCCGCTGGCAACAATTTCGGCATGGCCAGCGAGGAGCTCGACAGCGACCTTGAGAATCTGCAGGTCAGCGCCAGCGACGACGACACGACCCCCGGCGAGGAATCCGATGCCGATGACGCGCCGGTGGTGCGCTTCGTCAACAAGGTGCTGGTGGACGCCATCAACAAGGGCGCCTCGGACATCCATTTCGAGCCCTACGAGAAGACCTACCGCGTGCGTTTCCGGCAGGACGGCATGCTGCACACCGTGGCCAGCCCGCCTCTGGGGCTCGCCCCACGGATCTCCGCACGACTGAAGGTCATGTCGCGCATGGACATCGCCGAAAGGCGGGTGCCACAGGACGGGCGCATCAAGATGAGCCTGTCCAAGACCCGCGCCATCGACTTCCGTGTCAGCAGCTGTCCGACGCTGTTCGGCGAGAAGATCGTGCTGCGTATTCTCGACCCCAGCAGCGCCATGCTGGGCGTGGACAAGCTCGGCTACGAACCGGAACAGAAAGAACGCTTCCTCGGCGCCATCGAGAAGCCCTACGGTATGGTGCTGGTCACCGGCCCCACCGGCAGCGGCAAGACCGTGTCCCTTTACACGGCGCTGAATATCCTCAACACCGAGGACCGGAACATCTCCACGGTCGAGGATCCGGTGGAAATCAACCTGCCCGGGATCAACCAGGTCAACATGAATCCCAAGGCCGGACTCACCTTCGCCACGGCCCTGCGCGCGTTCCTGCGCCAGGACCCGGACGTGGTCATGGTCGGCGAGATCCGAGACCTGGAAACCGCCGAGATCGCCATCAAGGCGGCACAAACCGGGCACCTGGTCCTGTCCACACTGCACACCAACGACGCCCCGCAGACCCTGACCCGGCTCATGAACATGGGCGTGCCGTCGTACAATATCGCCTCGTCCGTGCACCTGATCATCGCCCAGCGGCTGGCGCGGCGACTGTGCAGCAACTGCAAGGCCCCGGCGGACATCCCTGCGGAGGCGTTGAAGAAGGAAGGGTTTGCCGACGCCGACCTGGACGACCTCACCGTCTACGCCCCGGTGGGCTGCGACCAGTGCAACCAGGGCTACAAGGGCCGCGTGGGCATCTACCAGGCCATGCCCGTCAGCGAGGCCATGGGCCGGATCATCATGGAAGGCGGCAACGCCATGCAGCTCGAAGAGCAGGCCGCCAGGGAAGGGATCAACGACCTCAGACGCTCGGGCCTGATGAAGGTCATGCAGGGCGTGACCAGCCTCGACGAGGTCAACCGCGTCACCAAGGAATGAACATGGCAGCAAAAGCGGCAAAACAGAATCCCACGTTCGTCTGGGAAGGAACCGACAAACGCGGAGAACGGGTCAAGGGCGAGAACCAGGCCGCCAACGTCACCATGATGAAGGCGGAACTGCGCCGCATCGGTATCAACCCGAAGAACGTACGTCGCAAGTCCGCGCTGTCCAGCCTGGGGCAGCGCAAGAAGCGCATCGACCCAGGCGACATCGCGGTGTTCAGCCGCCAGCTCGCCACCATGATGAATGCCGGTGTGCCGCTGGTGCAGGGCCTGGACATCATGGCGTCGGGTCACCAGAACCCATCCATGCGGGAGCTCATCGCCGACATCAAGGGCGACGTGGAGGGGGGCACCAACCTCAGCGAGGCGCTGGCGAAACACCCCCGCTACTTCAACGACCTCTTCTGCAACCTGGTCGAGGCCGGCGAATCCGCCGGCGTGCTGGATACGCTGCTCGACAAGCTGGCGACCTATCTGGAGAAGACGGAGTCGATCAAGAAGAAGATCCGCAAGGCCATGTTCTATCCGGCCGCAGTCATCGTGGTGGCGTTCATCGTCACAGCGATCCTGCTGATTTTCGTGGTGCCGGAATTTCAGAACATGTTCCGCAGTTTCGGCGCCGATCTGCCGGTTTTCACGCGCATGGTCATCAACCTCTCGGACTTCTTCCAGCAGTACTGGTACGCCATCTTCGGGGGCATCATCGGCGCGGTGGTGGCCTTCGTCGTGACCCATCGACGATCGCCACGCTTCCGGCGCTTCATGGACCGGCTGTTGCTGCGCATCCCGGTGGTGGGGCCGATTCTGGACAAAGCCGCCACCGCGCGCTTCGGGCGCACGCTCTCAACCATGTTCGCCGCCGGCGTGCCGCTGGTGGAGGCGCTGGAATCAGTCTCCGGCGCCTGCGGTAATACCGTCTATGAAGACGCCATTCTGGAGATGAAAGACCAGGTCGCCTCCGGGCAACAGTTGAATGTCGCCATGCGCTTGTCCAACCTGTTCCCCCACATGGTGGTGCAGATGGCCGCCATCGGCGAGGAGTCCGGCTCGCTGGATACGATGCTGGCGAAGGTGGCGGATTTCTACGAAGAGGAAGTCGACAACCAGATCGACAGCCTCAGCAGCCTGCTGGAGCCGTTCATCATGGTGATTCTGGGCGTCCTAGTGGGCGGCCTCGTCATCGCCATGTATCTGCCGATTTTCCAGATGGGTCAGGTCATCTGACGCCGCCCTTTCAGCGAGGACCGCTCTCACCGGATGGCAAGCGTAATCGACGTACTGCAGCAGCCAGCGGGCCTGATCCCCGCAACGTTCGTTTTCGGGCTGCTGGTGGGCAGTTTTCTCAATGTCGTCATCCTGCGCCTGCCGGTCATGCTGGAACGGGCGTGGCGAGAACAGGCGCGGGAGGTGCTGGGCGAGGCGGCGGAGACGACCGGAGGGCGTTTCGACCTGATCACCCCGGGGTCCCACTGCCCCGCCTGCGGCCGCCACATCCGCGCCTGGGAAAACATCCCGGTGCTGAGCTGGCTGGCCCAGCATGGCCGCTGCCGGGGCTGCCGCGCGGCGATCAGTGCCCGCTACCCCGCCGTCGAGCTGCTCGCCGGCCTGCTCTCCGCTGCCGTGGCCTGGCATTTCGGCTGGAGTATTGAACTGGCGGGCGCGTTGCTGCTCACCTGGTCCTTGATCGCCCTCTCAGGGATTGATGTCGACCATCAGCTGCTGCCCGATACGCTGACCCTGCCCATGCTGTGGTTCGGCCTGGCGTTCGCGCTGCTCACCGACGGCGCGCTGGCGTCACCCGTGGACGCGTTGATCGGCGCCATGGCGGGCTATCTCAGCCTGTGGCTCGTGTTCCACTGTTTTCGGCTCGCAACCGGCAAGGAGGGCATGGGCTACGGGGACTTCAAGTTGCTCGCCCTGCTGGGGGCCTGGCTGGGGTGGCAGGCACTGCCGGTTGTCATTTTGATGGCGTCGTTGGTCGGTGCGGTTGCAGGCGTCGCCATGGTACTGGTTCTGGGGCGGGACCGGGAACTGCCCATTCCGTTCGGCCCATACCTTGCCGCTGCGGGCTGGCTTACCTTACTGTGGCGGGATGACCTGATCGCCATGTACATGCGGTTGTCCGGGCTGGGTTAGGGTCGCCGGGCCGCCCGAAACGTGGAGGATGCGAATCCGTGCTCATCATCGGTCTCACAGGCGGCGTCGCCAGCGGCAAGACCACGGTCAGCGACCTGTTCGCCGACCGCGGTGTTACCGTTGTGGATGCGGATGTCGCCTCCCGGCGTGTCGTGGAACCCGGGGAGCCTGCATTGTCGGAACTCGTGGAGGCTTTCGGTGATCAGATTCTCACGGCCGAAGGAACACTCGACCGCCAGCAGCTGCGGCAAACGGCGTTTGCGGACGATGCGGCACGCCAGCGGCTCGAGGGCATCCTGCACCCGCGGATCCGCGCGTTCATGGATGCCGAGCTGCGCCAGGTCCGGGGGCCGTACGCGATCCTGTCCGTACCGCTGCTCGTGGAGAGCAATCTGCTGGACATGGTCGAGCGCGTCCTGGTTGTGGACGTCCCGGAATCCGTACAGCGCGAGCGGCTTATCGCCCGGGACGGCAGTACCCCGGAGCAGGCGGATGCAATCATCGCCGCACAGACGTCCCGGGAGCGGAGGCTGCACCACGCAGACGACATCATCGACAACACCCAGGATCTTGAGAACCTGAAGCAGCAGGTCGAGACTCTGCATCAGGCGTATCTCGCCATGGCGGAACGCAGCGCCAACACGAACGCCGGTCTAGCGGAGCACTAATGGAACACGAACAAGACCACGATGAATCCATCGTCTTCGAACAGCCGCTGAATGAGCGCGTGCGCACCCTCATGCGGCTGGAACACCTGTTCGGTCAGGCCCGGTTCGCGATGGAAGGTGACACGCTGTGGCACAGCCGGCTTGGCGTCAGCACCATTGGCGAGATCCTGGACCTGTTCAGCCGCGGCGATCTCAAGACCGAGCTCATCAAGGAGCTGGACCGGGTCACCAGCCTGCTGAGGCGCCTGGAGGAACGGCCCGGAGTCGACACCGACCGCCTGCACCACGTCATTGAGCGCTGCGGCACACTGCACGAACGGCTGGGCCAGCACACCGGCCAGCTGGGCGCAGCACTGCGTCAGGATGACCTACTCTCGAACGTCATGCAGCGCGCCGGCATCGCCGGTGGCACGTGCGCTTTCGACCTGCCACGCTACCACCGCTGGCTGTCCCGCCCGGCCAGCGCTCGGCAGCACGACCTGGAGAACTGGTACGCAAGCATCGATACGGTCCGGGATGCGACCGAGACCGTACTGGGGCTGCTCCGCGACAGCGCAATTCCGAAGGAGTGTCACAGCCGCAAGGGAACCTATCAGCGCAACCTGGACAAGAACACCTCCTACCAGCTGGTTCGCGTGGAATTGCCGGCGGACAGCAGCGAGTACCCCGAGATCAGCGGCACCAAGATGTTCATCACAATCCGCTTCATGGAACAGAACGGCACCCTTGACCGGCCCCAGCAGTCGACCGAGGATAAACGGTTCGTACTGCAACTCTGCGTTCTTTGATTTGAGATGAGCAATCGCAACGCCCCCTGCCCCAACTGCAGGAAACTCGTGGACTGGGACGGCGACAGCCCCTGGCGGCCATTCTGCAGCGAACGCTGCAAGTCTGTGGACCTGGGCGGCTGGCTGCAGGAGAGCCACCGAATTCCCGGCATCGAGCTCCCGGAGGAACTGCTGGACGAGATCGGCGACGAGCAGGACCCGGCCAACCAGTAGTCCCATGCGGCGGGGCCGGCTCAGTCCACCCGCCACAACCCCCGGATCGCCGCGACACCCTGTGCGCGGCAGGCGTGCAGTTGCGCCAGATCATCGGCGCCCAACCCGCCCAGGGCGTACACGGGAATCGGCACGTCGGCAACCAGCTCCTGAAACCGGGCTTCACCAAGCGGGGTCGCATCCGGGTGGCTTGCCGTGGGGCGCACGGGCCCGAGAACCGCGAAATCAGCGCCCAAGGACACGGCCCGGGCCAGTTCATTGGCGTCGTGACAGGACGCTGCCACCAGCGACGAGGAGGCCAGCGGCCGCCGGTCCAGTTCATGCAGCATGGCTGCGGGCAGATGAACGCCCGTTTTCAGCTCCCGCGCGAGCGCCACATCCCCGTTGAGCAGCAACTGCACCCCCTGCTCTCTTGCCATCAGGGCCGATTCACCTGCAACCCGGCGCCAGACCGTTGCCGAGGCGCCGGGGAGACGGAGCTGGATCAGACCCGCGCCGGCCGCCATGTGGCGCCGCAACCGCTCGAGAAAAGCGCTGCTGCGCTCGCCGTCGGCAAGATCCGGCGTAATGAGATATGTCTCCGGCAGCGACGCAGCCGTGGTGATCGGGCCGTTAGCGGCGGGAAACCGGTAGCGGTTCAGCTCCCGCGGCGGCACCCACCGCAGCGGTTGGCCTTCACGGCCGGACGGCGTCCCGGCGAAGCGCCGCACTTCCCACGTGTCCAGTAGCACCGACTTGTCGGCATACTGCCACGGCACGCGAATCAATGGCCGCACCTCCAGAGGCTGGATACCCAGTTCCTCGTGCAGTTCCCGGGCAAGGGCGTCGCGAACGGTTTCACCCGCTTCAACCTTGCCACCGGGAAACTCCCAGCGCCCCCCCTGATGGCTGTCTTCGGCCCGGCGTGCGATGAGCACACGCCCATCGGGCAGGCGGATCACGCCCACGGCCACGTGGGTCTGCGCGGAGTCATTGCGGCCCATAAGCGGAGGCGCGGTCAGGTGCGGTATTCGGCGTTGATACGCACGTATTCATAGGAAAAGTCACAGGTCCAGACCACCGCCCCGGCGTCACCACGTCCGAGCGCGACATGAATGGTGATCTCCTCCCGGCTCATGCGTTCCGCCGCGGCGGGCTCGCTGTAATCGGGGGAACGGCCGCCGTGGGCCGCAATACACAGGTCGTCCAGCCAGATGGCCACACGATCCACGTCCATATCGTCCACGCCCGCGCGGCCAATGGCGGCCAGGATTCGGCCCCAGTTGGGATCGCCCGCGAAGAACGCCGTCTTCACCAGCGGCGACTGGGCAATGGTGAAGGCAACGGCCTCCGCCTCCGCCTCATTGCATGCACCGCTCACGTCAATGGTGATGAAGCGGGTCGCGCCCTCACCGTCCCGCACGATGGCCTGCGCCAGTTCCTGGCACAGCGACACCAGGGCCTGCTGCAGGCGCTCCAGGTCATCGCTGCCAGCCGCCGGCGCGATGCCGCTGGCGCCGGTACCGATCAGGACACAGGCATCATTGGTGGACGTGTCACCGTCTACGGTGATGCGGTTGAAGCTGGTGCCCACGGCGTGGCGTAGGACGTCATCCAGCTGGGCCTGGGTCAGGTCGGCGTCCGTGGCGATGAACGCAAGCATGGTGGCCATGTCGGGGCGGATCATTCCCGCCCCCTTGGACATGCCGCTGATGGTGACCTCACCACCGCTCAGGGCCACCCGCCGCGACGCGCCCTTGGGCACGGTATCGGTGGTGAGAATGCCGGCCGCCGCGGCGAGCCAGCCATCGCTCTGCAGCGCCGTGGCGGCCTCGGGAATGGCATTGATGATACGGTCCACCGGCAATGGCTCACCAATGACGCCGGTGGAGAACGGCAGCACAGAGGCGTCGGCCACGTCCATGTGCCGGGCCACCGCCTCGCAGGACGACAGTGCCGCGGCCATGCCGGCCTCGCCGGTCCCGGCGTTGGCGTTGCCGGTATTGATGAGCAGAAAACGGGGCTCGGCCGCCCCCAGGTGGCGACGCGCCACGTGCACGGGCGCCGCACAGAACCGGTTTCGGGTGAACACGGCACTCGCCCTGGAGCCCGGGTCCAGTGCCATAAGCACCAGATCAGGGCGGCCCGGCTTCTTGATGCCGGCCGCGGCCACGCCAAGACGAACGCCGGGGACCGGGGCTATCGCAGGTTGCAGGGGGAGTCCGACCGCCACGTTACAGGCTCCTCAGGTCAGGCGTCCGCAGCAGTTCTTGTACTTCTTGCCGGAACCGCAGGTGCACGGCTCGTTGCGCCCCACCTTCCGGCCCTCGCGGACGAAGGTGTCTGCGGTGCGCGGGGCGGCGCGATCCCCCCGCCCCTCGCCGGCCTCGTCACCACCCCCGGCGAGCGCACTCTGACTCTCGGCGTGTTGATAGCTCACGTCGGCGCGCTCCTGGGGCTTCGGCTGCTCCGCCTCGGCGCGGTCCACGTCCTCCGGCTCCCGGACCTGCACGCGCTGCAGCAGGCTGATGACTTCCCGCTGGATGCTCTCGAGCATCGCGGAGAACATGTGGAAGGCGTCCTTCTTGAACTCCTGCTTCGGGTTGCGTTGCGCGTAGCCGCGCAGGTGGATGCCCTGGCGGAGGTAGTCCATGGCCGCCAGGTGCTCCTTCCACTGGCTGTCCAGCACCTGCAGCATCGCCACCTTCTCGAACCGGCGCAGGGCGTCCGCGCCAACCTGCTCTTCCTTCTCGAGATACTTCGCCTGGGCCTGCTCGACGATGCGCTCGCGCAGAGGCTCCTCGTGGAGGTCGTCTTCGTCGTCCAGCCACTGCTGGATCGGCAGCTCCAGGGCGAAGTCGCGCCGCAGGGCCTCTTCCAGGCCGGCGACATCCCACTGCTCGTCGATGCTGCCGGGCGGGATGTACTCGTCGATGACGCGGTTGACGACGTCGTTGCGCATGACCTCGACGGTTTCGCTGAGGTCGTCATCCGCCATCAGCTCCTGACGCTGACGATAGATCACCCGACGCTGGTCGTTGGCGACGTCGTCAAATTCCAGCAACTGCTTGCGGATATCGAAGTTATGGGTTTCGACCTTGCGCTGGGCATTCTCGATCACCCGCGAGACCATGCCGGACTCAATGGCCTCGCCCTCCTGCATGCCGAGCCGCTGCATCAGGTTGGAGACGCGCTCGGACGCGAAAATGCGCAGGAGGCTGTCTTCCAGTGACAGATAAAACCGGGTCGAGCCCGGGTCACCCTGGCGCCCCGAACGACCGCGCAGCTGGTTATCCACGCGGCGGGATTCGTGCCGCTCGGTGCCGATCACGTGCAGGCCGCCCGCTTCAATGACCTGCTGGTGACGGCGCTGCCAGTCGGCGCGGACCGCCTCGCGCTGCTCCTCGGTGGCATCCTCGCCCAGTTCCGCCAGCTCGGCGTCCAGGTTACCGCCCAGGACGATGTCGGTGCCGCGACCCGCCATGTTGGTCGCGATGGTCACGGCGCCCGGCTCACCGGCCTTGGCGATGATCGGCGCCTCGCGGTCATGCTGCTTGGCGTTGAGCACTTCGTGGGGGATACCGGCATCGTCAAGGCTCTTGGAGATCACCTCCGAGACGTCGATGGAGGCCGTGCCCACAAGGATCGGCCGCCCCGCCTCACGGTTGGCGACGATGTCCTCGACGATGGCGTTGATCTTGTCATTCTGGTTGAGATAGACGAGATCGTTATTGTCCTCGCGGATCATCGGCCGGTGCGTCGGGATGACCGTGACCTCCAGCCCATAGATGTGCTGGAACTCGTAGGCCTCGGTGTCGGCGGTGCCGGTCATGCCCGAGAGCTTCTCGTACAGGCGGAAGAAGTTCTGGAACGTGATGGAGGCAAGGGTCTGGTTCTCCTTGCGCACCGGCAGGCCTTCCTTCGCCTCCACCGCCTGATGCAGGCCGTCCGACCAGCGCCGCCCGGGCATGGCCCGGCCGGTGAACTCGTCGACGATCACCACCTGCTCGTCACGTATCAGGTACTGGTCATTCCGGTGATACAGGTGGTGCGCGCGCAGCGCCGCGTTGAAGTGATGCAGCAGACCAATGTTCCGGGGATCGTAAAGACTCTCCCCCTCTTTCAGCAGTCCGGCTTCGGAGAGCATCTCCTCGACCCGGTCGTGTCCCTCCTCGGTGAGGTAGGCCTGCCGGGATTTCTCGTCCAGCCAGAAATCACCCGGACCCTCGTCTTCTTCCTGCCTGCTCAGATGCGGTATGAGGGCATTGATGCTCTCGTAGAGCTGCGAACTCTGCTCGGCCGGGCCGGAGATGATCAGCGGGGTACGCGCTTCATCGATGAGGATGGAGTCCACCTCGTCCACGATGGCGAAACCGAGATCCCGCTGCATGCGGTCGTCGAGCCGGAACGCCATGTTGTCGCGCAGGTAATCGAAACCGAACTCGTTGTTGGTACCGTAGACGATATCGCAGGCGTAAGCGGCTTTTTTGTCCTCGTGCGCCATACCGGGCACAACGACGCCGGTCTCCAGCCCCAGAAAGCCGTAAATGCGGCCCATCCACTCGGCGTCGCGCCGGGCAAGATAGTCGTTGACCGTCACCACGTGCACGCTATTGCCGCTCAGGGCGTTGAGATAGGCAGCCAGAGTGGCGACCAGGGTCTTGCCCTCGCCGGTCTTCATCTCGGCAATTCGCCCGGAGTGGAGGACCATGCCCCCGATCAGCTGGACATCGAAATGTCGCATGTCCAGCACGCGCCGGGCGGCCTCTCGAACCGTGGCAAAAGCCTCCGGCAACAGCGCGTCAAGGCTCTCACCGTTGGCATGCCGCTCCCTGAACGCATCGGTACGCGCCCGGAGTTCCTCGTCGGTCAGCGCTTCAACCTCCGACTCAAGGGCGTTGATCCGGTCCACGTTCTTCCAGTGTTTGCGGACCTGCCGTTCGTTACGGGTGCCGAAGACCTTCTTGGCAATTGCACCTAGCATAGAGACCTTCTCGATGACGATGTGGGCAGCGGCGCGAGCGCACCACTGCAGAACGCATTTCCGACGCCCTCGACCGGGGCCTGGTTCCATCCGCCGATCGCCCCGCGCTGCTTGCGTCTGGCACCATGGAAGCCATGATGACAATCACCGCTGCAGGGCGCGGCCGGTAAATGGATCATCATACCTGATCGGCGGGTAAACTGCAGGCGATGGGTTGCGGGGGATTGACGCATGGCAACGAAAGGCAAGGGCCCGAAACCCCTGTCCGGGGCATTCAAGGAGACACGCGGTCCTGCCGCCGGGCTGTACGCACGCGCCGCACAACTGCGGCAGTGGGAGACACGCCTGCTTCGAGAGTTGCCGCCACAGGCCAGGGGCCACGTGCGGCTCGCCCGGATCGGCCGCGACGCCCTGGTCCTCGTGGCGGATAGCCCTGAGTGGCGGCACCGGTTACGGTATCTGGCACCTCGTCTGCAGGAGGTGGTGATGGACCAGGCCGGGATCCGGCCACAGCAGGTGACCATCCGGATCGGCAATCTGCCGCGCCGCCCGGACGTCACCACGCCGAAAACCCTGTCCACATCAGCCGGCCGCACGATTGACGCAGCCGCCCGACACGCCACCGACCCCCGGCTTGCGGACGCACTGGCGAAACTGGCGTCCCGCGCTCCGGGAGGTCGCGAACAGGACTAGCGGTCAGCCCGCGGCCGGCTTCAGCTCCCAGGTCACGCCGGCGCCGGGGCCGACAAGGGCTGGTCAAACGAAACCGGTGCAGGCTCGTCCCCCTCAAAGGTGACGTATTCCCACGCATCCTGGTTGGCAAGCAGGGCTCGCAGCAGCATGTTGTTCAGGTGATGCCCGGACTTGTAGCCGGTGAACGCCCCGATCACGCTGTGACCGAGCTGATACAGGTCACCGATCGCGTCGAGAATCTTGTGCTTCACGAACTCGTCGCGGTAGCGCAGACCGTCTTCGTTGAGGATGCGGTAGTCATCCACCACGATGGCGTTGTCCAGGCTGCCACCCAGCGCCAGCCGATTGGCTTGCAGCGTCTCGATGTCACGCATGAAACCGAATGTGCGCGCCCGTGAGATTTCCTTGACGAAGGAGGTAGCCGAGAAATCCACGGATGCGTGCTGGGTACCACTATCAAAGACCGGATGGTTGAATTCGATGGTGAAGTCCACCTTGAAGCCGTCGAACGGGTCGAAACGGACCCATTTGTCGTCGTCTTCAACCACTACGGGCTTGCGGACGCGCACAAACTTCTTGGGCGCCTCCTGCTCCTGGATACCTGCGGACTGAATCAGGAACACGAACGGGCCGGCACTGCCATCCATGATCGGGACTTCCGCATTGCTCAGCTCGACGATGACGTTGTCGATGCCCAACCCGGCCAGGGCGGACAGCAGGTGTTCGACCGTTGCCACGCGAACGCCGTCGCGGACCAGGCACGTAGAGAGCAGCGTGTCGCCCACATTCTCGGGGTGCGCGCCGATTTCCCATTCGGTGCCAAGATCCGTGCGCCGGAACACGATCCCGGTATTCGCCTGCGCGGGCAGAAGCGTCAGGTAGACCTTCTCCCCGGTGTGCAGACCGACGCCGGTGGCGCGGATCACGTTTTTGAGGGTGCGTTGGCGGATCATTGCCACAATCAACTCCTAGCCTGGCCCAAAACGGGGGTGTTAATCGCCGTTCGACAAACTCGCCCCGAATCAGTGCCGCGTCATTTTACTGCAATGCACGCAACTTGCATACTGCGGTGCAACATAGCGCGCCGTCGGGTCGGTGACGGCCGCAATGGTACCGCGCTGCCGCGGGGAGGACCCGCGGACCAGTTCACAGAACCGTCATTGTCAATCCGCCTGCCGTCGCAGGAAGGCCGGAATGTCGAGATAGTCCATATCCCCGGAATCGCCGTACTTGTCGTTGGCCGCCTTTTTCCTGGCCGCCGTGGGTTTCTCCAGTTCGTCGTAATCCACTTCGCCGGACGGCTTCTTGACCGTACGCAGCTGCGGGGCCTTGTCCTCGGTCTTGGGCTGACCCAGGCCGGTGGCGACAACCGTCACCCGCAACTCGCTCTCCAGCTCCGGATCGATCACCGTGCCGACCACCACGGTGGCGTCATCGGAAGCGAACTCCCGCACGGCCTGACCAACCTCGTCGAACTCACCAATGCCAAGATCGAGACCGGCGGTGACATTCACGAGAATGCCGTTGGCGCCGTGGAGGTTGATGTCCTCGAGCAGCGGGCTGGCGATGGCCCGTTCCGCGGCCTCCCGCGCACGCCCCTCACCGGAGGCGGCACCGGTGCCCATGACGGCCATGCCCATCTCGGACATGACGGTACGAACGTCGGCAAAGTCGACGTTGATCAGGCCAGGACGGGTGATCAGCTCCGCGATACCGCGCACGGCACCCAGAAGAACGTCGTTGGCCGCCTTGAACGCGTCCAGCAGCGTCAGGTTGCGACCCAGCTCGCTGAGGAGTTTCTCGTTGGGAATGGTTATCAGGGAGTCCACGGTCCGACCCAACTCCTTGATCCCTTCCTCGGCCACACGCAGGCGCTTGCCACCCTCGAACGGGAACGGTTTGGTGACCACCGCCACGGTGAGAATGCCCATCTCCCGGGCGATCTCGGCGACCACGGGCGCCGCGCCCGTGCCGGTGCCACCGCCCATGCCGGCGGTAATGAACACCATGTCGGCGCCTTCCAGCGATTCGGCGATGCGCTCGCGGTCCTCGGCCGCGGCGTTCCGGCCCACCTCCGGATGGGCACCGGCGCCCAGCCCCTTGGTAATGGAGCTGCCCAGTTGCAGAACCGTCTTGGCGGACGTGTTCTTCAGCGCCTGGGCGTCCGTGTTGGCGCAGATGAAATCCACGCCCTCGATGTCTGCAGAAACCATGTGCTGCACGGCGTTGCCGCCGCCGCCACCGACCCCGATGACCTTGATCACTGCGTTCTGGCTGAACGAATCCATCAGTTCAAACATGGCGATGCCTCCTTCTTACAATGCCCTGCGAGGGCAGCTGCCGCTCGCAGACCCGACCCGAAACTCAGAAGTTGCCCTGGAACCAGCTCTTCATGCGGTCCCAGAGCGCGTTGTATCCATTCGACGTGTCGTAATCCGGCCTGGTGCTGTGACCGCGGCCGTTGGCCCCGAAGGTCAGCAGACCGACCCCGGTGGAATAGACCGGGTTGCGGACCACGTCCGACAGCCCGGTGACGCTTTGCGGTATGCCGATGCGCACCGGCATGTGGAACACTTCCTCGGCCAGTTCGATGGCCCCTTCCATTTTGGAACTGCCGCCCGTCAGCACGACGCCGGCGGCGATGAGGTCCTCGAAGCCGCTGCGGCGCAGCTCCTGGTGGACCAGTGTCATGAGTTCCTCGTAACGCGGCTCCACCACCTCGGCGAGGGTCTGCCGCGACAGCCGCCGGGCCGGGCGATCACCCACCGACGGCACTTCAATGGTCTCCTCGGCGCCCGCCAGCTGGGACAGGGCGCAGGCGTACTTCACCTTGATTTCTTCGGCGTGCTGCGTGGGCGTACGCAGGGCCACCGCAATGTCGTTGGTGACCTGGTCACCGGCGATGGGGATGACCGCGGTGTGACGGATCGCCCCTTCCGTGAACACGGCGATGTCGGTGGTCCCGCCACCGATGTCCACCAGGCAGACACCCAGCTCCTTCTCGTCATCGGTGAGCACGGCGTGGCTGGACGCAAGCTGCTCCAGGATCACGTCATCCACTTCAAGACCGCAGCGGCGGATGCACTTGACGATATTCTGGGCCGCACTGACCGCGCCGGTGACCATGTGGACCTTGGCCTCCAGGCGGACACCGGACATGCCGATGGGCTCGCGGATGCCCTCCTGGGTGTCGATGACGAACTCCTGGGGCAGGATATGCAGGATCTTCTGATCCGCCGGGATGGCCACGGCCCGGGCTGCGTCGATCACGCGCTCCATGTCGGCCTGACCCACTTCCTTGTCACGGATGGCGACGATGCCGTGCGAGTTCAGGCTGCGCACGTGGCTGCCGGCGATCCCTGCGTAGACGGAATGGATCTGGCAGCCGGCCATGAGCTCGGCTTCCTCCACGGCGCGCTGGATCGACTGCACCGTAGACTCGATGTTCACCACCACGCCCTTCTTGAGTCCACGCGAAGGATGAGAACCGATCCCGCTGATCTCCACCTCGCCATTGGGGCCCACCTCGCCCACGATGGCGACGACCTTGGACGTTCCGATATCCAGGCCGACCAGCAGACTCTGTTCCGTCTTCTTCGACATGCTCTACCTCTCGTCAGTTGGGCGCGTTGTTTCCGTTGTCGCGCCAACGCACGCTAAAACCATTGGGATAACGGAGATCGGCGCGGGCCATCTCCTCCTCCCGTTCGCGTACCAGCCCCGGGTACGCCGCCACGAACCGCTCAAGGCGGTCCGCCACATCCTCGCGGCCAAGGCGGATCCGCGCGCCGGAGTCCAGCTCTGCAGTCCACGACTCGCGATCGTCCATCCCCAGACGCTCGACATTGAAACCAATGCCGCCCACGGCGCGCTGGAGTTCGAGGTAGCGCGCGGCCACGTCCGATTCCCGCCCATCCGGCCCGGACAGAACGGGCAGCCCCCCCGGCCAGGTTTCCTCGGGGGCGGAAAAGACGTCGCCCCCGGCGCCAAGCAGCGCCTCGTCGTTCCAGACCGCGACCGCCTCCTGCTCACGGATTTCCACCCGCAGCTGCCCCGGCCAGACCCGACGCACCGCTGCCCGATCGACCCACGGCAACGCCTCCAGGGCCCGGCGGATTCCGGCCACGTCCAGCGCCCAGAAACCGTCGTTAAGGCGGCCATCCAGCGCATCGCGGAGGTCCCCTTCGCGAACGTGCTCCAGGCGGCTGTCAAAATGCACCGACTCCAGCGGGAACGTCTCCGGGGCCAGCAACCACGCCGTGCCCCAGACAGCACCGCCAATCCCCGCGACGGCCACACCGGCCAGGCCGCCACGGCGGCACCACAGCAACATCCGGGCGCGGCGCTCGGCCCGCACGGCCGGATCCACCGGCTGCCGGGCTGGTCCGCGCCGACGGGCGCCTGTTGTGGTGCGCTGCCGCTTCATGCATCCGCCTCCAGACTGGTCTCCAGAATCCGCCAGACCAGTTCGTCAAACGGCATCCCCGCGGCCTCGGCCGCCATGGGAACCAGCGAGTGATCGGTCATGCCGGGGATGGTGTTCACCTCCAGCAGCCAGAACGCGCCATTGCCGTCGCGCATTACGTCCACCCGCCCCCAGCCCGCGCCGTCGACGGCGCGGAATGCTTCCGTCGCCAGCGCATTCAGGGCGTCGAGATCCGCGCCTTCCAGACCGCACGGGCAGTGGTAACGGGTCGAATCCGACTCGTACTTGGCCTCGAAGTCGTAGAACGTATGCGGCGTCTCCAGCCTGATTGCCGGCAGCACCGTGTCGCCGAGCAGGGAGACGGTGTACTCCTCGCCGGTAATCCAGCGCTCCGCGATCACGTCGCGGTCATAGCGGGCAGCGGCATCGCGGGCGGCAATGAGTTCCGCCTCGGTGGTGACCCGGCTCATGCCAATGCTGGAGCCCTCGCGTGCGGGCTTGACGATCAGCGGCGTCCCCAGGGCGGCGATGACGTCGGCCGCGCGGGTATCGGGGCGCAGCTCCATGTAGTCGGGGGTTGGCAGCCCGGCGCCACGCCACACCTGCTTGGTGCGCAGCTTGTCCATGCCCAGGGCCGAGCCCAGCACGCCGCTGCCCGTGTAGGGCAGCCCGAGCAGCTCCAGGCCGGCCTGAATCACGCCGTCCTCGCCGCCGCGTCCATGCAGGGCGATGAAGGCGCGATCAAAGCCACCCGCCTCCAGCACCTGAAGCACGTCGCGACCGGCGTCCACGCTGTGCGCATCCACGCCTCGCGCCTGCAGGCCGGCAAGCACCTGCCGCCCGCTGCGCAGCGAGATCTCGCGCTCGGCGGACCAGCCGCCCATGAGCACGGCCACCCGACCGAATACCGCTGGTGTGGTCACCGAATGCTCCGTCATGCTCCGTCCTCCGCGGCTTCGCCCACGATCCGCACTTCCGCCTCCAGTTGGACGCCGAACCGGTTGGCGATCTCGCTGCGCACGGTCTCCACCAGCTGCTCAATGTCCGCGGCTGTGGCAGTCCCGTCGTTGATGATGAAGTTCGCGTGCTTGTCCGAGACCAGCGCGCCGCCTTGCCGGCGGCCTTTCAGGCCGGCGGTCTCGATCAGACGCGCAGCGTGGTCGCCCTCCGGGTTGCGAAACACGGAGCCGCAGCTCGGCTTGCCGATGGGCTGGGATGCAGCACGCTGGGCCAGCAGCTCCCGGATGCGCTGCATGGCCACGTCGCCGTCACCCGGCCGCAGCGCCAGAGTGCAGCTCAGGAACCACTCCTCCGCTGGGGCCTTCACGCTGCGGTAGCCCACGCTGTACTCGCTTGGGCGGCGCCGGCGGATCTCGCCGCCGCGGGTCATGGTCTCTACCTCCTCGACCACCCGCCAGGTCTCGCCACCGAACGCACCGGCGTTCATGGCGAGCGCGCCCCCCATGGTCCCGGGGATGCCGGCAAGAAACTCGGCGTCGACAAGGTTCTGCCGGGCGGCGAAGCGTGCCACCTTGGCGCACGCCACGCCGCAGTCGGCGTGGACGCGCGTGTCATCCAGCCGCCGCAGTTCGTCGACGCCACCCTGCAGGAATATCACCGTCCCGCGGACGCCACCGTCGCGCACCAGCAGGTTGCTGCCGAGCCCGCACCAGAACACCGGCTCGTCCTCGGGAAGGCTGCGCAGAAAGCCGATCAGGTCATCACGGTCCGCCGGCCGGTAAAAGCGGTCCGCCGGGCCGCCGACACGCCAGGTGGTGTGCCGGGCCATGGGCTCCTGCAGCCTGAGTTCGCCGCGATGGTTGAGCGCTTCCGCCATCACGCCTCACCTCCCGTGAGTCGGTCCTGGAGCATGGCTGCGGCGCCACCGATACTGCCGGCGCCGAGCGTGAGCAGGATGTCGCCGTCCCGGAGCACCCCCGGCAGCGTGTCCACCAGCTCCGCCACCGACTCCACGAAAACCGGGTTGACCTGGCCGCGGGCGCGGATGGCCGCGCAAAGGGCGCGGGCATCCGCCCCTGCGATGGGGTCTTCCCCCGCCGCATGGACTTCAGAGACAAGCAGAGCGTCGACGCCGGCCAGCACCCGGGAGAAATCGTCGAACAGGTCGCGCGTGCGGCTGTAACGGTGCGGCTGGAACGCGACCACGAGCCGGCGCTCCGGCCAGCCGGAGCGCACCGCTTCGAGCACGGCGCGGATCTCGCTGGGGTGATGCCCGTAGTCGTCCACCACCAGGGCGTGCCCCCCGCCGTGCGGCAGCGGCTGCTCGCCGTAGCTCTGGAACCGCCGGCCGATCCCCTGGAACTCCCCCAGGGCTCGCACGATGGCGTCGTGGTCGACGCCCAGCTCGTCGGCAATGGCGATGGCTGCAAGGGCGTTAAGCACGTTGTGGCGCCCCGGCAGGTTGAGCCCGATGCGCAGGGGTTCCGGGTCGCCGTTGAGGCGCACGCTGAAATAGGTGCGCGCGCCCTCCTGGACGATGTCGAACGCCTGCAGGTCGGCCCCCTCGGCCACGCCGTAGGTGCGCACGGGGCGGGTCAGCTCCGGCAGCAGACCGGCGACTTCGTCGTCATCCAGGCACAGAACGGCGAGACCGTAGAACGGAATGTGATGCAGAAACTCCAGGAACGTCTGGCGCAGCCGCTGGAAGTCACCGCCGTAAGTGCCAAGATGATCCGCGTCGATGTTGGTGACCGCAGCAATCATGGGCTGGAGGTAGAGGAACGACGCGTCGCTCTCGTCCGCCTCCGCCACCAGGAACTGACTGTCGCCCAGCCGCGCGTTGGCACCGGCGCTGGTCAGCCGGCCGCCGATGACGAACGTGGGATCCAGCCCGCCTTCGGCGAGCACACTGGCCACCAGGCTGGTGGTGGTCGTCTTGCCGTGGGTGCCGGCGACGGCCACGCCGTAACGGAACCGCATCAGCTCGGCGAGCATTTCCGCGCGTGGTACGACCGGAATGCGCCGGGTACGCGCAGCCTGCAGCTCCGGGTTATCTGCGCCCACAGCGCTGGACACGACCACGGCGTCCGCATCCGCCACGTTGGCATCGGAATGGCCGATGGTGACGTGAACACCCAGCGACGCCAGACGGCGGGTCACCGGGTTCTCGCGCAGGTCACTGCCGGAGATGGCATAGCCGAGATTGCACAGCACCTCGGCGATGCCGCTCATTCCGGCGCCGCCGACCCCGACGAAATGAATCCGCCGCACCCGGCCCATGGTGCCCGGTCGGGTGTGATCCCAGCTCTGCTCAAGGCGATGATCGCTCATCGGGCTACCTCCAGGCACCGTTCAGCCACAGTTTCAGCGGCATCGGGGCGGGCCAGCCCGCGCGCGGCCTGCCCCATGTCGATGAGTCGCGCACGGTCCTGCGCGACGGAGCGGAAAAACGCTGCCAGGCGCTCCGCCGTAAGTTCGGACTGCGGCATCAGCTCGGCCGCACCACACTCCGCCAGCTGCATTGCGTTGGCGGTCTGGTGGTCATCAACCGCGTGCGGCAGCGGTACGAGTACAGAAGCGACGCCGGCGATGGACAGCTCGCTGACGGTGAGCGCTCCGGCTCGGCAGACCACCAGATCCGCTTCCCCGTAGGCAGTCGCCATGTCAGCGATGAACGGCGTCACCTCGGCGCTGACACCAAGCCCTGCGTATTCGCTGCGGGCAAGCTCGCCCGTGACCTCGCCGGCCTGATGCACCACCACCGGCCGCTCCGACTCCGGCATCAGGGCCAGCGCCTGCGGCACCACCTCGTTGAGGACCTTGGCGCCGAGGCTGCCGCCGACCACCAGTAGCCGCCAGGGCTCACGTCCCTGCGGGCGCTCCTCCGGTGGCGGCAGTCGCAGGATGGCACCGCGCACCGGATTGCCGGTGACCTCGGCGCGATCACCGGCAAAGGCGCCCGGAAAACCGGCGAGCACTCGGCGCGCGAGCCGCGCCAGAAGACGGTTGGTCATCCCGGCCACGGCGTTCTGCTCGTGAATGATCAGCGGGCACCGCAGCAGCCAGGCCGCCAGCCCACCGGGGCCAGCCACATAGCCGCCCATGCCGAGCACGGCGCGCGGCCGGTGGCGGCGCACAACCCGCGCCGCCTGCAGCACCGCACGCAACACACGCACCGGCGCCAGCACCCAGCCCAGGGCACCGTTGCCCCGAAGCCCCTGGACCGTCAGCCACTCGAGCACCAGGCCCGCTTCCGGCACCACCCGCGACTCGAGCCCCTTACGGGTGCCGAGCCAGATCACCGGCACGCCGCGGGCGCGCAGGGCGTCGGCGACGGCAAGCGCCGGGAAGACGTGTCCGCCGGTACCGCCGGCCATGATCAGCACAGGTGTTTCCGCCACAGCGCGGGTCATGACGACCTCCCCGGGCGCGGCGCCCGTTCCGCCATACGGCGTTCGTAATCCACCCGCAGAACCACGGCCAGTGCGACACCGGTGGTGAGCAGACTGCTGCCGCCGTAGCTCATCAGCGGCAGCGTCAGCCCCTTGGTCGGGAGCAACCCCATGTTCACGCCGATGTTGATGAAGCTCTGCAGCCCAAGCCAGAAGCCAACCGCGAAGCAGAGATAGCCGCCGAAGGGCTGGTGGGCCCGGATAGCGGCAGCGCCAATGGCGAGAATCCGCCAGACGATCCAGGAATACAGCACCAGCACCAGCACGACGCCGACCAGACCAAGCTCCTCGGCCAGGACTGCGAAGACGAAATCTGTGTGCGCCTCCGGCAGATAGAAGAGCTTCTGCACGCTTGCGCCCAACCCCACGCCGAACCACTCACCGCGACCGATGGCGATCAGCGACTGGGTCAGCTGGAAGCCGGTGTTGAACGGATCGGCCCAGGGGTCCACGAAGGCCATGAGCCGGGTGATCCGGTAGGGGGACGTGACGATCAGCATCCAGGCCGCGCCACCCGCACAGGAGGCCAGCACCAGAAAACGCCACAGGGGGACTCCGGCCAGAAACAGCAGCCCCAGCCCTGTGGCTCCGAGCACCAGCGCCCCCCCGAAGTCGGGCTGCATGAGCAGCAGCAGACCGCTGGCGCCGAGCAGCACGATGGGAATGAGAAAGCCCTGCATGGAGCCCCGCACCCGGTCGCCGCGACGCACCAGATAGGCCGCGAGGTAGAACAGCACGCCGAACTTGGCAACCTCGGAGACCTGCAGATGGAAGATGCCCACCGGAATCCAGCGCGTGGCACCGTTCACTTCGCGCCCCACCCCCGGAATCAGGACCAGGACCAGCAGCAGCATGGCCAGCAGGAGCAGCAGACCGCTGGCCTGGTACCAGGTCTGTACCGGTACCTGCAACACCACCCAGCTGGCGGCCAGCGTCAGGCCGAGGAACAGCAGCTGCCGGTTGAGGTAGTAGAACGGCGAGCCGAACTGGCTCTCCGCCAGGGAGACGGATGCCGACGTCACCGCCACGATGCCCAGCAGCACGGCCGCGGCGAGCGCCAGAAGCAGGCGCTGATCGAGGTTCGGCCACAGCGCGGTGGCGCGGCGGGCCTCGGTGGCGACGGCATTGAGCACGGGAACGCTCATCGGGCAACCCTCCCGACCGCCTCGGCAAACGCCCGGCCCCGTTCCTGGTAGCCGCTGAACTGATCGAAGCTGGCGCACGCCGGCGCGAGCACAACCGTATCGCCCGGTTCGGCCGTGGCCGCTGCGGCGGTGACCGCCTCGTCCAGGCCGGCGACCCGCTGCACGGGCACCGAATCGCCCAGCGCCCGCGCGATCAGCGGGGCATCCTCGCCGTACAGGATCACGGCCCGGGACTTGCCCTCGAGGGCAGCAGCAAGCGGCGCGAAGTCCGCCCCCTTGCCCTGCCCACCGGCGATCAGCACCAGCGGGCCTTCCAGTCCCTGAACGGCGGCGATGGCGGCGCCCACATTCGTGGCCTTGGAGTCATTGATCCAGCGCACACCGTTATGGTCGGCCAGCCATTCCATCCGGTGCGGCAGCCCCCGGAAACGGCGCAGGACGTTGACGCAGTCTTGGGACGGCAGCCCCACCGATTCCGCCAGAGCCAGGGCCGCCAGTGCGTTCAACTGGTTGTGCCGCCCCTGCAGCGCAAGCTCATCCACTGGCATGATGAGATCGCGGTCCCGGGCCAGCCATTCACGGCCTTGCGCTGTCAGGATACCGAACCCCCCGGCCGCGGGAGCACCAAGGCTGAAGGAACGCACCGTGCGGCGACGCCGGGCCATTGCGGCAACGCGCGGATCATCACGATTGATCACCATGATGCCGTCACCCGCGTAGATGCCCGCCTTGATCGCGGCGTATGCACCGATATCGCCGTGCCGGTCCATGTGGTCGGCACTGACATTGAGCACCACGGAGGCGGCGGGCCGCAGGGAGTAAGTCGTCTCCAGCTGGAAACTGGAGAGTTCCAGCACGTAGAGGTCCGGCTCCGGGTCGGTCAGAAGATCCAGCGCCGGCGTACCGAGGTTGCCGCCTACACCGGCGCGCTTTCCGGCTTCCGCGGCCATCTCGCCCACCAGCGTCGTGACCGTGCTCTTGCCGTTCGAGCCGGTGATGGCCACCACGGGCGCCCGGGCATGCCGGGCGAACAGCTCGATCTCGCTGATCACGGGAACACCGCACAGGCGCGCCTGACGCAGGGCCTGCTCGTCCAGCGACACACCGGGGCTGACCACGATCTCCTGCGCATCGGCAAGCATGGCCGCGTCGAATCCGCCCACCTGCAGCGGAATCCCCCGGTCCAGTTCCTGTACCGCCGCCATGGCCGGCGGCCGTTCGCGGCTGTCCGTTGCAGCCACGGCAACACCACGCGCATGCAGGAAACGCACGCAGGCCTCGCCCGTCCGGCCCAAGCCGACAACCACTGTTCTCTGCGCGTTTGTTGCCATGGCTTGTTGCATTTACCTGATCTTCAGTGAAGCGAGCCCGATCAGAACCAGAATCACGGTAATGATCCAGAACCGAACAATGACCCGAGGCTCGGGCCAACCCTTGAGTTCAAAATGGTGGTGCAGCGGCGCCATGCGAAACACGCGACGGCCGGTGAGCTTGAACGAGGCGACCTGGATCATCACGGAGATGGTCTCCATGACGAACACGCCCGCCATGATGAACAGCACGATCTCCTGTCGCGTGACCACGGCGACGATTCCCAGTGCGGCGCCGAGTGCCAGTGCGCCCACGTCGCCCATGAAGACCTGGGCGGGGTATGCGTTGAACCACAGAAAGCCGAGGCCGGCGCCCACCAGCGCGCCGCAGAAAATGACCACCTCGCCGACCCCCGGGACGAACGGAATCCCCAGGTAGTCGGCGAACTGGAAGTGGCCGGAGGCGTAGGCGAACACGCCCAGGGCACCCCCAACGAGGACGGCCGGGTTGATGGCCAGGCCGTCGAGCCCGTCCGTGAGATTGACCGCGTTGCTGGCGCCCACCACGACTAGGTAGGCCAGCGGAATGAAGAGCCAGCCGAGCTGCCAGCTCACGTCCTTGACGAACGGCAGGATCAGCTCGGTCTCCACCGTATTCTGGGCGGACAGGAACAGCGCCGCGGCCGCGGCCACCCCCACCACCGACTGCCAGAAGTACTTCTGCCGGGCAGGTAGCCCGCGACTGTTGCCGTAACGCAGTTTGAGGTAGTCGTCCACGCCGCCGATGACGCCGAAGGCCAGCGTGGTCATGAGCACGATCCAGACATAGCGGTTGGTCAGGTCCGACCACAGCAGTGTCGACACGGCAATGGCGACCAGAATCATGGCGCCGCCCATGGTGGGCGTACCGGCCTTGGACAGGTGGGACTCGGGACCGTCGTCACGGACCTGCTGCCCGATCTGGTGTTGGCCGAGCCGCCGGATGACGAATGGGCCGACAATGAAGGAGATCACCAACGCGGTGAGCACGCCCATGATGCCGCGCAGGGTGATGTACTGGAACACCCTGAACCCGCTGTAGAACTCTTCAAGCAATCCAAGTAGATGAAACAGCATGTCACCCGTCTCCGTCGGCCGTTTCCGGCTCTTCTAGTGCCCGCACCACCGCTTCCATCCCCATGCTGCGGGATCCCTTGATCAGCACGGTGGCCCCCGGGGTCAGTTCCTGTCTCGCGCTCGCCACCAGCGCATCCCGACCCGGAAAATGCTCTGCGCCGGCACCGAAAGCCTCCACGGCGGCGGCACTGAGCGGCCCGACAGCGAACAGCCGCGTCACCCCGGCGGCCCGCGCCTGACGGCCCGCCTCGGCGTGCAGGTCGGCCGCCTCGGCACCCAGCTCACCCATGTCCCCGAGAATGAGCCAGCGCGGCTCCCCGGCTTCGGCGAGCACGTCCAGGCCGGCTACCAGCGACGCCGGGTTGGCGTTGTAGGTATCGTCCAGCACTTCGCTGCCCGCCCGGCCGGCACGGCGGGTGAGGCGCCCGGCCGCGGGCCGGAACGCCTGCAGACCGTTACGGATGGCTTCCGGCGCGATCCCAAGCGCGTGCGCGGTGGCGGCGGCCGCCAGGGCGTTGGCCAGGTTGTGCCGACCCGGAACCGGGAGCACAAGCTCAAGGCGCTGGGTGCCCACGACCATGGTCACAGCTCCGTTGTCACGCTCGGCCATGACGTCGGCTTCATGTTCAAGCCCGAACGTGACCACGCGTCGCTGCCCGGCCAGCTCCCGCCAGAGGGGCGCATACCGGTCATCGGCGTTGATCACGGCGGTTGCGCCGGCGGGCAGATCCCGGAACAGCTCGCCCTTGGCCCGCGCGACGCCGTCGAGACTGCCAAAGCCCTCGAGGTGCGAGGGGCCGGCGTTGGTCACCACGCCCACGTCCGGTTCGACCATGGCGGTAAGCCGGGCGATTTCTCCGGCGTGGTTGGCCCCCATCTCGATCACCGCGAGCGCGTGCGCGTCGGTGAGCCGGAACAGGGTCAGCGGCACACCGATTTCGTTGTTGAGGTTGCCCTGGGTGAACAGCGTCGGCGCCCGCAGGGAGAGGATGCTGGTGAGCATTTCCTTGACGGTGGTCTTGCCGTTACTGCCCGTGACTGCGGCGACCTGCGCCCGTGCCCGGCGCCGCCAGAGCGTCGCCAGCTCGCCCAGGGCGCGCAGCGTGTCGCCGACCACCAGGCAGGGGCCGGTGATGCCGTCCGCACGCGCCACCAGCGCCGCGGCCGCGCCCTTGTCCAGGGCCTGCTGGGCAAACCGGTGACCATCGAACCGCTCGCCCTCCAGAGCCACGAACAGCGCGCCCTCCGGCACGTGACGGCTGTCGGTGGCCACACCCGTGAACGTCACCGACGGGCCCACCTGTCGAGCCCGGAGCGGCTCCACCAGATCATTGAGGGCGAAGTGGATCATGCGCGCCCTCCTGCCTGGATGTCCCGGGCGGTTTCGCGGTCGCTGAAGTGCTGCTTTCCCGTGGCGGTGGCCTGATCGGTCTCGTGACCCTTGCCGGCGATCAGGACCACGTCGCCCGGCCCCGCCTCTCGCAATGCGGTGGCAATCGCCTCGCCGCGGTCGCGAATAATCCGCGCGCCTTCGGGACGGCGCAAGCCGTTGCTGATCGCCGACACGATCGCATCCGGATCCTCCCCGCGCGGGTTGTCATCGGTGATGATGAGATGGTCAGCAAGGCGCTCGGCGGCGGCGGCCATCAGGGGACGCTTGCCGGTGTCGCGCTCACCACCGCAGCCGAATACGCACCACAGGCGGCCCTGCAGGTGCTCCCGCAGAGCGGCCAGAGCGGCTCGGAGTGCGCCGGGCGTGTGGGCATAATCCACCACGGCCAAAGGGCCATCGGCGCGGGGAAACGGTTCCATGCGCCCGGGGACCGAGCACACGCCCGCCAACGTCTGTTCAATCGCGGCGGCCCCGTAACCACGGCCCACCAGTGTGCCGATGACCGCCAACAGGTTGGCGGCGTTGAACCGGCCCAGCAGCGGCACGTCCAGATCGATGCGCCCCACCGGGGTCACCACCGTCATGCGCAGGCCGTCCGGCTGCGGCTTGAGCGATGTGCAGATGATCTCCGCGCTGGCGTTGGCATCCATGGAGTAGCCCATGACCCGCACGGGGCCATCCGCCAGCTCACGACCCAGGCGCACGCCGAGGGCATCGTCAAGATTGAGGACGGCCAGCCGCAGCCCCTGCGACTCGAACAGACGCCGCTTGGCGTCGGCATAGGCCTCCGGCGTTCCGTGATAATCCAGGTGATCACGGCCCAGATTGGTCAGTACGGCGGTATCGAACACCACCCCGCCGACCCGGTGCTGGACCAGTGCATGAGAGGAAACCTCCATGGCCACATGGGTCGCCCCCCGGTCCACCAGTTCCCGAAGCAGCGCCTGGGTGGCGGCGGCATCCGGGGTGGTCATGCCGGTATCGACGAGCGCCCCGGGAAACCCTGAACCGAGCGTGCCTAACAGGCCACAAGGCTCGCCGGCGCGTTGCAATGCCCCCGCGAGAAACTGCGTCACAGAGGTCTTGCCATCGGTTCCGGTCACGCCAATACAGCACAGCTGCGATGCCGGCTCCCGGTAGACACGGGCCGCAATGCCGCCCAGGTTGGCCTCCAGGGCCGGAACGGGGACAAGCGGCACGCCGGCCGCGCCGCAGACCTGCGTGGCGGCATCCGCGTCACCGCCGGTCGCCGGATCATGGAGCACCGCGGCCGGGGCCCGCTGCAGGGCCGTGTCCAGATGATCGAGGCCGTGGCTGCGGGCACCCTCCAGTGCCGCGAAAACGAATCCGCGTTGCACCCGGCGGCTGTCCACGGTAATCCCATGCACGGCCGCAGCGGGAACGCGGGAGATGCCGCCTACGCCGGCCAGTACGCTCTCCAGCGTGGTGGTCGCGGCCTGTTCACGTGCGGCACTCATGGCGACTCCTCGCCCATGGCCGTCAACGGCGTAGGCACGAGCTCGTCGTCGAGCCCGTCCGGCGCAATGTTGAGCAGCCGCAGGGCGCCGCCCATCACCTCCGCGAAAACGGGCGCAGCAACCTGCCCACCGTAGTACGCATCTCCCGAGGGCTCGTCGAGCATGACGACCATCACCAGCTCGGGGTCGCTGGCGGGGGCCATTCCGGCAAACCACGCCACGTAGCGATCATCGGAATACCCGCCTGCCGTGGACTTGCGCACCGTGCCCGTCTTGCCGGCCACGCGGTAGGCGGGAACGCTGGCCCGCGTTGCCGTACCGCCGGGGAGCACGGCCTGTTCAAGCATGTCACGGACGACCGACGCGGTGCCCGGCGTCATGACCCGCTCGTAGTACTCGGCCTCGTCCTGGCGCAGGAACGACGGCATGGGCATGCGGCCATCGCTGGCGATTGCGGAGTAGGCGCGCGCGAGCTGCATCGGGGTCGACGACAGGCCGTAGCCGAAGGCCAGGGTGGCGCGCTCCACGTCACCGCGTGGGGGCATATCCGACAGCCGCCCGGAACTCTCGCCCGGAAATCCCAGACCACTACGCTGCCCGAAACCGGCACGGTCCAGCATGCGCCAAAGCTGATGGTCGTCCATGTCCAGCGCCAGCTTGGCTGCACCGATGTTGCTGGACTTGCTCAGGACGGTGGACACGTCGATGCGGCCGTAGTCGCGGAGGTCATAGATGCCGTGGTTGCCGACCCGCAAGTACCCGGGCTCGGTGTCAAACTCGCTCTCCGGGGTAACAATCCCGGCGTCCAGGGCGGCGGCCACGGTAAACGGCTTGATGGTGGACCCGGGCTCATAGGCATCCACCACCGCCGAGTTGCGATGACTGCCCGGCTCCATCGCCCGACGATTGTTCGGGTTGAACGCCGGTTGATTGACCATGGCGAGAATCTCGCCGGTCTTCGGGCGCATAAGCACCAGGGAACCACCATCGGCGTCGTAGGTGTTCACAGCCTGCTTGAACTCGCGGTAGGCCAGGTACTGCAGACGCCGGTCGATACTGAGGCGCAGATCGCGCCCCGGGCGCGGCTCCCGGAGTTGCTCCACGTCTTCGATGATACGCCCGCGCTGATCCTGAAGCACGCGTTTGCGCCCGGGCTCGCCTCGCAACCATCCTTCGTAACCGAGTTCCAGCCCCTCCAGACCCACATCATCCACATCGGTGAACCCGAGCAACTGGCCTGTCACCTCACCTGCCGGATAGAAGCGGCGGTATTCGCGGCGGAGCGCAACACCGGGCAGATCCAGCGCCATCACCTCTTCCGCCCGGTGCGGCGGAATATGCCGGCGCAGGTAGACGAACTGCCGGTCGGCGCGCTCACGCAGTCGTTGTGCCAGTCGGGACGGATCAAGGTCCAGCGCCTCGGCCAGCTCCGGGAGCCGATCCGCGGCATCGAGCAGGTTGCCGGGATGCGCCCAGACCGAGTCCACAGGCGTGCTGATGGCAAGCGGCTCCCCTGTACGGTCGGTCAGCATGCCTCGGTGAGCCGGATCGGAGATCACGCGCAGGTGGCGCGCATCTCCCTGATGCTGAAGGAAGTCCTTGCGCACCACCTGCAGATCCACGGCACGCCCGAACGCACTGCCGGCCAGCAACGCAAACACCACCAGCACGGCGACGTAGCGCCAGTGCGGTGGCTGGTATGTCTGCCTGGCCGAATTACTGACCACCGGCGGCTCCTTCACGTTCGTATGCGATCATCAGTTCTGCTCCCGTCCGGTACGCCGAAGGATGATGACGTCATCCGGTCCGGGCATGACCATATCCAGCTCTTCCCGTGCCAGGCGCTCGACACGGCCGTGCGTCGCCCAGGCACCCTGTTCCAGCCGCAACATGCCCCATTCCGCGTCCAGGGCATCACGCTCGCGATTGAGCTCCTGCACCTCCGCGAACAGCAGACGGCTCTGGTGCTGGCTGTAGATCACCAGCACGGCCGATGCGGCCGTGGCTGCGGCCAGCAACAGCGCGCAGAGCACGGACCCGTTCACGGCAACCGCTCCGCGATGCGCATGACAGCGCTTCGCGCCCGCGGGTTTGTGCGCGTCTCGTCCTCGGAGGCACGCACCATTTTGCCGACCGGCTTGAGGCGCGCCTTCAGCCCCTCGGGCACCACCGGGATCTCTGGCGGCAGATCCCGCTGCTCGCCGGCGCCGCGGATGAAGCGCTTGACGATCCGGTCCTCCAGCGAATGAAAGCTGATCACCACCAGTCGCCCGCCGGGGGCGAGGCGATCACACACGGTATCGAGCAGCGCCTCCAGGTCGTCCAGCTCACCGTTGACGGCAATCCGCACCGCCTGAAATGTCCGTGTCGCCGGATGCTTGTGGCGATCCGGGTAGGGCACGGCCGTGCTCACCAGCGCCGCGAACCCGGCTGTTGTCTCCGGCAACTCCCCCGCCTCTCGCGCCCGGACAACCGCGCGCGCGATCCGTTTTGCGAAGCGCTCCTCGCCGTACACGCGGAGTACCCGGACCAGTTCCCGCTCCTCCACCGACGCCAGCCAGTCTCGGGCGGTAGGCCCGCGACTGGTATCCATGCGCATGTCCAGCGGGCCATCATGCAGAAAACTGAAACCCCGCTCCGGGTCGTCCAGCTGCGGTGACGAGACGCCGAGATCCAGCAGAATGCCGTCCACCGTCGCGACCCCATGACGGTCAAGTACAGTCGCCATTTCGGCAAACCGGCCATGATGAACACTGAGGCGGGCATCGTCGCCAAAACGGGCACGAGCGGCGGCGACCGCCTCCGGATCGCGGTCCAGCGCCCAGAGCCGACCGTCGGGACCGAGACGCTCGAGCACGGCGGCGGCGTGACCGCCCCGACCAAAGGTTCCGTCGACATACAGACCGCTCTGCCGCACGTTGAGCGCCTCCACTGCTTCGGCCAGCAGCACCGGCCGATGTTCGTGTTCAGCAGTCATGGCTCAGCGCGGATCACAGAGAGAGCTGCTGGAGCTCTTCCGGCATCCCCTCCTTGTCCGCAGCTGCCGACAGCCATTTGTCGAACTGTTCATTCCAGGCGTTCTCGTCCCATAGCTCGAAGCGCTTGCCCTGGCCGACCAGGACCACGTGTTTATCCAGCCCGGCAAACTCCCGCAGCGGGGGCGGCAACAGAATGCGTCCACTGCCATCTAGCTGGGCCTCGGTGGCGTAGCCGAGGTAGAGCCGCTGCAAGGAACGCGCATGCGCGTTCTGGGTGGGCAAGGCCATGAGCTTGTTCTCAACCTCTTCCCATTCGGGCAGCGGGTAGACCAGCAGACAACGCTCGGGATCCGCCGTTACCACGACCTCGCCCTCGCAGAAGCTCATGAGCCTGTCGCGGAAACGACTGGGAAAGCTCATGCGCCCCTTCGTATCGAGATTGAGATTGGAAACCCCCCGAACCCGAAACACGTTATCCCCGAGACCCCCTTTTGATCCATTTTGTGCCACTTCATCCCACTTCGCCACACTATAGGGAGCGCGTCTCCCACGTGTCAAGCTAAAGCAGGTGATTCTTTCTTGTATGACAATGACTTAAGAAACACGCCGTGTCGCCGCTGAACGACGATTTGGCACAGGAAGGAACAATCAGAAAATCAGCGTGTTACCCGATTCTGAAGAGAAGGGCTAAAAGGAAGCGGCATTAACTGGCGACAAACGCAGGAATTACAGAAGGAAGGGGTGAAACGAAAGCGCCCCGTACCCGCCGGATCGGCGGGTACGGGGCGCGGGAATGGGAACGGAGTCGGCCGATAAGCCGGGTTCTGTCGGTGGACAGTCATTCCTCTGGGACGCGCGTCACCGCGCGCCTCAAGCGACCTACCCGGGAGCGGTGCGGGCCACACCATCGCCCCCCTATTTGGTCTTGCTCCGGGTGGGGTTTACCGTGCCACGACGTGTTACCACGCGTGCGGTGCGCTCTTACCGCACCGTTTCACCCTTGCCTGTGCCCGCGAAGGGCCATCGGCGGTCTGCTCTCTGCTGCACTTTCCGTAGGCTCGCGCCTCCCAGGCGTTACCTGGCACCCTGCCCTGTGGAGCCCGGACTTTCCTCCACCAGCCGTCGGCTGGCAGCGACTGTCTGGCCAACTCCACCGTTGATGGTACCACGCCCGCTGCGGGTCAGTGTTCGCGCAGGGCCAGCGCGCGCTGGTACAGGGCGTTGCGGGGGGCCCCGAGAATGGAAGCGGCGACCGCGGCCGCCTTCTTGACAGGAAGCTCCGCCAACAACAACGCCAGGACACGGTCCTGCTCGGCCTGGTCGGCGTCCACTGCCGGCGCCCCCTCAATCACCAGGACGAACTCACCTCGCCGCTGATTGCTGTCCGCCTGCAACCACGCGAGCAGCTCGCCGAGCGGCAATGAGCGCACAGTCTCGAATGTCTTGGTCAGCTCCCGAGCGACCACCGCCTGACGCGCCGGACCGAATACGTCCACCATATCCTGCAGTGCAGCCTCGATCCGGTGCGACGACTCCAGCAGCACGAGCGTGCGCGGTTCCTCCCGCAACCCCTCCAGTGCACGGCGGCGCGGCCCTGAGCGGCCCGGCAGAAACCCCTCGAAGCAAAACCGGTCGGTGGGCAAACCGGAGACCGACAGAGCGGCAACGGGGCTGGAGACCCCTGGAATGGGCACGACCCGGATGCCAACCCGGTGAGCGGCACGTACAACGCGGAAGCCCGGGTCGCTGATCAGCGGCGTGCCGGCGTCGCTGATCAGCGCGATGCACTCACCCGACTGCAGCCGGGTCATCAGTGCGTCGACGCGCTCGTCCTCGTTGTGCTCGTGCAGGCTGAGCAGCCGCGCGCGCACCCCGAAGTGGGCCAGCAGGCGCCCACTGTGGCGTGTGTCCTCCGCGGCCACCAGATCCACCTGCCCGAGGACCTCGACGGCACGGGGCGTCATGTCCTGCAGATTCCCCATGGGCGTGGCGACGACGTACAAGGTGCCCGGTTGCGGCGACACGTTCCCCCCTGTCAGCGTTGCTGATAGACTCGAAGACCCTGCAGTACAACAGCTTGTGGCCGCATGCGCGGCAGGGTTGAGACTGCGATCGTGGCGACTCCGGCACGGACCGCCAACCCCGATTTTCCACCCGATAGTGACGGATCATCCATGCAGATGCACGACCAGTTTCCGCGGTGGACCGCCCGCGTCGCCATGATCCTGCTGCTGGCGATACTGACGGCCTGCGCCCCCCGGCCTGACGAACCGGACCGCCACCCGGCCGTGGAGACCGCGGAGGACGCCCTGTCCCGCGGCGACTTCGACACCGCCGTGGCCTCGTTCCTGGAGGCGGCGGAAGCGGAGGAGTCCCCGCTGCGGGAAGAGTACACGCTGATGGCCGCCGCTGCCCTGGTGGATTCCGGGGAGCCGGGGCGCGGGGAGCGAATGGCCGCCGACGTGCCGATCACGGAAGAGACCCCTGACGCGGTCACCGACTTCCGTAACGTCGTCCTCGCACGGGCCGCCCTTGCCGATGGCGATTACGAACGCAGCCTCGAACTGGTCGCCGAGCGACTGCCCAGCGAGACCGGGCGTGCGGCGGACCTGGTTGAAGTCAGGGCCGACGCCCAGTACCGACTGGGACGGCTGCTCGACAGCGCCGAGACCCGCGCCGGGCTGGAAGCACTCCTGCCCGACGGAGACCGGCTCGACCGCAATCGCCAGCGGCTGCAGGACACGCTTTCTGAAGTCCCCATGAGCCGCCTGCGCGAGATCATGCCGCCGGCTCCGGATATCTATGGCGGCTGGCTGGAGCTCACGTTCCTGGTCCGCAACTACCGGCTGGACCCGCCCCGCATGGAGGAGTCGGTGGAACTCTGGCGCGAGCGATTCCCGGATCATCCAGCTGCGGAAACCATTGCCGACAACATCATGGCCCGCTACCGGGAGGAAGTGCTGCGCCCCGAGCGGGTCGACCTTTTGCTGCCGCTGTCCGGATCCCTCGCCGACTCCGGCCGCGCAGTGAGAGATGGCTTCCTCGCCGCACGCCTCCAGCAGGGCGACGACGGCCCGGACGTGCGCATCCACGACATTGGCGACGACGGTGACGACCCCTGGGCCGCCTACATGAATGCCGTCCAGGGCGGCTCCGACCTGGTCATCGGGCCGCTGACCCGCCCGGCAGTCTCGGTGTTTGCCGAGACCCGTTCGCTCCCGGTACCCATGCTGGCGCTGAACAGCGCCGGGGGTCGCGACGATGTCCCCGGAAACCTCTTCCGCTTCGGCCTGTTACCGGAGCACGAGGCGCGCCAGGCGGCCCGGCATGCTCTGGCAGGCGGGCAGCGCCACGCCGTGATGCTGGTGCCCTCCAACGACTGGGGGCGCCGTGTCGCCGCCGCATTCACCGAGGAGTACGAGGACAACGGCGGCACCGTGCTCGCCCACGAACGCTACGAGAGCGACCGCACGGACTTCTCGCTCCCCATTCGCCGCATGCTCGCACTGGACGAGAGCGGCCAGCGCCAGCGGCGCCTGCAGAGCACCATTGGCCGCTCGGTGGAGTTCGAGCCGCGGCGGCGCATGGACGTGGACGTCATATTCATGGGCGCGTTTCCCCGCCAGGCGCGGCTGATCCGGCCGCAGCTCCGGTTCCATCACGCCCTGGACCTGCCGGTGATGGCTACGTCCCACGCCTGGGACGGACGAGACGACGTGGCGTCGGACCGGGACATGGCCGGCGTGGTCTTCTTCGACATGCCGTGGATGCTCGGCGAGGGCGACCGATTGCCCCCGACCCGCACCTCACTGGCAACTGCGTGGGATGACCGCGTGCAGCAGCATGCCCCCCTGTATGCCCTGGGAACCGACGCCTACCGCCTGATCCCGTACCTGGCCACCATGCGCGCCAACGACGGGGAGCGACTGGAGGGTGCGACCGGTCTGCTGCGGATCAGCGATGCCGGGGAAGTCCACCGGGAAGTCATGCCGGCGCGCTTCCACCGGGGCCGCGTGGAGCGGCTGCAGCTGGAGGACGACACACCACGACTGCCTGGGCTGGACACCGCGGGCGACGACGCCAACGGCGCCGGCGCCCCCGCCGAGGCGGATGGTATCGATGCCCGTAACGGGCTGGACGAGACGGATTTCAACGAGTGAATGAAGCGAGCCGCAGGGAAAGCGGCCAGACAGCCGAAGACACCGCCCGTCGCCACCTTGAAGCGCAGGGGCTGCGCCTGCTGGACCGCAACGTCCGCGCCCGCCGCGGGGAGATCGACCTGGTCATGGAAGACGGCGACGTCCTGGTGTTCGTGGAGGTGCGCTATCGCGGCGACCCGGCCCACGGCAGTGCGCTGGAGAGCATTGGCGCAACCAAGCAGCGACGGCTGATCCACGCGGCCAGCACCTACCTGCAGCGCCACCGCCTGGACCGTCCCTGCCGCTTCGACGTGGTCGCCATCACCGGCGAAACACTGGAGTGGGTCGCCAACGCCTTCGACGCGACCTGAGCGGATGCAGGAGGCCGCAGGCAGTGCTACATTCGCCGCCAAACAGGCCCAAGACAGAGATACCCGATGGATAGCCACGACCGCATCATTCAGCATTTTCACGACAGCATCCGCACGAAGCAGATGGCTATGGACGCCCTGGCGCAGGCCATCGTCGACGCGGGAGAGCTCATGGTCCGGTGCCTCAGCCGGGACGGCAAGATTCTCAGCTGCGGCAACGGTGGCTCGGCCGCGGACGCCCAGCACTTTTCCTCGGAACTGCTGAACCGTTTCGAGATGGAGCGCCCCGGGCTCCCTGCGCTGGCGCTGACCACGGACAGCTCCACGCTGACGTCCATCGCCAACGACGAGGCCTACGAGGAAGTCTTCGCGAAACAGGTCCGCGCTCTCGGGCAGAGTGGCGACGTGCTGCTCGCCATCAGCACCAGCGGCCAGTCACCGAACGTGGTTGCGGCCATCCGTGCGGCCCACGAGCGCGGCGTACATGTCGTGGCCTTCTCCGGCAAGGACGGCGGCCCCATCGCCGGCCTTCTCAAGGCGACCGACGTGGAGATCCGGGTTCCCTCCAACGTTACTGCGCGCATCCAGGAGGTCCACCTGCTGGTGATCCACTGCCTGTGCGATCTCATCGACCGGTCGTTGTTCGGTAGCGACTAGGCATGATCAGCCAGCGTTCCCGCGCTGCCATCATCGCCCTGCTGCTCGGGGCAGGTGCGGCCATGGCCGGCTGCGCGGGCACGGGTGAGAACGGGGACGCCGAGGCAGAAGCCGCTCTGGACAGTCGCTCGTTCATGGAACGCCTGTCGGACCAGCGCATCCGTTCTCGGATTCAAGCCGAGATTCTCAGCGACGACGAGCTACGGCACGAGTCGAATATACGCGTCACGGTATTCGAGGGCATTGCGCTGCTTACCGGGGAAGTGCCCTCACGGGAGGTCGGTCAGCGGATGGCCCGCCTGGCGCGCGAGGACAGCGGCGCGCGGCACGTCCACAACGAACTGGTCATCGCGGATATGAGCTCCGTGTTCGCCCGCAGTCGGGACCGCTTCATCAGTGCCCGGGCATCCACGCGCCTGTCATCCCTGGACGAGCCCGCGGACCTGAACCGGGATCGGGTCTACCTGTTCACGAACCGCGGCCGCATCTACCTAATGGGCCGCGTCACGCAGGAGGAGGCCGACGCGATCACGGAAGAGGTCCGCGCGATCGCCGGCGTGCGTGAGGTGGTCCGGGCCTTCGAATACGTGGATTGAGTGCGGGCTACTTGACGACGCGCAGATTTGGCCGGCGCGAGGTCTGCGACTGATTGTCGGTGGACTGCTCGCCGTCGCCGTCACCGGAAGGCGGCGGGTCGTCGTCGGTATCGTTGAACAGCATGCCCTGCCCGTTCTCCCGGGCATAAATGGCCATCACCGCACGCACCGGCACCTCCACATCCAGGGGCGTACCTCCGAAGCGGCCGCTGAAGGCGATCTGCTCGTTGCCCAACTCCAGGGCGCGCACCGCGCGTTCGGAGATGTTCAGTACGAGCCTGCCCTTGTCCGCAAACTCCATGGGCGCACGCAGTCCGTCCCGCGTGGCGTCCACGAGCAGGTAAGGGGTCAGATCATTGTCAATGATCCAGTCGTACAGGGCACGGATCAGATAAGGACGACTTGGCGTCATCGGGGCATCCATCACCATCAGACTCCCCGGGTCGAACCCGGAATTGTTCGTGTGCACGTGTTGCGGCCGCCGCGACCGCCGTCAGCCACGCATGGTTCGTTCGGCCTCGGTCAGACTGTTCCTGAAAACCTCGAGATCGAACAACCGCTCGCTGTATGCCTGCAACGCAGGGGCGGCGTCGCCCGGGTCGGCCCCCAACCGGGGCAGACGCCAGAGCAACGGCGCCAGGGCCACATCCATGACAGTGCGCTCTTCGCTCATGAACCACTCGTCCTGAGCAAAAAGTTCGTCCGCAGCCGTGAGCTCTTCACGCAGCGCCTGCGCGACTCGGTCGGGCGCTTCGGCCGTGCCCGATTCGAGCTGCTGCATCAGACCGTACCAGTCCCGCTCGATCCGGTACTGCACCAGCCGCGCCTTCGCCCGCGTCACCGGATCCACCGGCATCAGCGGTGGATGCGGGAACCGCTCGTCGAGGTACTCGATGATGATCTTGGACTCGTACAGGCACAGGTCCCGATCGACCAGCGTCGGCACTCCCCCGTAGGGATTAAGTTCCATGAGATCCTCCGGGATGGCGTTATCATCCACGGTATGGATCTCGGCCTGGATTCCTTTCTCGGCCAGAACAAAGCGAACCCGGTGGCTGAAGGGGCAGGTCGCCCCGGAGAAAAGAGTCATTACGGAACGCTTGTTCACTGAGGCCATTCGGCACTCCCGTGGGCTGTTGCTGCGCGCCGCCGGGCAACATGCCCGGCGGCGTTCGGATCAATGGACGTCCTTCCAGTATTCCTTCTTGAGGAAGTACGCCAGCACCGTGAATACACCGAAGAACAGCAGGACCCAGACCCCGAGACGCTGGCGCTCCGCCTTGATCGGCTCGGCGACATAGTCCAGGAAGTTGGTCAAATCCCGAGTCGCCTGCCGGTACTCGGATTCATCCATGGTGCCGGTCCCTTCTTCGACCTCGAAGCCAACCAGTACGTCCTCGCCATCCCGTTCTTCGTACACCGGGTGCTGCCGTCCCTGGAGCGTCTCCAGTACATGGGGCATGGCCGTACCGCCGATCACCGTGTTGTTGAAACCGGTGATGGTGCCCTCGTCGACGTAGAACCTGTTCAGGAACGTGTAGATGTAGTCCGGACCGTGACGGCGCGCAGTCAGGGACAGATCCGGCGCCGGCACGCCGAACCAGTTCTCGGCGTCGCTCTCGGACATGGCGTTGGTCATCTGCTCCTGAATCTGCGTCTCCGGCTTGAAGATGAGGTACTGCTCCACCAAGTCATCATCAATGCCGAGATCCTGACCAATTCGATTGTAGCGGATCAGCGACGCCTCGTGACAGGCCATGCAGTAGTTGGCGAACAACTTGGCGCCGCGCTGCAGTGACGGTTTGTCGTTGGGGTCCACGTCGACACTCATTCTGCTTTCAACGGCACCCCAGGCCGTCAGCGGCATCAACACGAGCGTCAGCATTAGCATTAGTTTTTTCATCAGGACGTCACCCTCTCGGGAACTGGCTTGGTCCTTTCCAGCCCGAAGGCCGTATAGACGAAAAGGAAGATGAAGTAGCCGAAATAGATCACCGTACCCAGCCGCGACAGCATCGTGTTCAGCCCGGTTGCCGGCTGGGTGCCCAAGTACGTGAGCAGCATGAAGCCGACAGCGAAGATGCCCAGGGCGATCTTGAAGCTCAGGCCACGATAGCGGATCGAGCGCACCTTGCCGCGGTCGAGCCAGGGCAACACGAACAGGATCATCACGGCCAGGCCCATGGCCAGCACGCCGCCGAACGTATCAGGGATGGCGCGCAGGATGGCGTAATAGGCCGCGAAGTACCAGACCGGCGCAATGTGATCCGGCGTCACCTGCGGGTTTGCTTCCTCGAAGTTCGGGTGCTCGATGAACATCCCCCAGAAATCGGGGATGTAGAAAACCACTACCGAGAACAGGATGAAGTAGACACCGACCCCGATAAGATCCTTCACCGTGTAGTACGGGTGGAAGGGAATCCCGTCCTTCGGAATGCCGTTGGCGTCCTTGTTCTTCTTGATGTCGATGCCGTCCGGGTTGTTCGACCCCACCTCGTGCAGCGCGAGGATGTGGGCCACCACCAGGAAGATGATCACCAGCGGCACCGCCACCACGTGCAGGGCGAAGAAGCGGTTCAGCGTCGCCTCGGAGATGACGTAGTCACCCCGGATCCAAAGCGCCAGGTCAGGCCCGATGACAGGGATGGCGCCGAACAGCGAGATGATCACCTGGCCGCCCCAGTAGGACATCTGCCCCCACGGCAACATGTAGCCCATGAACGCCTCGGCCATGAGCAGCACGAAGATCAGGCAGCCGAAGATCCACAGCAGTTCGCGCGGCTTCTGGTACGAGCCGTACATCAGCGCCCGGAACATGTGCAGATAGACCACGACGAAGAACGCGGACGCGCCGGTGGTGTGGATGTAGCGAATCAGCCATCCCCACTCCACATCGCGCATGATGTACTCCACCGACTCGAACGCGCGATCGCCGGAGGGGATGTAGTTCATGGTCAGAAAGATGCCCGACACCACCTGGATGACCAGCGTTAGCAGCGCCAGCGATCCGAAGTAGTACCAGAAATTGAAGTTCTTGGGCGCGTAATACTCCGAGACGTGCTCGCGCCACATCTTGGTGAGCGGGAAGCGGTCATCGATCCAGCCGACCAGCCCCCCCGATCTGGTCTCGCTCATCAGGCGTCTCCTTCTTCGTCTTCGCCCACCAGGACGGTGTCGTCATCCATGAAGTAGTAGGGCGGCACCTCCATGTTCTTGTCCGCCGGGACGCCGCGGAACACACGCCCCGCGAGGTCGAAATAGGAGCCATGACACGGACAGAAAAAGCCCCCCGGCCATTCCCCGTCCATGCCTTCCGGCGTCTGATCTGGCCGGAACAACGGCGAACAGCCCAGGTGCGTGCAGATCCCGACCATCACCATGAGCTCGGGCTCGATGGACCGGTGGGTATTGCGCGCATACTCGGGCTGCTGCGGCTCGTCGGAGTCCGGATCGCGCAGGCGATCCCGGATCCCCTCGAGATCCTCAAGGTTCTCGTCCGTGCGGCGGAACAGCCATACGGGGTCACCACGCCATTTGACGTTGATCAGCTCTCCCGGCTCCAGGCCAGTAATATCCACTTCGACCGGGGCACCGGCTGCCTGGGCCCGAGCACTCGGACGCCAGTAGCTGATAAACGGTACCGCGAGAAACGCGGCGCCCGCTCCACCGACCACGGACGTTGCCGCAGTCAGAAAGCGGCGCCTGCTCTTGTCCGCGCCTTCCTGATTCATTGCTGCCCCCTACTGGGTTTTAGCCACCTGACTCGATGGTGTCTTGCGAAAACGAACTGCCTGTTGTGGCGGGTTGCCGCGCCCCGGATCCCATCGCCCTTCCGGGCACAGAACGCCTGCGGGAGGCCGCTAGCGCATATCGAAGGCACAATCGCCCCATGTACCCCCGCTGGCACGGCGCACAAGGATCCGACATCCGGCCTGCCGGGTCAAGCCAACGCCCCTCCCACGCCCACTTCATCTACCTATTCTGACACCGTTCCGAGGCGTTGTTCAGCGCGCTGTTTCACGTTCGAGCCATGCACCTGCATCATGCCGGGCTGTCGATGTCGATGAAGTGGTGCTCCAGATCGAAACGCGCGGCCAGATGCTCACCTAGCGCTCGCGCGCCGCCACGCTCGGTGGCGTGGTGCCCGGCAGCCAGGTAATGCAGGCCACACTCCCGGGCAGTATGGACTGTCGGCTCGGAAATCTCGCCCGAGAAGTAGAGATCCACGCCCAGCGTTGCCACATGATCGATGAACCCCTGGGCGCCACCGCTGCACCAGGCGACACGGCGCACGGGATGGTCACCGCCGGCTACCACGGTAGGCTGCCGGCCCAGCGCCGCCGCCACACGCTCCGCGAACGCGTCCAACGGTAACGGCTCGCGCGGTGCGCCGAGCATGCCCAGCGGACGATACGTGCCCGTCTCGAATGTGCCGGTCACCGTCAGGTCGAGATCACCGGCAAGACAGGCGTTATTGCCCAGTTCGGCGTGGGCGTCGAGAGGCAGATGGTAGGCGAACAGGCTCATGTCATTCGTGAGCAGCGTGCGCAGCCGCTCGGCCTTCATCCCGTTGATACACGGGCTCTCCCCCTTCCAGAAGTAGCCGTGATGCACCAGCACCGCATCGGCGTCCAGCCGCACCGCCTCATCAAGCAGGGCCTGACAGGCGGTCACGCCGGAGACCAGCCGGCGCACGGGGCGCCGCCCCCGCACCTGCATGCCGTTGGGGGCGTAGTCCTGAAATGCCTGTGCGTCGAGCAGTCGATCCGCATAGGCGGCAAGATTTTCCGGCTCCATGATTCCCTCCCGGTTCACATCTCGATCAGACAGATGGTTCCGCCTCGCGGCCAAGCCGTTACAATGTTCGACGGATTTTACACTGATGGCCCCGGACACAGACATGCAGACTCGACGCGCAATGCGCTTTCTCCTGACCTACTCGCTGCTCGGCATGGTGGCGGCCGCAATGATCATCTGGTTCTTCCCCGGGGTCCTAGGCCTGCCCGGGGAGCCGCTCAGGACGATCACCGTTCAGCAGGCCCCCGAGACGGCCGCGGACGACGACGGACGGCCAGTGCGCGAACAGGGCCCGGCGTCCTACGCCGATGCGGTCGATGCGGCGGCACCAGCGGTGGTGAACATCTTCACCGCCACCCGTGTGGCACGCGGTGAACACTCCATGTATGACGATCCGCTATTTCGCGAGTTCTTCGGCGAGCGTGACCGGGACGACGAGCAGACGGACACCAACCTGGGCTCCGGAGTCATCATCAGCGACAGCGGGTTCATTCTCACCAGCAACCACATCGTCGAGGGTGCGGACGCCATCCAGGTCTCCCTCAACGACGGCCGCGCGGGCGAGGCGCAGGTCGTCGGCACCGACCCGGAAACGGACCTGGCGGTGCTTGCCCTTGACATGGACGATCTGCCGGTCATCACCGTGGGCCGCTCGGAAGAGCTACGGGTGGGCGACGTGGTGCTCGCCATCGGTAACCCGTTCGGTGTCGGCCAGACCGTCACCCAGGGTATCGTCAGCGCCACGGGCAGGAGCCGCCTGGGGCTGACCACATTCGAGAACTTCATTCAGACGGATGCCGCCATCAACCCGGGCAACTCCGGGGGCGCGCTCATCAACGCCCACGGTGACCTGATCGGCATCAACACCGCCATCTTCAGCCGCTCGGGCGGCTCTCACGGCATCGGGTTCGCGATTCCCGCCATGCTGGCCCAGGGCGTCATGGAGAGCATCATTGAGCAAGGCCGGGTCATCCGGGGCTGGGCCGGCGTCGAGGTGCAGGACATCACGCGATCGCTGGCCGAGTCGTTCGAACTCGACTCCCAGGACGGCGTCCTGATCGCGGGCGTCATGCGCGACGGCCCGGCCGACGCGGCGGGCCTGCAGCCGGGCGACATCGTGCTGTCGGTGGATGGCGAACGGCTCCGCAACAGCCAGGATCTGCTGATGCGGATCACCGAGCGCTCGCCGGACACGGAGGTCACCATCGTCGGGAAACGTGATGGTGAGGAGTTCGAACGCGCACTGACCGTGCAGGAACGGCCGGCGGCCCGGGAGCTGCGCCGCCAGTGAGCGGCAACCCGGAGCCCGTCAGCCGATGACGGCGTCCAGGGCCGTGAGGAAGCGCGCATTCTCCTCGGCCCTGCCCACGGTGACCCGCAGGCAGTCCGAGAGCAGCGGGTGGCTGCCATCGAGATTCTTGATCAATACGCCACTCTCCCGGAGTGACGCGTGAATCCCGCCAGCCTGGCCGGGTTGTGCGCGGAAGGTGATGAAATTCGCTTCGCTGGGCCACACCCGTAGCCCCGGCCGGGTACACAACGCCTCGAACAGCCGCTCCCGCTCTACCCGCAACGCCTCGGTCTGGGCACGCAGGCGGTCACCATGCTCCAGGGCAAAGGCCGCGCTGGCCTGGGTGAGCACGTTGATGTTGTACGGCAGACGACACTTCTCCAGCTGCACCAGCCAGTCCGGATGGCCGGCCAGATAACCCAGGCGCAGCCCGGCCAGCCCCATCTTGGAGACGGTGCGCATCACCAGCAGGTGGTCGTAGCGCTCCAGAGCAGACATCCAGGTGCGGCCGCAGAACGGCTCGTACGCCTCGTCAATGACCACCACGCCGGGGGCAGCCTCGATCACGGCCTCCATGGCGGCGGCATCGAAGGCGTTGCCCGTGGGGTTGTTCGGGTAGGCCAGATAGATCACCGCCGGCTGGTGCCGGGCAATCGCCGCCAGCATGGCGCCCTGATCCAGCGCGAAATCGTCGCCCGACAGCGGCACTTCCTGGTACTCCAGCCCCGTGAACGCGGCGATGAGCCGGTACATGGCGAATCCAGGCCCCGGCGCCATGACCACCCGCCCCTCACCGCCCAGAGCGAGTGCGAGGAGCTGGATCAGTTCATCGGAGCCGTTGCCCAGGAGCAGGCCGGCGGCATCGGGCACACCACCATCCCGGCGGAGCTGCGCCTTGAGCGCCGCTGCCGTAGGGTCGGGGTATCGGTTGGCAGTGACGTCCGCCAGCACCGCAAGCCAGTCGTCCCGTAGCTCGCCGGGCCACGGGTAGGGATTCTCCATGGCATCGAGCTTGACCATGCCCTGTGCCGGCGGCACGTGATACGCCTGCACGGCCTGCACGGCCGGCCGCACCAGGCGCGTGATCCGGGCGTTGCGGTCGTCACTCCTGCTCATGCGCCCGCACCCGGTAGGCGGCGGATTCGGCGTGGGCGGTCAGCCCCTCCGCGTGGGCGAGCACCGCAGCGACACGCCCGTGCTCGGCGGCACCCGCCGGCGTTGCCTGGATCAGGCTGCTGCGCTTCTGGAAGTCGTAGACGCCCAGCGGCGAGGCAAACCGCGCCGTGCCCGAGGTGGGCAGAACGTGGTTCGGCCCGGCACAGTAGTCACCGAGAACCTCCGGCGTATGCCGCCCGAGGAAGATGGCGCCGGCGTGCCGGATCCGCTCCGCCATCTTCTGTGGCTGCGCCACGGACAGTTCCAGGTGCTCCGGCGCAACGGTGTTGGTCACCTCTTCCGCCTCCACCAGATCGCGCACGCAGATCAGCGCACCGCGGTTCGCCAGGGCCGCACGGATGATGTCCGAGCGCTCCATGGTCGGCAGCAGCCGCTCCATGGACTGCTGGACCTGGTCCAAGTAGAGCGCATCCGGACACACCAGCACCGCACGCGCTACCTCGTCGTGCTCCGCCTGGGAGAACAGATCCATGGCGATCCAGTCCGGATCGGTCTGGCCATCACAGATGATGAGGATCTCCGACGGCCCCGCGATCATGTCGATGCCGACGCGGCCGAAAACTCGCCGCTTCGCCGCCGCCACGTAAGCATTGCCTGGGCCCACGATCTTGTCCACGGCCGGGATGGTCGCCGTGCCGTAGGCGAGCGCGGCAATGGCCTGGGCGCCGCCGATGGTGTAGACGCGGGTGACGCCGGCCAGATGGGCCGCCGCCAGCACCAGAGGATCCAGTTCGCCGTCCGGCGCCGGCACGACCATGACGATATCCGACACGCCGGCCACGCAGGCGGGTACCGCGTTCATGAGCACGGACGACGGATACGCCGCCTTGCCGCCGGGCACGTAGAGGCCGACGCGATCCAGAGGGGTCACTTTCTGGCCGAGCATGGTGCCGTCGGCCTCGGTGTACTCCCACGACTCCATGCGCTGGCGTTCCGCATAGGCGCGGATACGCTCCTCGGCCCGGGTAAGCGCGGCACGCTGTTCCTCGTCCAGGCTCTCGAACGCCGCCCGCAGCCGCTCCGGCGCCACCTCGAGCTCGGCCACCGTGGATGCATCCAGACGATCGAGCTCGCTGGTATAGCGCAAAACCGCGGCATCGCCCTCCTTGCGGACGGCGGCCAGAATGGCCGTCACGGTATCCTCGACGGCCGTGTCGGTCTCGGTCTCGTCACTGGTCAGACGGGCCAGGGACTCCCAGAAATCGGGCTGGGTGGTGCTCAGTCGGGTGATCTCCAGCATCTCCCTATCCCCCTGTCAGGCCGCACGTCCGCCGACGGCGTCGGCCAGGCGTTCGGTGAATGCCTTGATGCGGCGGTGCTTCATCTTCATCGCCGCCTTGTTGACGATCAGCCGGGAGCTGATGTCGGCGATATGCTCGAGCGGCTCCAGGCCGTTGGCACGCAGTGTATTCCCGGTATCCACCAGATCCACGATGAGGTCCGACAGGCCGGCGATGGGCGCGAGTTCCATGGAGCCGTACAGCTTCACCGTCTCCACCTGACGCCCCTGCTCGGCGAAGTAGCGCCGGGCGATGTTCACGAACTTGGTGGCCACCCGAACTTTGCCCCGCCCCGCGTTGGCACCGGGAAAGCCGGCGACCATCATGCGGCAACGGGCGATACCGAGATCCAGGGGCTCATAGAGTCCCTCGCCTCCATGCTCCAGCAGCACGTCCTTGCCGGCAACCCCCACGTCGGCCGCGCCGTACTCCACGTAGGTGGGCACATCCGTGGCGCGCAGGATGACCAGCTTCACCACCGGGTCGGTGGTGTCGAGCACTAGCTTGCGACTGCGGCCCGGATCGTCCGTGGGCTCAATGCCAGCCTGCGCCAGCAACGGCAGCGTGTCCTCCAGGATGCGCCCCTTGGACAGCGCGATGGTCAGGGAATCCGCCATGACTTGTTGCCTCTCCAACTGCCGTCAGGCCGGCACACGGCGGATTTCGGCGCCAAGCTGTGCCAGCTTCTCCTCAATGCATTCGTAACCGCGGTCGATGTGGTAGATGCGATCGACCTCGGTCTCGCCCTCGGCCACCAGCCCGGCCAGCACCAGGCTGGCCGAGGCGCGCAGATCCGTGGCCATGACCGGCGCCCCCTTCAGTGCGTCGACGCCGCGGCTGATGGCCGTGTTGCCCTCGAGCCGGATATCCGCCCCCATGCGCTGCATCTCCAGCACGTGCATGAAGCGGTTCTCGAAGACGGTTTCGGTGACGGTGGCGCCGCCTTCGGCCACGGCATTGAGCGCGCAGAACTGGGCCTGCATGTCCGTGGGAAACGCGGGATACGGGGCGGTACGCAGGCTCACCGCCTTCGGCCGCCGCCCGTGCATGTCGAGGGTGATGGCATCGTCGGTGACGTCGATCTCCGCTCCGGTTTCGCGCAACTTCTGCAGCACCGCGTCCAGCAGCCCGGCGCGTGTGTCACGCAGGTGCACGCGGCCGCCGGTCATCGCTGCGGCCACCAGGTAGGTGCCCGTCTCGATGCGGTCCGGGAGCACTTGGTATTCGGTGCCATGGAGACGCTCCACCCCTTCGATGGTAATGGTATCCGTACCTGCGCCACTGACCCGTGCGCCCATGGCATTGAGGCAGTCTGCCAGATCCACCACCTCGGGCTCGCGAGCGGCGTTCTCGATGACCGTCGTGCCCTCCGCCAGGGTCGCGGCCATCATGAGATTCTCCGTCCCCGTAACGGTGATCAGGTCCAGCACGATCCGCGCCCCCTTGAGCCGGCTTGCCCGGGCACGGATGTAGCCGCCCTCGACGGTGATGTCCGCGCCCATGGCGCTCAGCCCGTCAATGTGCAGGTTCACCGGCCGTGAACCGATGGCGCAGCCACCCGGCAGGGAGACGTCCGCCTGGCCGTAGCGCGCCAGCAGCGGGCCCAGCACGAGTATGGACGCACGCATGGTCCGCACCAGCTCATAGGGCGCGTAAAGGCTGTCGATGGTGGTCGGATCCACCTCAATGCTCATGCGCTCGTCCACCGTCAGCCGAACGCCCATGCGCCCCAGCAGTTCCATGGTGGTGGTGATGTCGTGCAGGTGGGGGATGTTGCCAATGGTCATCGGGCCATCGGCCAGCAGAGTCGCCGAGAGAATCGGCAACGCCGCGTTCTTGGCCCCGGAGATACGGATGCTGCCGTCCAGCGCCCCCCCGCCGTTGATAGTGAGTTTCTCCATTGATCGAATCCGGTATGCAAGCGGGGCGAACGGCCCCGGGAGAGGGTCAGCCCTGCTCCTGGTCCCACTGCTCGGGGGTCAGGGTGCGCATGGACAACGCGTGTAGCTCGTCGGAGTGGATGTGCTGCTCCAGCACACCGTAGACGAGCCGATGCCGAGCGAGAGGCGCCTTTGTCTCGAACGCGGGGCTGACGATCACGGCCTGGAAATGGCGGCCGTCGCCCTGAACGGTGGCGTGACAGTCCGGCAGGCCGTCCTCGATCAGCTTCTTGATTTCCTGGGGCTCCATCATGACGAGCCGGTACTCCTGTGTGCAGTGTTCGACCAATCCACCCCCGGCGAAGGCAGCGCGGGCTTACTGGTCCGACAACGGCAGAATCCCGTCGACGCCGCTGACCCGGGCGATGGAACGCATCTGAGCAGGTATGTTAACAAACTCGACGCCACCACCGTGATCCCGCTGGATCCGGGTCCAGTGAATCAGCAGGGCAACCCCGGCACTGTCCGCCCGCGTCACGCCCGCCAAGTCAACCGTGACGGTACCTGCGACCGGCAGATGCTCGGCCGCCTCCTGCCACAGCAACCTCGCCGTGGCGAACCCGAGCTCACCCTCCAGACGCAGCCCGCCATCGACCCGGCTCAGCCGTCCCGCACTCACAGATCCGTCTCTCCCCGGCGGTTGCGCTCACGCAACCGCTCGATCAGCCCGTCCATGCCGTTGCGCCGGATCTCGCTGTTGAACGTGTCGCGATAGTTGGTAACCAGGCTGATCCCCTCGACGACAACATCGTAGACCTGCCAGCCATGTTCATCGTGCTTGCGGAACTGGTAGGTCAGCGGAATCGCCGGGCCGTCGCGCTGGTGGACTTCCATCTGCATGGACGCCCGCCCCCGCTCCTCGTCGACCCGCTCAGAACGGAAACGCACCTCCTCGCCGTTGTACTCCAGCAGGGGCTGGGAATAGGTGCGCACGAGCAGGGTCCTGAGTTCCTCCGTGAACTGCTCGCGCTGCTCCTCGGTGGCATCGTTCCAGTGGCGCCCCAGCGCAAACCGGGTGATGAGCTGGAAGTTGAAATAGGGCAGCACATCCTCACGGACCACGCCGTAGACGTACTCCGGGCTCTCGGAGAGGTCGCCGTCGTAGCTGCGCAGCTTCTCCAGTACCGTGCCGGTGGTGTCACGCACGATCTGCTCCGGGCTCTTGTGATCCGCCAATGCGGTGACCGGAAGCAGCAACAGCAACGCTGTAAGGAACAGAATTCCGCGCCAGGCGCGCATCATCTCAGTCATCGCTGTCTCCCATCTGGTACAGGAACTGGCCGATCAGGCGCTCGAGCACCAGCGCGGACTGGGTCAGCGTGATCTCGTCCCCATCCTGAAGATAGAAATCCAGACCACCGGGATCCAGAGCGATGTACTGCTCACCCAGAAGCCCGGAGGTGTAGATGCTGGCGCTGGTGTCCTCGGGCAACTGATAGGTGTCGTCGATGCGCACGCGCACCACCGCCTCGTAAGTGTTGGCGTCCAGGCCAACCTCGGCCACACGGCCAACCCGCACGCCGCCGACGGTCACCGGCGCCCGGGCCCGCAGCCCACCGATGTTCTCGAACCGCAGCTCCACCTCGTAACCCTCGCGGGCGTCGAAGAACTGCACGTTGCTGACCTGCATGGCGAGACCGAACAGCGCGGCAAAACCCAGCGCCACGAAAACGCCTACCCAGATCTCGATGAGTCGTCTGTTCCTTCCCATGCCGGCTCCCGGTACCAGGCGAATCGCCTGCCTTGTTATGCAAACATCAGCGCAGTGAGCACGAAATCAAGCCCGAGGACGGCCAGCGAGGTGTGCACCACGGCACGCGTGGTGGCCCGGCTGACGCCCGCGGACGTGGGCTCGGCATCATAGCCTTCGAACACGGCGATCCAGCTTGCCACGAAGCCGAACGCCAGGCTCTTGATGACGCCGTTGAGAATGTCTTCGCGGAAGTCCACCGCGTCCTGCATCTGCCCCCAGAATGCGCCAGCGTCGACCGCCAGCAGACCCACGCCGATGACGTATGACCCAAAGATGGCAAGAAAACTGAAAATCGCCGCCAGAAGGGGCATGGCAATGAAGCCGGCCAGCAGCCGCGGCGCGATGATCCGCCGCATCGGGTCCACCGCCATCATCTCCATGCCGGAGAGCTGCTCGGTGCTCTTCATGAGCCCGATCTCCGCCGCCAGCGCGGAACCGGCGCGGCCGGCGAAAAGCAGCGCGGTCACCACCGGGCCGAGCTCTCTCACGATGGACAGCGCCACCAGAACGCCCAGTGACTGCTCGGCGCCGAAGTTAACCAGCGTGGTGTGGCCCTGGAGGCCCAACACCAGCCCCACGAAGACCCCGGAGACCACGATGATCACCAGAGACAGCACGCCCACCGAGTAGATCTGCTGCACCACCAGCCCCGGCCGCAACACGAGAGACGGCACGGCGGCGAGCGCACGCAGCAGAAACAGAAAAGCGCGACCGAGGCGCTCGGCGATCCCCAGCGTTCTTGCACCGATGCGCTGCAGGAGATCGGTCATGATGCGCGCCGGCTCCCCGCGTCGCCCAGCAGGTCATCATCAAAGCCCACCGCGGCGGGATAATGAAATGGGACCGGCCCGTCCGGCAGGCCATGCATGAACTGCCGCACCCACTCGGATTCTGAGGCATACAGTGCTTCCGGCGTGCCGGACTCGACGATCCGGCCACCGGACAGCACGTGAATGCGATCGGCGATGCGCGCCGTCTCGGCCACGTCGTGCGAGACGATGATGCTGGTCAGGTTCAGACTATCATTGAGCCGTCGGATGAGGTCCACCAGCACGCCCATGGAAATGGGGTCCTGCCCGGTGAAGGGTTCATCGTACATCACCATGGTCGGATCGAGAGCGATGGCACGGGCCAGGGCAACGCGCCGGGCCATACCACCGGAGAGCTGAGCCGGCATCAGGTCGCGCGCACCGCGCAGCCCCACTGCCTGGAGCTTGAGAAGCACCAGGTCACGGACCAGGGTCTCCGGCAGATCGGTGTGCTCGTGCAGGGGAAAGGCGACGTTGTCGAATACGTTGAGATCGGTGAACAGCGCGCCGCTCTGGAACAGCATGCCCATGCGGCGGCGGAGGACATAGAGGTCGCCCAGAGACAGGGCGTGGACGTTCTCACCGTCTACATGCACGGTGCCGCTGGCGGGCTGCAGCTGGCCGCCGATGAGTTTCAGCAGCGTGGTCTTGCCGGTGCCGCTCGGCCCCATGATGGCCGTGACCTCGCCGCGCCGGATGCGCAGATCCACCCCGTCGAACAGCACACGCTCTCCCCGGGCGAAATGGAGGTCCCGGATCTCGACGAGCACGTCACCTGCAGCAGTTGGATCGGCCATAGACTCGGGTCCGGCGCGCGATGGGCTTGAAGCGGGTCGAGTATCCGGCAAGCCCCACGGAGAGTCAATGACCGAGCGGTCAGCCCTGCGGACTGGTATCATCGCCGCGGTTTCGTCCGCATCAAGGATCCGTCCATGCAGGCCCTGCTCCCCTGGCTGACGCTCGTCGCCGGCTTTATCGTGCTCGCCTGGAGCGCGGACCGCCTCGTGGGCGGCGCCTCGGCACTGGCACTGCACCTGGGGCTGGCGCCGCTGCTGGTCGGGCTTTTCATCATTGGCTTCGGCACTTCAACCCCGGAACTGCTTGTCTCCGCGCTCGCCGCCCTGGACGGCGAACCGGAACTGGCACTGGGGAATGCGGTCGGTTCCAATATCGCCAACGTCGGCCTGATTCTCGGGCTGACCCTGGCAGTCTTCCCGCTGGCGCGTCAGCATGCCGGCCAAGGCGCGACCGTCACTCTGCTAGCGCTGGCGACCACGGTCACACTGTTGCTGATTGCCGACCTGTATCTGGGTCGTCTCGAGGGCGCGGCGCTGATGACCGGCCTGCTTGGCAGCTTCGCCTGGCTGCTCTACACCAGCCGGCGCGGCGCCCCGGCCGTGGGCGTGGAGCCAGAGGCGCCCGCCATGTCCCGCCTGCGCAGCGCAGCCACCATCGCGGTCGCGCTGCTGCTCCTGCTGGCCAGCGCACGGGTCCTCGTGTGGGCGGCAGTCCTGCTGGCAGAGCGCGCCGGCATCAGTGAACTGGTGATCGGCCTCAGCATTGTCGCGGTCGGCACCAGCCTACCGGAGCTCGCCACGGCCATTGCCGCCGCACGCCGACGGGAGTTGGGGCTGCTCTATGGCAACCTGATCGGCTCCAACCTGTTCAACCTGCTGGCCGTGCTCGGCCTGGCGGCGATCATCAGCCCATTTGCCCTGTCACCGGAGGTGCTCCTGCGCGACGGCTTTCTGATGGCCCTGCTGACCATCCCGCTCATCCTGCTCGCCACGGGACGGATGACCGGCGCCCGCCTCATCGGGGTCGCCATGGTCACGCTCTACGCCGGCTACCAGGGGGCACTCTATCTATGGTGACCTGCGCAAAGGCATACTACGAAGATTGAAGACGGAGCCTCACACGCGATGAATGCAAACACGGACCAGGTGACCAGCCAGGTCACGGACGAGCGCCTGCAGGCGCTCGGCCGCGCGGTTCTGGAAACGGAGGCAGCGGCGATTGCCGATCTGCTGCCGCGGGTCAACGGCAACTTCGTCCGCGCCTGCCACTACATGCTCGGCTGCGAGGGGCGCATCGTCGTCCTGGGCATGGGCAAGTCCGGGCATATCGCCGGCAAGCTCGCCGCCACCCTGGCGAGCACCGGGTCACCGGCGTTCTTCGTCCACCCCGGCGAGGCCAGCCACGGCGACCTCGGCATGATCACGCCGCGGGACGTGGTGCTGGCATTGTCGAACTCCGGCGAGACGGACGAGATCATTACCATCCTGCCGCTGATCAAGCGCCTCGGGGTGCCGCTGATCACCATGACCGGCAAGCCGCAGTCCACCCTGGCGCAGGCGGCATCGGTGAACATTCACGTGGGCGTGGAGCAGGAAGCCTGCCCCCTGAATCTGGCGCCCACATCGAGCACCACCGCAGCCCTGGCCATGGGGGACGCGCTGGCGGTCTCGCTGCTGGAAGCGCGCGGCTTCACCCGTGAGGACTTCGCCCGCTCCCACCCCGGCGGCAAGCTGGGACGACGCCTGCTGCTGCTCATCGACGACATCATGCACAAGGACGACGGCGTGCCACAGGTGCCGCCCACGGCATCGGTTCGCGACGCGCTGGTGGAAGTCAGCCGCAAGGGGCTGGGCATGACCACCGTCATGGACGACAGTCAGCGGCTGGTGGGCATATTCACCGACGGCGACCTGCGCCGCAGCCTGGACCAGGGCATCGACCTGCACCAGACGGCCGTTGCCGACGTGATGACCCGCCAGTGCAAGACCATCCAAGCTGGCAGCCTTGCCGCCGAGGCACTCCAGACCATGGAAGAGCACAAGATCAACGCGGTCATCGTTCTCGATAACGAAGACCGCGTGGTCGGCGCACTGAACATGCACGACCTGTTGCGCGCGGGGGTGGTCTGATGATGGCTCCTCCCTCCCTGGCACCAGAACTGGATGATGCCCTGCGAGAGCGCGCCGCGGGCATCCGCCTGCTCGCCCTGGATGTGGACGGGGTGCTCACGGACGGCACCGTCTACTACGGCGCCGAGGGCGAGACCCTCAAAGCCTTCAACATCATGGATGGCCTCGGCCTGCGCCTGTTGGAGCGTGCGGGCATTCACACCGCCATCATCAGCGCCCGCCAGTCCGCACCGCTGCAGCGTCGCGCGGACGATCTGGGGATTGGCTTCACTTACTTCGGCCAACACGACAAGCCCGCGGCGTGGGCGTCACTGCTGGAGCGCACCGGGCTGCCGCCCGCCCAGGCCGCATTCGCCGGAGACGACCTAATCGACCTGGGGGTGCTGCGCCGCGCCGGCCTGGCATTCGCCGTAGCCAACGCTCATCCGGCGGTCCAGGCGACCGCCCATTACGTGACACGCCGGGGCGGCGGCCACGGCGCGGTCCGCGAGATGGCCGAGCTGTTGCTGGCGGCGCGCGGCGCGCTGGACGGGATGATCTCGGATTATGCTTCCGGATAAGCGCTGGACGTTCCGCATCGTCGCCGTGATCCTGCTGGTCGCGGTGGGCTGGTGGGTCCTCGACGAGGATACCCACGAGCCACTGGAGGTGGATCCGGAGGACGCCGAACAGCGACCGGACTACTTCATGGAAACGTTTACCATGCATGCCACCAGTGACGAGGGCACACCGACCTACCAGGTCGTCTCGCCGCGCATGGAACACTTCCAGGGCCGGGACCTCTGGCTGATGGACCGCCCGGAGATCACCTACTTCGTCGAGTCCGGCGAACCGTGGCATCTGCGCGCGGAACGTGGCCGGGCCACGAACAACGTCGAGAACGTCCACCTTCAGGGTGAGGTGGAGATTCGGCGCGCCGGCGGCAGCGACAACCTGCCCGCCAACGTGGATACCAGCGAGGTTCACCTGGAACCCGAGCGCCGGTACGCGGAAACGGACCGTCATGCCGTCTACTGGCGCGATGGCGCGCGTATCGAGGGTGTCGGCGTGCGCGCGTATCTCGACCGGGAACTGGTGGAACTGCTGTCCGAGGTGAGAGGTCGTTATGACGTACCCGAGTAACCCTGCAGCCCGCAACAGGAGACAGACGCGGCCGGCACTGCTCCTTGCGGCCCTGCTGTTCCTGCTCGGCATTGGCAGCGCCCAGGCCGAGCCCATCGACCTGGACGCGGACAACGCCGAGATCGACAACGCCCGCGGCGTCAGCGTGTACACCGGCAACGTGGTGCTCACCCGCGGCCCGAGGCGCATTACCGGGGACCGCATGACCGTCCACCTGCGGGAAGATGACGGTGGCAACCAGGCCCTGGACCATGTGGTGGTGGAAGGTGAACCCGCCGTCTACAACCAGCGCGGTGGCGATGACCGCCGCGCCATCGAGGCCGAAGCGCCGCGCATGGAGTACTACGCCACCGGGCCCGAACGGGTCATCCTGCTGGAGGGCGCGCGGCTGACCCAGGGGCGGAACACGTTCACCGGCGAGCGCATCGAGTATGAAGTGGTTGCCGACCTGGTGCATGCACGGGGTGAGCCCGAGACCGGACGTCGCGTGCAGATCCGGCTGTTCCCCGACGACGAGGACAACGGAGACGACGAGTGAGCCTGCTGCGCACCGAGAACCTGGTGAAGACCTACCGCCGCAAGACCGTCGTCCACGGCGCATCACTGGAAGTCTCCAGCGGCGAGGTGGTCGGGCTGCTCGGCCCCAACGGCGCAGGCAAGACCACATGCTTCTACATGGTGGTCGGCCTGGTACAGGCCGACGGCGGGCGCATCGAGCTGGACGGCAACGACATCACCGACCTGCCCATGCACATACGTGCCCGCCGCGGCGTCGGGTATCTGCCCCAGGAAGCATCGATCTTCCGCAAGCTCACCGTAATGGACAACCTGCTGGCCATCCTCGAGACCCGCCCCGAACTGAATCGCAAGCAGCGCCGGGAGCGCGCCCGGGAGCTGCTGGACGAATTCAACGTCGGCCACCTCCACGACCAGAACGGCATCAGTCTCTCCGGCGGCGAACGCCGGCGTGTCGAGATCGCCCGGGCACTGGCCGCCAACCCGCAGTTCATCCTGCTGGACGAGCCCTTTGCCGGCGTCGACCCGATCTCCGTGCTCGATATCCAGGAAATCATCCGCCACCTGGCGGACCGGGAGATCGGCGTGCTGATCACCGACCACAACGTGCGCGAGACGCTCGGCATCTGCCAGCGCGCCTACATCCTTGCCCAGGGCGAGGTCATCGCTCGCGGCAGTTCGGAGGAAGTCCTGGCGAACAGGCAGGTCCGCGAGGTGTACCTGGGTGAACACTTCCGCCTGTGACCACGCTCCGTAGCACTTTCGCTCAGCCCACGCAAGTATCGGGCCAATGTTCTAACCAGCGACAGAGTCAGTTACGATAGGGTTATCAACCCACTCGTATGCAGGCCTGGCCTGACCCGCGGCCCGAGGGGCGGCAGGAGAGAGGCATCGCCAATGAAACAGTCGCTGCAGCTACGTCTCGGTCAGCAGCTCACCATGACGCCGCAGCTCCAGCAGGCCATCAAGCTGCTGCAGCTGTCGACCCTGGAGCTGCGCACGGAAATCCAGCAGGCGCTGGATTCCAACCTGATGCTGGAGCCCGCCGACGAGCTTGACGAGGGCGACGAGGCGGTCACCGAAACCGACCGCAGCGATGACGGTAACGACGCCGGCTCCGAGCAGCACGACGGGGAAGCCGCGACCAGCGACGGCGAGTCCGCCGGCAGCGACACCACGGACACCGACACCGCGCCGGACGTGGCCGACACGGTGGACGATCACGACGGCGCCGAAGACAAGTCAGCCAGCGACCAGAGCGACATCCCAGACGACCTGCCCCTGGACTCCGACTGGAACGACATCTACGACGGCAGCACCGCATACAGCGCCCCCGGCGGGGACGATGAGCAGCGCGAGGCGTGGGAGAATCGCACCGCCGGCGATGGCGGCGGCCTGCATGACCACCTGTTGTGGCAGGCACAACTCTCCCATTTCAGTGAGCGCGACATGGCCATCGCCGAGGCCATCATCGACGGCGTGCGCGACGACGGCTACCTCGGCGTCACCGTGGACGAGATCTGCGAATCGGTGACCGACGGCGACGAACCGGTCGAACCTGACGAGGTGGAGGCCGTCCGCCACCTGATCCAGCGGTTCGACCCCCTGGGCGTGGCCTCCCTGGACCCGCGCGAAGCACTGCTGGTGCAGCTGGAACAGTTCCCGGACGACACCCCCTGGCTCGCCGAAGCGCGTCTGCTGGTGGACAAGCACCTGGACCTCCTCGGCAGCCGCCAGCTCGGGCCTCTCACCCGCAAGCTCAAGGTCACCCAGGAAGAGTTCGGCCAGGTGCTGGAGTTGGTCCGCACCCTGGACCCTCGGCCCGGCTCCCAGATCGGCACGCCCACAGCCGAGTACGTGGTCCCCGACGTCTATGTGCGCAAGGAGCGCGGTGCCTGGCGGGTGGAGCTCAACCCCGAGGCGTCACCGAAGATCCGCGTCAACAGTTACTACGCGGGCCTGGTCCGGCGCGGCGACCAGGGCAACGACAATGCCACCATGCGTCAGCATCTGCAGGAGGCGCGCTGGTTCATCAAGAGCCTGAAGAGCCGCAACGAGACTCTCCTTAAGGTCGCGACCTGCATCGTCAATCACCAGCAGGAATTCCTGGAGCAGGGCGAGGAAGCCATGAAGCCGCTGGTGCTGCGCGAGGTGGCGGAAGAGGTGGAGATGCACGAGTCCACCATCTCCCGGATCACCACGCAGAAGTACATGTACACGCCGCGCGGCACGTTCGAGTTCAAGTACTTCTTCTCCAGCCACGTGCATACCGTGGATGGACAGGAGTGCTCGGCGACCTCTATCCGCGCCCGGATTCGCCGGCTGATCGCCGAAGAGGACGCCCGCAAGCCCCTCAGTGACAGCAAACTGGCCGAAATCCTGAAAAATGAAGGAATCGATGTGGCGCGAAGGACAGTGGCAAAGTATCGTGAATCCATGTCCATTGCCTCGTCGAACGAACGAAAAAGGATTGCCTGAGGCAACAAGGGGTTCGCCGTTTCCGGCTCTCATTCGGGAGGAGTCTCTATGCAGATCGACATCACCGGGCACCATGTGGATCTCACTGAAGCACTGCGCGACTACGTGCATTCCAAGATGGACAAGCTGGAGCGCCACTTCGACAACGTGGTGAACGTCCACGTGATTCTGACGGTGGAGAAGCTGCGTCAGAAGGCGGAGGCCACCATGCTGCTCAGCGGCGCCAAGCTCTACGCTGATGCCAGCGCCGAAGACATGTATGCTGCCATCGACGGACTGATCGACAAGCTCGACCGGCAGGTGAAGAAGCACAAGGAGAAGGTCACTGACCACCGGCGCAACGAAGGCGCCCAGGCCAAGGCCCAGGGAGAGGGTGACGAGGACTGAACAGCGCGGAGCGGCGGTCGCCAGCGAGGGACCGCCGCCGACTTCCGAATCCGCAGACACGACCCTGCGTGGACAAGCATGATCAAGATTGCCGACCTAATCACACCGGAGCGCATCGCCTGCGACATCCAGGTGACCAGCAAGAAGCGGGGCCTGGAACTCCTCAGCGATATGGTGGCCGACTCCGACTCCGCCCTGCCGGCCAACGCCATCTTCGACAAGCTGATCAGCCGCGAGAAACTCGGCAGTACCGGGCTCGGTCACGGCGTCGCCTTGCCCCACGCCCGCATGGACGGCAATGACTCGGCCACCGCCGCCTTCATCCGCACCAGCGAGGCCATCGATTTCGACGCCTTCGACAACGAACCCGTCGATCTCCTGTTCGCCTTGGTTGTACCCGAGCACTTCACCGACGAACACCTCCAGATTCTCGCCCGGCTCGCCGAAATGTTCAGCGACCAGCCCCTGTGCCGTAGGCTCCGCGACGCCCGCGATGCCGATGCCGTCTATGAGCTGCTCAGGGACTGGGAGGCCACCCAGGGGAGCACATGAGTGATCGCGTGACCGGTGACACGGGCACCACCGTTCCCGGGGTGCTGGTCAGCGTGAATGGCTGCGGGCTCCTCATCACAGGCGAAAGCGGTACCGGCAAGAGTGACACGGCATTGCGACTGCTGGAGCGCGGACACCGGCTGATCGCCGACGATGCCGTCACCCTGTCCGTGGAAGACGGGGTGCTGTATGGCCGGGCTCCCTCTGCACTGGCGGGCTGGCTGGAAATCCGCGGCCTCGGCCCCCAGCCTGTCACCACCCTGTTCGGCAGCCACACCGTGGCGGAGCGCGCGCCCGTGGACCGGGTGATCCGGCTGACGTCGCCCCGGTCGTGGGCCGACTGGCCGCGGCTGGCACCCACCGTCGACGACACCCTGCTCCTCGGCCGGACCGTACCACGCATCACACTGCCCGTATCTCCGGAACGTCCACTGGCATTGCTGGTCGAAGTCGTCGCCCGGCTACACGCTGGCGATCAACTGACAGGAGGTACGGTATGAGCGAACACACCCGCCTGATTATCGTCAGCGGGTTGTCCGGTTCCGGCAAAACTGTGGCGCTCCATACACTGGAAGACAGCGGCTGCTACTGCATCGACAACCTGCCCGTGACCATGCTGTCGTCCTTCGGCGAGCACATCACCAGCCTGGAACCGGGCACGGCCAATCACTATGCCGTCGGCGTCGACGCCCGCAACCGCATGACGGACCTCGAGGCGTTCTCCGGCATACTCGCCGAGCTGGAGACCGTCACCGGGATCCGCCCGGAGATCCTGTTCCTCACCGCCGACGACGACACACTGATCAAGCGGTTCTCGGAGACCCGCCGCCGGCATCCCCTGAGTACCGGCGACATCCCGTTGGCCGACGCCATCGACCGGGAGCGCCGGCTGCTGGTGCCCATCCAGTCGCGCGCGGATCTGGTCATCGACACCACGGCGACTACGCTGCACCAGCTGCGGGAGCTCGTGCGCGAGCGGCTCATCGGCCACTCCCGGCAACTGTCGCTGCTGTTCCAGTCGTTCGGCTTCAAGCACGGTGTTCCCAGTGATGCGGATTTCGTGTTCGACGTGCGCGTGCTCCCCAACCCGCACTGGGAGCCGCATCTGCGCCCGCTGACGGGGCTGGACGCCGCGGTGGCGGGGTACCTGTCGTCCCACGGCGAGGTGGAGACGATGTTCGCGGACATCCGCGACTACCTGGAGCGCTGGATTCCCGCCTTCAAGCGCGAGAACCGCAGCTACCTGACAGTGGCCATCGGCTGCACCGGCGGGCAACACCGCTCCGTCTACCTGAGCGACCGGCTGGCGACACACTTCCGGGACGGGACCCAGGACGTCAGCGTGAGACACCGGGAGCTGTCATGAGCGTCGGCATCCTGCTGGTTACCCACAACCGCATCGGCTGGGAGCTTCTGGAGACCGCCAAGGAGACCCTCGGCTTCTGCCCGCTGCAGACGCAGACCCTGGATGTGCTCCAGGACATGGATCCGGCGGAGATGATGCGTCGCGCGCGGGAGATGGTCGATGAACTGGACGACGGCGACGGCGTGCTGGTGCTCACCGACGCCTACGGCTCGACCCCAAGCAACGTGGCGGCCAGTCTTGCCGGCGACCAGCGCATCACCGTGGTGGCCGGCGTCAACCTGCCGATGCTGCTGCGCATCTTCAATTACCCGGGCCTGCGCCTGACGGAACTGGCCGACAAGGCGCTCACGGGCGGGCAGGACGGTGTCCTGCTGGTGGAACGGTTCAGAACAAGAAAGGAGCAGTAGACGCGTGCCAACCCGCGACGTCACGATCATCAACAAGCTCGGCCTGCACGCCCGCGCGGCGGCGAAGTTCGTCGCCATGGCAGGGCGTTATCAGGCCGGAATTCAGGTTCACCGCGACGGCAAGACCGTCAACGGCAAGAGCATCATGGGCATGATGATGCTGGCCGCCGGGCGGGGAACGACGCTCACGCTGGAGGCCGACGGCGAGGATGCCTCCGACGCCCTGGACGCACTGGAGACGCTGATCAACGCGCGCTTCGAGGAGGCGGAATAGGCAACATGGCACGGTGCCTCCCGTCCATGCGGTGATACACTGAAGGCAACGGGCCATGCCCGGTTTCGAGTTGCCGGCGGCGTCCCGCGTGCCGGCAGGACCAAGGGAGGGGGTGCCCATGAAGGTCAAGCAACTTATCGAAGCCTGGGAGACATCAGCCGGTGAACGCCGCACGGTGGCAACCTACGCAGTCCACCTGCCCATCCACGATGCAGCCAAACTCGCCGCCCTGCGGGAGATGTACCCCGGACGGTCGGAACAGGACCTGATCACGGATCTCCTCTCTGCTGCGCTGGACGATCTGGAGGCCGGTTTCCCCTATATCCAGGGCAAGCAGGTCATTGCCGAGGACGACCAGGGCGATCCGATCTACGAGGACGCGGGCACGACACCACGCTTCAACGCCCTCACCCGCAAGCACCTGGAGCGACTGCAGCGCAAGCAGGGTTCGTCCTGACCGCGGGGGCCGGGCGGCGGCGGACTACCGCCCCGCCACCATGACGTCGTCCAGCAGGATCGATCCGGTTCGGATGGCGCCACGGGTGTCCGTATCCGAGCCCACCGCACGCAGAGTACGGAACATGTCCTTCAGATTGCCCGCAACGGTAATCTCCTCCACGGGCTGGTCGAGCTGCCCGTTCCTGACGAGAAAGCCCGCGGCCCCGCGGGAGTAGTCGCCGGTCACGGTATTGGCGCCCTGCCCCATGAGTTCGGTGACCACCAGGCCGTCGCCCATTTCCCGCAGCAGGCCGTCGAAATCCAGCGAACCCGGCTGGACCGTGAGGTTGTGCACGCCCCCGGCGTTGCCGGTGGTGGCCATGCCCAGCTTGCGCGCAGAGTAGCTGTCGAGCACGTATCCGCGCAGCACGCCTGCCTCCACCAGTGTGCGGTCGGCGGTTGCCACCCCCTCGCCGTCGAACGCCGCGCTGCCCAGCGCCCTGGGCAGATGCGGGTATTCGGCCATGGTGACGTGCTCCGGGAAAATCTGTTCGCCAAGGTGGTTGAGCAGGAACGACGAGTTGCGATAGAGCGCACTGCCCTGCACGGCACCGAGAAAATGCGCGATCAACCCGCGCGCGGTCTCGGGGACGTAGAGCACCGGCATCCGCCCGGTCTCCGCCTGGGTGCTGCCGAGGCGGCGCACCGCCCGCTCGGCGGCACGCCGGCCCACCGCGGCGGCCTCTTCCAGCGCCCCGGGCTCCCGGGCCACGGTATACCAGTAATCGCGCTGCATGCCGACCCCTTCTCCGGCGACGACCACACAGTTCAGGCCGTGGCGGGTCCCGGTGACGCTGCCGAGAAACCCGTGCGAGTTGCCATACACCCGCAGCGAACGACCGGTGCTGACGCCGGCGCCTTCGGAGTTGCTGATGCGCGGATCGGCATCCAGGGCAGCGGCTTCGCAGGTCAGCGCCAGCTCGATGGCATCATCCGCGCTCAGGCCCCAGGGATGATCGAGATCCAGATCCGGCAGCTCTGTGGCCATCCGCTCCGGGTCGGCCAGCCCCTGCGCCGGGTCGTCGGAGGTGTACCGGGCGATGCTGCAGGCGGCGGCGACCGTGTCGCGCACGGAGTCGGCGGAGAAGTCGCTGGAGCTGGCGGTGCCCTGCCGGTGGCCGAAGTAGACGGCCACGGCAATGGCCCGATCGCGCTCATGCTCCAGGGTCTCCACTTCGCCGCGGCGCACGTGCACGGACAGCCCGGTACCCACGCTCACCGACGCCTCGGCACCGGTGGCCCCCTGCTTGCTGGCCTCGGCCAGCACCTGCTCGACGATGCGCTCCAGATCGGCTTCCGAGGGGAGCGCGGCGCTGGCGGTCACGGTTGGTGATGTCATCGTATGTGTTCCTTGCCATCTGGGGCGCCGGACCGGTTGCCCCGGTTGCGGACACGCCTGCGAGTCCATCCCTGTAGGCTCGTCATCGGCCGTCCATGGCCGATGACGGTCCGCAACCGGGGCAACCGGTCCGGCGCGATAGGCGATTGACCTGCGATTCGCTGATTCCTGGTACCGTCAGGCTTCGGTTCCGCCGACGGTCAGGGCGTCCACTTTCAGTGTTGGCTGCCCGACGCCCACGGGGACGCTCTGGCCCTCCTTCCCGCAGACGCCGATGCCGGTATCCAGTTTCAGGTCGTGGCCGACCATGCTCACCTGCTTCAGCACCTCGGGGCCGTTACCAATCAGCGTCGCCCCCTTGACCGGCCGGGTGACCCGGCCATTCTCGATCAGATACGCCTCGTTCGCCGAGAACACGAACCGGCCCGAGGTGATGTCTACCTGGCCGCCGCCGAAGTTGACGGCATAGATGCCGTCCTGGACGGATCGGATGATCTCCTCCGGATCGTGGGGCCCGGCAAGCATGTAGGTGTTGGTCATGCGCGGCATGGGCAGGTGCGCGTAGGACTCGCGCCGGCCGTTGCCCGTGGGCTGCATGCCCATGAGGCGGGCGTTCATGCGGTCCTGCATGTAACCGGCGAGGCTGCCGTTCTCGATCAGCACGGTGCTCTCGGTGGGCACGCCCTCGTCATCGACGTTGAGCGAACCGCGCCGGCCCGGCAGGGTGCCATCGTCCACCACGGTGCAGTACTCGGAGGCCACCTGCTCGCCGATGCGGCCAGCGAAGGCCGATGTACCCTTGCGGTTGAAGTCCCCCTCGAGGCCGTGCCCCACGGCCTCGTGAAGCAGCACGCCCGGCCAGCCGGGCCCGAGCACCACGGGCATGGTGCCCGCAGGCGCGTCCACCGCCTCCAGATTGACCAGCGCCAGGCGGACGGCTTCCCGGGCATAGGCCAGCGCCTGGCCCTGATCCACGAACACGCTGTAGCCGTGCCGGCCACCGCCGCCAGCGCTGCCGTTCTCGCGCCGGCCCTTGTGTTCCACCAGCACGGAGACGTTCAGACGAACCAGCGGCCGCACGTCGGCCGTGAGCCGGCCCTCGTGGTCGGCGACGAGAACGGTGTCCTGCAACCCGGAGAGGCTGACCATGACCTGCTCCACCCGCGAATCCTGACGCCGCGCCTCGGCCTCCACGCGGCGCAGCAGATCGACCTTGTCCGCGTCACTCATGGACTCGAGGGGGCTGTCCGGTTGATAGAGATTGAGACCGGTCCCCCGGCGCCAAGCCTGCACCCGACGCTCGTGGCCGGAGCGCGCAATGGCGCGGGCGGCACCGGAGGCTTCCAGCAGCGCGGGCAGCACGATCTCATCGGAGTAGGCAAAGCCGGTCTTCTCGCCGGCAATGGCGCGGACCCCAACCCCCTGATCAATGCTGTGGCTGCCGCGCTTGACCAGGCCATCTTCCAGCATCCAGGTCTCGTGCCGGGTCGCCTGGAAGTAGAGGTCGGCGGCATCAACCCCCGGCCCCATCAGGCGGCCGAACACGTCGTCCAGGGCTGCATCGCCGAGTCCGGCGGGCTCCAGCAGGCGCTCGGTCGCAATCGACAGCGTCTGTTCCATAGTGATCTCAGGCCTCGTTGTTTGCTGCCTTGGCAGCGGTGGATCCGGCCGCCGGAGCCTGTACGGCATCCGCACAGCTGAGTCGGCGATGGCGCAGAGACGGGAAGCGCGTGCGGACGTCGGCGAGGCGCTGGCGGTCCAGCGCCCCGAGCACGACACCCGAGCCCCGCGCCAGGCTGTCCTGGATGCGCCCCCAGGGGTCGACGATCAGGGAGTCGCCGTGGGTTTCACGCCCGTTGACGTGATAGCCACCCTGGCCGGACGCGATGATGTGGCACTGGTTCTCGATGGCGCGCGCCTGCAGCAGCGGCCGCCAGTGCGCTTCCCCGGTGCGGGCGGTGAACGCGGAGGGCAGCACGAAGAACTCGGCGCCCCGGTCCACCATGGCCCGGAACTGCTCGGGGAATCGCAGATCGTAACAGACGGCAACCCCCATACAACCGAACGGCGTCCCCACCGTCACCACCTGTTCCCCGGGCTCGAAGGTGGCGGATTCCCGGTAGGCCGACTCGCCGTCCACGTCCACGTCGAATAGGTGCAGCTTGTCGTAGCGGGCAACCCGCTCGCCGCGATCGTCGTAGACCAGACAGGCAGCCCGGACACGACGGGGGTCGTCACCGCGCATGGGAATGGTGCCCGCCACCAGCCAGACGCCGTGCCGGCGCGCCAGACCGGCGAAACAGTCCTGGATGGGGCCGCCCGCATCGGTTTCCACGTGGTTGAGCTTGGCGAACTCATCCATGCCCATGATCGCGACGTTCTCGGGCAGAACCACGAACTCGGCACCGGCCTCTGCGGCCATTCCGACCAGGCGCGTTGCCTCGTGGAGGTTGCCTTCCACCAGCGGGCCGGACGCCATCTGCACGGCCGCCACACGCGTACCGGAGTGTAGACTGTTATTCGTCATCACGCCGCTCCTCCCCGTTTCCTGCATTGTACGCCGGACGGGCGGGAGTCGTCTCTTCAACCACGCATCAGTTGGCGTTACCGGGTGCGACCCCGGGCTCCAGCGGCGCGGCAGCCGGTTGCTGAACCCGCCGCACGGGCTCGATCACCGGGTCGGCCCACGGGCCGGTGACCTGATACCGCAGTTGTGCGACGCGATCCACCCCGCCGCTGAACACCTGCTGCGCCAGCAGCATGGCTGCCGCCCCCGGGGGGCCGCCGAACACCCCGCCGAGAATGGGCAGCGTCGCGGAGGCACGCGGCGTTACCGTGACCAGCTGATCGTACGTGCGCTCCTTCAGGTCGAGGGGCCCGGTGGCTTCGACCCGGGCCGCCGGGCCGTCCATGGCGAGCATCCCGGGGGTGGCAATGCCGTCCTCGATGAGAAACTCGCCGTCGATGCGATCAAAGGCGAACCCCTCGTCAAAGACATCGCCGAAGTTGAACATGAGCCGGCGCGGCAGGTTGGCGACACTGAGCAATCCGAACACCCGGCCGGCACCCGGTTCGACCTGGGTCAGATGGCCGTCACGCAGACGCAGGGAGACATCGCCGGATAATGTCTCGAGATCCAGGGGCATTGGCACAGAGCGGGCATGCAGGTCGAAACTCGCCCGGCCGCTGCCCCCGCGGATGATATCCTGGTAACCAAGGCCGGACATGAGCCCGCCCATGTCGTCGCTGCGCACATCAATGGCCAGCTCCGTGCGGTGGCCCGGGTCCCGGAACCAGCCTGCCGTGCCGGTGAGGGTATGGTGCTCGCCACGCAGGAGGACGTTGTTGAGGCGATAGCCGCTGTCGTCCGGGCCGCCCAGAAGCTGCAGGCTGCCCAGCAGGCGGCCGTCCAGCTCCAGCCGGTCGACCTGCGCCCGCAGGCTCGGCAGCGTTGCCGGATCGACGTCGGCGAGCGGTGCGTCGCCGCCCGCCGGCTGTTCGTCACTGGTGTCCGGCTCGTCCGGCACTGGCAGTCGCAGGTGGTCGAGATCCGCCTCCACGGCGAGATTGGGAGACTCGGGCCAGCGCAGCTCGCCGGCAAGGTCTTCCCCTGTCAGCCGAAACAGCCAGCCGGTGACATCACGCTCGCCGCGGATCCGCTGGTGGCGGAAACGCAGCCCGTCACCCAGGTCGAGCGCGCCGACCGTCAGGTCGACAGCATCCAGCTCCGGGCCCTCCTCGTCGCCAGCATCCTCCGGCAGCCAGTGGTCCGCCCACCTGTGCCAGGCAAGCAGATCCAGCGCCGGCAGCAGGCCGTCGACGCGGATGCTGCCCACCGGCGGCAACGGCGCCGTGTTGCCGCCAAAGCGCACTGCCGCGCTCTGCAGCCCCGCCTCGTGGTCGACCGCCATCGCTGCATTGACGTCGTCACCGTAGTCCAGTCGCACGGGCTCAAGGCCCTCGGCGCCGATGCGGAACGACAGCGCCAGCGGCCGTTCGCCCGCCTCGGGCTTCCCCAGCGGCACCGGCATGGCCACACCGATGCCGTTCATCGCCGACGCCATGGCGACATCCACCGCCAGATCCTGCTGCTCGGGGTCGGCGTCGAAGACCGGGAAGCGCACGTCGACCCGCGCGGCACCGGTGCCGGAGAGCAGCCCGCTTCGCCCGGTGAGCGCCGTCTCCAGGCGCTGCGCATCCAGCGCATCCAGCGCCACGGCGAGACGGATGCGATCACTCGCCGTACCAGTATCGTCCGTGCTGACGGCCAGCGTCAGCGGGCCGTCCAGGAAACGCCCGGTGACACCCTCGGCGTGGATGCCGCGTCGGTGGAAGTGCACCTGCCCGTCCAGGCCTTCAATGGCCAGATCCCGGTCGGGCAGTCGCAGCCGACCATCGTTGAGAGTGGCGGTACCGTCGATGGTGACCGGCTCGCCGTCGAACGGGATGACCAGCCCGAGTTCCAGGTCGTGCTGCCCGTCAAGCTGCAGCGCACCCAGCGGCCCGGCAAGCACGTCGCCGCCGGCGGGCATGGTGGAGAGAAAGTCGAAATAGGCGTCGCCGGAACCGAAGAACGCGCCGCCCACCCGCAGCGGGCTGCGCTGGAGGTCATCAATGGAGGCCCGGGCCTCCCGAATCCGCGCGCCGCTGATGACACCATCAGTCGCGTCGATTGCCATGGAGCGCCCCTCGAACTGGAGAGCACCATCCAGTTCGGAGATCTCCGGCCACTCCGGGTGGTAGGCAAGAGTCACGTCGGCCACATCGGCGCGCACGTGGAAGCGTCCGGTGCCATTGTCGAAGGGGAAGTGGTCCGCACGACCGTGGAACACCACGTCCGCGTTGCGGGCGGTGCCGGCGAGAATGCTGCCGTCCAGCCATTCCACCAACGCCGGCATCATGATGGCCACCGGCAGGTAACGCCCGGTATTGGCGGCGTTGCCGGGGCGACCGTCGACACTGGCGCGGATATCGAGGAATGGCGCACTGTCCCACGGCTTGTCGACGCGAACCCGCCCGTGGACTTCACCGTCGTCATTGAGCACCCGCGAGCGGCCCACGTTCACCGTCCAGCCGTCGTCGTTCAGGCTCCAGGCCACCTCGGCGTCCAGCTCGCTGAACGGGATGCGTTCGCGGAAGAGGTAGGGCATGTCGGCCGCGCCGTCCCGGGCAAGCACCAGCAGATTCCCTTCGCGATGCCGGCCATCCGGCTGCGGCAGACCTTCACGGAAACTGGCCCATAGCTCCAGGGAGCCACTGAGCGCGGCGTAGGGCGGCTCTCCGGGACGGCCCAGCATGCGTTCCATCACCCGTGCGTTGACGTCCTGGCCCTCGGCGTACACCTCCACCGGCCCGTCGGTCAGTGGACGGTCGGCGGCAACCGGCCAGTGGACGGCGAAGCGCACGCGGCCGCCCCACCCATCGGGTAGCGCCCCTGCCCCCGCAAGGCGGCGCTGGCCATCAACCTCATCCAGTGCGGCGTTGAGATCGGCGAAGCGGTACCGCTCCTGGTGGACCAGGTCCAGCAGGTCCATGCGCCCATCCCGGACCCGCAGACGGCCGGGCTGCGCCATGAGGACGTCCAGCTCATCAAGGCCGGCGACACCCGGTTCGATACCCACGCCCACGACGCGGAAAGCGCCATCGGAGTCGCGCTGCACCGTGAGCCGAGGCTCCACCAGCACCAGCTCATCCAGGCGCACCATGCGATCCTGCAGCGAGGCCAGCAGATCCAGGCTGACCTCCAGGCGCGGCAGCTGGAGGCTGTCTTCACCGTCGCCAAGGCGCACGCCATCCAGCGTCAGCCGCAGCTCTCTCCACGCCCAGTGCGCCTGCAGCCCCTCGATGCGGATATCCTGACCGACGGCCTCGCCCAGGCGGTTTTCCACCTGGGCCCGGTACTCGGGCAGGTAGTGCACGCCGAGCCGCGCGAGGGCGAACGCCACCGCCAGCAGCACGAGCAGCGCCGCCAGCAGCCCGACGACGACGCGAAAGGTCCGGGTAAGCAGGGTCAGCATGGCGTTCCGCACCGCGCGCATCCCGCGAGCGGCATCGGTGAATGAGAATGAATCATGGCGAGCAAGGCATCCATGGCCCGTCCGGGGTCAAGCAGCGACGTTCAGCTACTAGATTACATCAGGACGACATCGAACTGGTCCTGTGCATACAAGGGTTCTGCCTGAAATGTGATGGGCCGCCCAATAAACTCTTCCAGTTCCGCCACGCTCATGCTCTCGTCCTCGACCATGAGGTCCACCACCGGGCGTGACGCGATCACCAGCATCTGCTCCGCCTCGAACTGGCGCGCTTCCCGCATCAGCTCCCGGAAGATTTCGTAGCAGACGGTCTCGGGGGTTTTCATGAAGCCGCGGCCATCGCAACTTGGACACGGCGCACACAGGATATGTTCCAGGGATTCGCGGGTGCGTTTGCGGGTCATCTCCACCAGACCCAGGGCGGAGACACCGCTGATCTGGGTCTTGGCGTGGTCCTTTTCCAGACTCTTCTCCAGTGCCCGCAGCACCTGGCGCTTGTGCTCCTCGTCCTGCATGTCGATGAAGTCGAGGATGATGATGCCGCCCAGGTTGCGCAGGCGCACCTGACGGGCAATGGCCTGGGCGGCCTCGAGGTTGGTCTTGAAGATGGTTTCTTCGAGGTTGCGCCTACCCACGTAGGCGCCGGTGTTGACGTCGATGGTGGTCATGGCCTCGGTCTGGTCGATCATCAGATAACCGCCGGACTTCAGCTCCACCTTGCGCGACAGGGCACGCTGGATCTCCTCCTCGACACCGTAGAAGTCGAACAGCGGGCGCTCCCCGGGATAGGCTTCGAGCCGGGCGTTCATTTCGGGGAAGAACTGCTCGCAGAACGCTTGGACCTTCTGGAAGTTCTCGCGGGAGTCGATGCGGATGCGCTCCACCTCGCTGCTCATGATGTCGCGCAGGGAGCGCAGCACCAGCGGCAGGTCCTCGTGAATGCACTGCCCCGCCCTGGCTTCGCGGGCGCGCGCGGCCACGTTCTCCCAGAGTTTGCAGAGGAAGCGGCGGTCCGCCTCCAGCGCGCTTTCCGGCGCCTGCTCTGCGGCCGTACGGATGATGTAGCCACCGGTATCGCCCTCGTCCAGGAAGCGCTGGCCGATCTGGCGGAGCCGTTCGCGCTCCGCGGCGTCCTCGATCCGCCCGGACACCCCCAGGTTGCGGCTGCGGGGCAAAAGCACCAGGTTCCGTGAGGGGATGGTCAGATGGGTGGTCAGCCGGGCGCCCTTGGTACCCATGGGATCCTTGATCACCTGAACGATGATCTCCTGACCGTCATGGAGCAGCTGCTGGATGTCCGGCACCGGCCGACGCAGGCGGGTCTCGCCGGTTTCACTGTCCGGCGCCACGGCGACGTCGGAGGCGTGCAGGAACGCTGTGCGTTCCAGGCCCACTTCCACGAACGCCGCCTGCATGCCGGGGAGGACGCGCTGGACGCGCCCCTTGTAGATGTTGCCCACCAGACCGCGCCGCCGCGTGCGCTCCACGGAGACTTCCTGTAGAACGCCATTCTCCACCACCGCCACACGGGTTTCCTGTGGCGTGCAGTTCATCAGAATTTCCTGGCTCATTACCAGTGCCGGCGGTAGTCGATATCGAACTCGTCCAGCAGATCCGCCGTCTCGAACAGCGGCAGCCCCATGACGCCGGAGTAGCTGCCCTCCAGGTACTCCGCGAACACGCCGCCGCGGCCCTGGATCGCGTAGGCACCCGCCTTGCCCTCGGGTTCGCCGGACGCCCAGTAGCGATCGATATCCGCGGGCGTCAGCTCACGGAACTGCACGCGATTGACGCTGAGCCGGGTTGCTTCGCGGTCGTCCACCAGCGCAACCCCGGTGAGGACCCGGTGTTCGTTGCCGGAGAGCATCTCCAGCATGGCGACCGCCTCGTCGCGGGTGCCCGGTTTGCCGAGGACCTGGTCGTCCATGACGACCACGGTGTCCGCACCCAGCACCGGCAACGGCTGGCTCCCCTCCACCTGGGCCCAGCCGGCCCGGGCCTTCTCCAGGGCGAGGCGGATGACGAAGACCTCCGCGCTTTCTTCCGGGTCGAAGGTCTCGTCCACGGCCACATCCAGTGGCGTGAAAGGCAGCCCCATCTGCTGCAGCAGCTCCCGGCGGCGCGCTGACCGCGACGCCAGGTAGATTTCGGACGATGTCTCGGACGCCATGTTGTACCTCGAAAGCTGCTCGGTGATCGGTTCTGGTGGCCGTTCCGGTGATCGGCCCTAACGGTGGTACGGATGTCCAGTGATCAGCGTCCAGGCGCGGTAGAGCTGTTCGGCCACGAGGACCCGTACCAGCATGTGCGGCAACGTCAGCGGCGAGAGGGACCAGCGCTGGTCGGCCGCGTTCAGGCAGCCGTCATCCAGGCCGTCCGGCCCGCCGATCAGCAGGGCCACGTCGCGGCCGTCCTGCAGCCACTCGCGCATGGCCTCTGCCAACGCCTCCGTGTCGATGCGCCGCCCGCCACCATCCAGTGCGATGACACGGGCGCCTTTCGGCACGGCCTGCAGCAGTCGCTGCCCTTCCACTTCGCGCGCCCTCGCCGGGTTCGCGCCCTTGCCGCGATCGCCCGACGCCAGCTCCCGCAGATCCAGCCGCAGTTCGCGGGGCATGCGCCCGGCATACTCCTGGTAACCCTGGGCCACCCAGCGGGGCATCTTCTGCCCCACGGCCGTTACCTGAACCCGCACCGACTCAGGCCCGGGAGCTGTCGGCGGACGGCGCGTCCGAATCCGCGTCGTCGATGCCCCAGATCCGCTCCAGGCGGTAGAGTTCCCGGGTATTGGCGCCCATGACGTGGACGACCACATCGCCCAGGTCCACGAGCACCCACTCGGCGCTGTCCTCGCCTTCGACCCCGAGCGCGCGCACGCCCTGCTCGCGGGCGTCCGCCACCACGCGGTCGGCAATGGCCTTGACGTGCCGCCCGGAATTCCCGGACGCCACCACCATGATGTCGGTGATACCGGTCTTGCCGCGCACATCCAGCACAACGGGATCCACGGCCTTCATGTCCTCAAGGGAGGCTAGCACCACATCCCTCAGTGCTGCCCAGTCCAGTGCTTCGACATGATCCACTGCGCTGATGATCCACCTCCACGACGGCAAGGCTGCCGCCGACTTGCTCTCCACTCAGCCGGCGTATCCACCGGCCCCGTACAGGGTATTGTCCCGTATATAGTCCCACACCGCATCCGGCAACAGATAGCGCCCTGAACGTCCGGCGGCCAGACGGGCGCGGATGTCGGTGGCGGAGACCGCCATGGGTGTGACGTCCTGGAACAGCACGCGCCCGGCGGGCTCGTCCCGCAGCGCGGCCCAGTCCGCCGTCTCCCGGCCATGCAGCCAGTCGGTGAGAGGCCCCGACAGTTTCAGGGGGTGATCGGGGCGCTGCATCACCACGATGTGTGCGTACACCGCCAGCTCCTGCCAGCGATCCCAGCGCGGCAGGCTGACGAAGCTGTCGCTGCCGAGGAGCAGGCAGAGGTGGTCGCCGGGAAAATCCCGACGCAGTGTCTGCAGGGTATCCACCGTGTAGGAGGGGCCGTCACGCCGGAGCTCCCGGTCATCCACCCGGAAGCGCAGCTCCCCGCGGGCGGCAAGCTCCAGCATCGCCAGCCGCTGCGCGGCGGTGACCTCGGGATCGCCGCGGTGGGGTGGCACGTGGCAGGGAACGAGGTGGAGCTGCTCCAGCGCGCCGGCCTCGACGATATCCAGCGCGACACGGAGGTGGGCGTTGTGCACCGGATCAAAGGTGCCGCCGAACATGCCGCGCAGCGGCCGGGGCGTGGCCTTCACCCGCCACACCTCCGGCGCCGGCCGGGCCGCTCAGCCGCGCACATGCCCGTCCCCCAGGACAATCCATTTCTGCGAGGTCAGACCTTCCAGCCCGACCGGGCCGCGGGCGTGCAGCTTGTCGGTGCTGATGCCGATTTCGGCCCCCAGACCGTACTCGAAGCCGTCCGCGAAGCGGGTGGAGGCGTTGACCATGACCGAGCTGGAGTCCACCTCGCGCAGGAAACGCTGGGCGCGGCTCCAGTCCTGGGTCACGATGGACTCGGTATGCCCGGAGCTCCATGCGTTGATGTGCTCCATGGCGGCGTCCAGGTCGGCAACGACCCGCACGGCCAGCACCGGGGCCAGGTACTCTGCCCCCCAGTCCTCGTCTGTGGCCGCCGTCATGGCCGGCACGAGCCCCCGACTGACCTCGCAACCACGCAGCTCCACCGCGGCCTCCGTGAACCGCTCGGCCAGCGGCGGCAGCACCTGCGCCGCAATGCCCTCAGCCACGAGCAGCGTCTCCATGGTGTTGCAGGTGCCGTAACGCTGGGTCTTGGCGTTGAACGCCACCGCCACAGCCTTGTCGAGATCGGCCGCCTCGTCGATGTAGACGTGGCAGACGCCGTCCAGATGCTTGATCACCGGAACGCTGGCATCGCGGCTGATCCGCTCGATCAGCCCCTTGCCGCCGCGCGGAACGATGACGTCCACCTCGCCGGTCATGGTGATCAGGTGGCCCACGGCCTCGCGGTCGGTGGTGTTGACGACCTGTACCGCGTCCTTCGGCAGACCGGCCGCCTCGAGCCCGGCGCGGATGCACTCGGCGATGGCGCGGTTGGAGTGGATGGCTTCGGAGCCGCCGCGCAGGATCGTGGCATTGCCGGACTTCAGGCAAAGCCCGGCTGCATCGGCCGTGACGTTCGGGCGCGACTCGTAGATGATGCCGATTACGCCCAGGGGCACGCGCATCTTGCCGACCTGAATCCCGGAGGGGCGACTGCGCAGGTCGTCGATGGCGCCCACCGGGTCGGGCAGCGCAGCGATCTGGCGCAGGCCATCGGCCATGCCGGCGATGCGCTCCGGGGTCAGTTCCAGGCGGTCCAGCAGGGCGGCGTCCAGCCCCCGCTCCCGGCCCGCGGCCATGTCCCTGGCATTCTCTTCCACCAGCTGCGCCGCGCGGGCATCGATGGTGTCGGCCATGGCGGTCAGCGCCTGGTTCTTGGCGTCGCTCCCGGCCCGCGCCATGGCCCGGCCGGCTGCACGGGCCTGCTGGCCGAGTTCCGCCATGTAGGCCTGGATGTTCTGCACGCTTTCAGCTGTTGCGCTCATGGTTGCTCGCCCTGTTGTCGTCTCCCGCCGGCCCCGGCTTCAGGCGCGCGCCGGCTGGGGGCGCCGCCGCTTCCCGTAGCCGCCGGCAATGGCAATACTCAATTGTAACAATTCATCCCAGATGCGGCCCGGTGCCACGCCCTTGATGACCCGGTCCGCCCGGGCGCAGCGCATCAGCAGCGCCTGCCAGCGTCGCGGGCCGCCGCGCTGGGCGGCACGCTGCAGCTGGTTCTTGCGCGGGCCGAAGGCACCGTTTTTCTTCAGGACCTGCTCGGCCTGGCCCGGGGCCCCCTGGAGCTGACAGACCAGCCGGACCTCCCGGGACAGCGCCCACAACACCAGCGTCGGCTCCACCCCCTCTTCGCGCAGGCCACCGACGATGCGGGCACACCGGGCCACCTCGCCCTGGAGCGCCGCGGCGGTGAGATCGAAGACATCGAAACGGGCGCTGTCGGCGACGGCCTGGCGCACGGCGTCGGCGTCCAGCTCGCCCTTGGGGACCAGCAGCCGGAGCTTTTCGATCTCCTGCACCGCGGCCAGCAGGTTGCCTTCACTGCGCTCGGCGAGCAGCTGCACAGCCTCGCGGGTGGGTTGCAGGCCGGCCTGACGGAGCCGCTGCTCCAGCCAGCCGGGGAGCTGGCGCTGCTCCAGCGGCCAGACCTGGACCACCGCGCCGGCGGTGTCGATGGCGTTCACCCAGGCGGCCTTGCGCGTGCCTGCATCCAGCCGGGGCGCGGAGATCATGAGCACCGTGTCCTCAGGCGCACGGGCGCAGTAGTCACTGAGCGCACGCGCCCCCGCCTGACCAGGCTTGCCGGTGGGCATGCGCAGTTCGATGATGCGGCGATCGCCAAACAGGGACAGGTTGTCCGCGGCGGCCGCCAGGCGCTGCCAGTCGAACCCCGCTTCCACCTCGAGCACCTCCCGCTCCGTGTGCCCGGCCTGCCGGGCTGCGACGCGCACCGCGTCCATGGCCTCGCCGACCAGCAACGGCTCATCGCCGGTGATCAGCCAGACCAGCGGCAGGCTGCGTTCCAGGGTATCGGCGACCTGCTCAGGCTTCAGACGCATCTCATTCGCCCAGGGTTGCCTGCACGCGCTCGGTCAGCAGAAAGGCGACGTCGCGGCGCAACTCTTCCAGCAGCGCCTCCTCGCGCTCTGAACTGCCGAGCACGGCAGCGCGGTCAAAACGGTATTCACGGATCTGCTCGAAGGTGTCCGGACCGGCAAGAGTCTCGCCATCGCCGTCGCGGATGGACCAGCGCACCCGATAGCGCAGTTCGTACTCTTCCGTGTCGCCTCCGGCCGCAACACTGAGCTGCTGCCGGTCACGGCTTTCGCTTTCGATGACCAGCCGCGGGCCGTCGCCACTGTTGCGCACATCCGCACCGGCGGCCGCCAGCGTGCGGCGAAGCTCCCGGATCAGCTCGCCCTGCCCGATCTGACTGTCCACCACCACGGACACGCCTTCCAGGGATGCCGTGCCCGGCGCGGAGCCACGGAGATGCCAGCCGCACCCGGCCAGCGCCAGGATGAGCATCACGATCAGGATGCGCCGCAGGCTACGCATGGAACCTCCGCGATTGAGGGTCAGTTGGCGACGACGTTCACCAGTTTACCCGGGACAACGATCACCTTGCGCACCGTCTTGTCGCTGATGAAACGCTGCACGTTGGGCTCGTCCAGAGCGGCGGTCTCGATGGCATCGCGCTCAGCGTCTGCCGGCACCTGGATGTTGCCCCGCAGCTTGCCATTGACCTGCACCACGATCTCCAGCGTGTCCTGGGTGAGCGCATCCGCGTCCACCTGCGGCCAGGCGGCATCCACCACTGCATCGTCGTGGCCCAGCGCCTGCCAGAGCCGGTGACAGATGTGCGGCACGATGGGCGCGAGGATCAGCACCGACGCCTCCAGCCCCTCCTGCATCACGGCGCGGCCCTGCTCGCTGTCATCGTCGATGGCCTTGTAGAGGGTGTTCACCAGCTCCATGACCCCGGCGATACCGGTGTTGAAGGTGAAACGGCGGCCGATGTCCTCGCTGGCCTTGCGGATGGTCTCGTGCACCTTGCGCCGGGTATCCCGCTGCGCGTCGGTGAGGCCGGCCACATCCAGCGCCGGGGCCGCCCCCTGGGCGGTGTGATTGCGCACCAGATGCCACAGGCGCTTGAGAAAGCGGTAGCCGCCCTCCACACCGGAATCGGACCATTCCAGAGACTGCTCCGGCGGTGCCGCAAACATGGCGAACAGTCGCACGGTATCGGCGCCATAACGCTCTACCAGGGCCTGCGGGTCCACGGTGTTGCCCTTGGACTTCGACATCTTGGCGCCGTCCTTCAGCACCATGCCCTGCGTCAGCAGGTTGGTGAAGGGCTCGTCGGCGATGGTCAGCCCTTCGTCGCGCATCACCTTCTGGTAGAAACGCGCATAGAGCAGATGCAGGATGGCGTGCTCGATGCCACCGATGTACTGATCCACCGGCAGCCAGTAGCCGGCGCGGTCATCCAGCATGGCACCGTCGTTGTCCGCGCAGGCGAAGCGGGCGAAGTACCAGGACGACTCCATGAAGGTATCGAAGGTGTCGGTTTCACGCTCCGCCGCGCCGCCGCACTGCGGGCAGGTAGTGCGGTACCACTCGGGCATCTGCTTGAGCGGCGAGCCGGCACCGTCGAACTGCACGTCCTCCGGCAGCTCCACTGGGAGCTGGTCGTCCGGCACCGGTACCTGGCCGCAGGTGGGGCAATTGATGATGGGGATGGGCGCGCCCCAGTAGCGCTGGCGCGAGACGCCCCAGTCGCGCAGGCGGTAGTTGGTCTGGCGCTCACCAATGCCGCGCTGCTGCAGCCAGCCGGCGATGGCCTCGAACGCCTCATCGGAGGTCATGCCGGTGTAATCCCCGGAGTTGACCAGCACGCCCTTGTCGGTGAACGCCTCGGCGCTCACGTCCGGCTCGCCGCCGTCGGCCGGTGCAATCACCGGGCGGATGGGCAGGCCGTACTTGGTGGCGAACTCCCAGTCACGCTGGTCATGGGCGGGCACGGCCATGATGGCCCCCGACCCATAGGTCATGAGCACGAAGTTGGCGATCCACACGGGGATCTCTTCGCCGGTGAGCGGGTGAACAGCGCGCAGGCCGGTATCCAGCCCCTTCTTCTCCATGGTGGCGACGGTGGCCTCGGCGACGCCGGCCTTGTTGCACTCCTCCACAAAGGCGGCGATCTCCGGGTTGCTCTCCGCCAGCTCGCGGGTAAGCGGGTGCTCCGGAGCAAGCCCCATGTAGCTCACGCCGAACAGCGTATCCGGCCGGGTTGTGTAGACGCTCAGGGTCTCCTCGCGGCCGTGGATGGCAAACGCCAGCTCCACGCCCTCGGAGCGGCCGATCCAGTTGCGCTGCATGGCGCGCACCTGCTCCGGCCAGCCGGGCATGTCATCCAACGCGTCCAGCAGCTCGTCCGCGTAGTCGGTGATGCGCAGGAACCACTGCGGGATCTCGCGACGCTCCACGGTGGCACCGGAGCGCCAGCCCTTGCCGTCCACTACCTGTTCGTTGGCGAGCACGGTCTGGTCCACCGGGTCCCAGTTCACCGTGGCCACGGCACGGTAGGCGAGCCCCGTGCGATACAGACGCGTGAACAGCCACTGCTCCCACTTGTAGTAGGACGGGTCACAGGTGGCGAACTCTCGCGACCAGTCATAGCCGAAGCCGAGCTGCTTGAGCTGCCCACGCATGGCAGCGATGTTCTCCCGCGTCCACTGCGCCGGCGGCACGTTGTTCTGCATGGCGGCGTTCTCCGCAGGCAGGCCGAAGGCGTCCCAGCCCATGGGCTGGAGCACATTGCGCCCCTGCATGCGCTGGTAGCGGGTCATGACGTCGCCGATGGTGTAGTTGCGCACATGCCCCATGTGCAGCTTGCCGCTGGGGTACGGGAACATGGAGAGGCAGTAGAAGGTCTCGCGCCCCGGCTCCTCGGTGACCTGGAACGTCCGGTTTTCGTCCCAGAAACGCTGCGCGTCGGCTTCGATGATCTCCGGCTTGTAGGCGTCGTCCATACTCATGTTGTGGCTCGTGGTCTTCGGCTTGATCGCGGGGAAAGGCGGAAGTATACGGCAATCGGGGTGCAACTGCCGATGCCCGGGGCCGACGGCACTTGTGACAGCGGCCACGGCCCTGCAATCTAGGAGGCAGAGACTCACACGCAGGAGACCGGCATGACGGACAACAGGCAGCCGCAGGACAAACGCCAGCTCGAGGGCTATGAGAAGATGCTTCAGCGCGTGACGGATGCGCTCGAGCAGGCCGGTGAGGACGCCCGGCCCCGGCTGCGCCAGGCCCTGGAGCACGCCCGCCGCAAGGCGGTGGAGTTCGGTGAACTCTCGGCCGAGGAAGCGGAGCGCATCAGCGACTACCTAAAGCGCGACGTGGAAGACGCCGCGAGCTTTCTTACCCGCGACGACAAGAGCGACGACCTGCGCGACTGGTTCCGCATGGACATGCAGCTGATCGGCTCCTGGCTGTACGACCGCTTCAGCACCATCGCCGACAGCACCCGACTCGAGTGGATCGAGCTCAACCGCCAGTGGCAGGCGGAGGCCCGCTACCACACCGGAGAAATAACCAGCCCCGGGGAGCTGCGTTGCCTGAGCTGTGGCAAGACCATGCACTTCGAGAAAGCCGGACACATCCCCCCGTGCCCGGGCTGCAAGTCCACCGAGTTCGAGCGGGTCACGGCGTGACCCGCCCGAGCTGATCGGTCTTCCCGATCACTTCGCCGCGGTCAGGGCCTGATCGATATCGTCGATGATGTCGTCGATATGCTCCAACCCCACTGACAGCCGCACCATGTCGCGGGTCACACCCGCCCGCTCCAGCTCGTCGTCGTTCAGCTGCCGGTGGGTGGTGGTGGCCGGATGACAGGCCAGGGACTTGGCGTCACCGATGTTCACCAGCCGGGTGATGAGCTGCAGGGCATCGATGAACTTCGCCCCCGCCTCGGCTCCGCCCTTGACCCCGAAGCTGAGGATGCCGGCCGCACGCCCGTTCATGTACTTCTGCGCCAGACGGTGATCCGGACTGCTCTCCAGGCCGGCGTACTTCACCCAGGTGACCTGATCCTGCGCCTCCAGGTGCTGCGCCACCTTCAGGCCGTTCTCGCAGTGGCGATCCATGCGCAAGGGCAGCGTTTCGATGCCCTGGAGAATCTGGAACGCGTTCATGGGCGACAGCGCCGAACCGGTGTTCCGCAGCGGCCCCACCCGGGCACGGCCGATGTATGCCGCCGGCCCCAGCGCCTCGGTGTAAACGACACCGTGGTAGGACGGGTCCGGTTCATTCAGCATGCTGAACTTCTTCGGGTAATCCGCCCAGGGGAAGTTGCCGGAGTCCACGATGACGCCGGCCACGGTGGTGCCATGCCCGCCCATGTACTTCGTGAGCGAATGGATGACGATATCCGCGCCCTGCTCGATGGGCCGCCACAGGTAGGGGCTCGGCACAGTGTTGTCCACCATGAGCGGCACGCCCCGCTCGTGGGCCAGCGCGGCCAGGCGCTCCACGTCCACGACGTTGCCCGACGGGTTGCCCACGCTCTCGCAGAAGACGGCCCTGGTCCGGTCGTCGATCTGTGCGGCCATGCCGTCCAGGTCGTCATGGGAGACGAACCGCACCTCCACGCCACGGCGCGGCAGCGCGTGGGCGAAGAAGTTGTAGGTGCCGCCGTAGAGTTGGCTGGTGGTGACGATGTTGTCCCCGACCTCGGTGATGGTCTCGATGGCGTAGGTGATGGCCGCCATGCCCGAGCTCACCGCCAAACCGGCGATGCCGCCTTCCATTTCGGCCACGCGCTGCTCCAGCACGGCGTTGGTGGGGTTCATGATACGGGTGTAGATGTTTCCTTCCACCTTGAGGTCGAAGAGGTCGGCACCGTGCTGTGTATCGTCGAACGCGTACGACGTGGTCTGGTAGATGGGTACGGCCACCGCCTTCGTGGTGGGATCCGGGGAATAACCAGAGTGAATGGCCTGTGTTTCCAGTTTCATGTCGCCTCCTGGGCTGCGCGCACCAACCACGTCCCGGCCGCGTCATGCGCCGGTTCCGAAGTGGATTGGATCGGGTTATCGTGTAGGCGTTCAGAATCCATCCTGTTCGTTCATCCCGCAACCCCGAGGCCAAGGAGCCGGGCATGAGTTTTCCGCTACCCGCTGCGCTGACCACGGCCAGCGGCGACATCCGCCGTCTCGGTGTGGAACTGGAGTTCGCCGGCCTCGACCTGGAAACCATCTCCGCCAAGGTCGCCGCGCTCTACGGCGGCGACATCGTGCGCGACAGCCGTTTCTCGCACCGGATCACCGGCACCCGCTGGGGCACCTTCACCACCGAGATCGATACGGCGCTGCTCAAGGACGGCAGCTACCTGCAACTGCTTGAGGGTCTCGGCTTCAATCTCGACGAGCCCCTGCACCGGGACCGGGTCGACGACCTGCTGGCCCGGGTCGCTGGCACCGTCGTGCCCCACGAGATCGTCACGCCACCGATACCGTTCCCAGAGGTGCACGAACTGGAAGCCCTGCGCGTTGCGCTGCAGGACAGCGACGCCCGCGGCACGCGCGCATCCGTGTTCTACGCATTCGGCCTGCACCTGAACCCCGAAGCGGCATCGCTGGAGACGGACCACCTGACGGCGATTCTGCGGGCCTTCTTCCTGCTGTACGACTGGCTGCATGTTCAGGGGGAGATCGACTGGAGCCGCCGGATCACGCCGTACATCAACGAATTCCCCCACCCCTACCGGCGGCTGGTGCTCGACCCCGGCTACACGCCGGACCTGGAGCAACTGGTTGACGATTACCTCACCTACAACGCTACCCGCAACCGGGTCCTGGACATGTTGCCGCTGTTCCGCCACCTGCTCGGTGACAGGGCCGTTCGCGGTGTGCCTGACGCCGCCCTTGTCAAACCGAGACCGGCCTTCCACTACCGGCTCCCCAACTGCCGGGTGGACGAGAAGCAGTGGACCCTGGCCGCCGAGTGGAACGGCTGGGTCATGGTGGAGTGGCTGGCCGCGCGCCCCGAACGCATGGCACGCATGAGCGTCGCCTACCTCAAACGCCGCCCGCCGAGTATCGCCCGGGTCGATCAGGACTGGGCGCAGCAGACAGCGGGCTGGCTGACGGAATGAAGCCAGTTGTTGGTGTAACAGGCCCCAACCGGGGCGGCACTGCCGCCTGGCTATGTACGCGTTTCGCGGTGTGGATGGCCGGAGGTCGTGCCGTGCGCATTACGCCTGCCCATCCCATGGCCGTGGAGGCGGTGGATGCGGTGATCATCGGCGGCGGCGCCGACGTGGACCCGAGCCTGTACGGCGAGGAACCAGCCACGCCTTCGATGCGTAGCCTGCGTCACAGCAGCCGCAGTCTGCCGCGCTTTCTGGCCACCCTGGCCCTGTTCCCGCTGTTCTGGCTGCTGCGACGCCTGCTCAGCACCAAGACCGCCATGGGCGGCGACACCGACCGTGACGACCTGGAAACCCGCCTGCTCAAGGGCGCTTTGGACCGCGGGCTGCCCGTGCTCGGCATCTGCCGCGGGGCGCAACTGCTGAACGTGGTCTGCGGTGGCACGCTCTACCAGGACCTGCGGGCCTACTACAGTGAGACGCCCAACCTCTGGACCATCTGGCCGCAGAAGGCCGTGCGCATCCGCCCCCATAGCCAACTGGCGAAAGCCCTGGGACGGACCTACTGTCACGTGAACTCTCTCCACCGACAGGCCATCCGCAGCCCGGCCGACTCGCTCCTGCCCGTGGCCCACGAGGACAACGGCATCACGCAGGCCATCGAACACCCCGACGCCCCCTTCATGCTGGGCGTGCAGTGGCATCCGGAATATCTTCCGCAGAAACGCGAACAGCGGGCACTTTTCCGTCATCTGGTCGTCTGCGCGGAACACGGCGGGGCGGAATCCAATAATTCTCAACAAAACTATGAATAGAATTCAATAACCGCCAGAACCGCCCCACGGCGCCCTCCCCGAGCCCTTCAACCCCCGTATGGCGGGGCTTTCGCGACCCACCCTCTCGTTACTCCGAAGTCTCACGTTATAATGCCCGGCTGAGATGAGTTTCCATCGCAACCACTTGAGACCGAATGACTACCCAAATCGATAAGCTCAAACAGGCGATCAACGAACGAATTCTGTTCCTGGATTGCGGCATGGGGACGAGCATTCAGCAGTATCCCCTGACCGAGGAAGACTTCCGCGGCGAGCGGTTCAAGGACCGCCCCGGTGACCTCCAGGGCAACAACGACCTCCTGTCGCTCACGCGCCCGGACATCATCCGCGAGATCCACGCGGACAACCTCGCCGCCGGCGCCGACATCGTCGAGACCAACACCTTCAGCTCCACCACCATCGCCCAGGCCGACTACCACCTGGAAGACCTGGTCCATGAGCTGAACGTGGAATCCGCGCGCCTGGCCCGCGAGGCCTGCGACGCCGCGGAAGCCGAGAACCCCGGCTGGCCCCGGTTCGTGGCGGGCGCTCTGGGGCCGACCAACCGCACCGGCTCCATTTCGCCGGACGTGAACAACCCCGGCTACCGCAACGTCACCTTCGACGAGCTGTGCACCGCCTACCTGGAAGCCGGGCGTGGCCTGGTCGAGGGTGGTGCGGACATGATCCTCATCGAGACCATCTTCGACACGCTCAATGCCAAGGCGGCGGTGTACGCCACCGAACTGCTGTTCGAGGAACTCGGCTACCGCCTGCCAGTGATGATCTCCGGGACCATCACCGACGCCTCCGGCCGCACCCTCTCCGGCCAGACCACCGAGGCGTTCTGGAACTCCGTGCGCCACGCCAACCCGTTCACGGTGGGACTGAACTGCGCGCTAGGCGCCGAGCAGATGCGCCCGTTCGTGGAAGAGATCTCCCGAGTGGCGGACACCTACGTCGCCATCTACCCGAACGCCGGTCTGCCCAACGAATTCGGCGAATACGACCAGTCCCCGGAAGAGATGGCGAAGTATGTGAAGGACTTCGCCGAGAGCGGTTTCGTCAACATCATCGGCGGCTGCTGCGGCACCACGCCGGAGCACATCAAGGCGCTGCGCGAGGCCACCCAGGATCTGCCGCCGCGCAAGGTGCCGGAAGTCGAGCGCGCCATGCGCCTGTCCGGGCTGGAACCGTTCAACGCCGGCGCCGACGCCTCGTTCATCAACATCGGCGAGCGCACCAACGTCACCGGCTCGGCGCGCTTCAAGCGGCTGATCAAGGAAGGCGACTACGACACCGCCCTGGAAGTGGCCAAGGACCAGGTCGACGGCGGCGCGCAGATCATCGACGTCAACATGGACGAGGGCATGATCGACGCCGTCCAGGCCATGGAAGACTTCCTCAAGCTGGTGGCTGCGGAGCCGGACATCGCCCGGGTGCCGCTGATGATCGACGCCTCCAACTGGGAGGTGCTGGAAGCCGGTCTGAAGTGCACCCAGGGCAAGCCGGTGGTGAACTCCATCTCCCTGAAGGAAGGCGAAGAGCCGTTCCTGGAACAGGCCGAGAAGCTCAAGCACTACGGCGCTGCCGTGGTGGTCATGGCCTTTGACGAGGAAGGCCAGGCGGACACCCTGGATCGCCGCATCGAGATCTGCAAGCGCGCCTACGACCTGCTGGTGGAAAAGGCCGAGTTCCCGGCCGAAGACATCATCTTCGACCCGAACTGCTTCCCGGTGGCCACCGGCATCCCGGAGCACAACAACTACGGTATCGACTTCATCGAGGCCACCCGCTGGATCAAGGAGAACCTGCCCCACGCCAAGGTTTCCTGTGGGCTGTCGAACCTGTCGTTCTCGTTCCGCGGCAACAATGCCGTGCGCGAGGCCATGCACTCGGCCTTCCTGTACCACGCCATCAAGGCGGGGCTGGACATGGCGATCGTCAACGCCGGGCAGATCGAGGTCTACGACGACATCGACAAGGAACTGCTCGAGCACGTCGAGGACGTCATCCTCAACCGCCGCGAAGACGCCACCGAGCGCCTGCTGGACCTGGCCGAGAGCTACAAGAACCAGGGCGGCAAGAAGAAGGAAGAGGACCTGTCCTGGCGCGAGCAGCCCGTGGAAAAACGGCTGGAACACGCGCTGGTCAAGGGCATCGTCGACTACGTCGAGGATGACACCGAAGAGGCCCGCCAGGCCTATGACCGTCCCATCGAGGTGATCGAAGGGCCGCTCATGGACGGCATGAACGTGGTGGGCGACCTGTTCGGCGACGGCAAGATGTTCCTGCCGCAGGTGGTGAAGTCCGCCCGCGTCATGAAAAAGGCCGTGGCGGTGCTGCTGCCCTACATTGAGGCCGAGAAGAAGGAAGGCGACAAGCCCGCCGCGCACATTCTCATGGCCACGGTGAAGGGCGACGTCCACGACATCGGCAAGAACATCGTCGGTGTCGTGCTCCAGTGCAACAACTTCAAGGTCACCGACATCGGCGTCATGCAGCCGGCGGAAGTGATCCTGGACACCGCCGAGAAGGAAGACGTGGACATCATCGGCCTCTCCGGCCTGATCACGCCGTCGCTGGAGCAGATGGTGCATGTGGCCAAGGAGATGGAGCGGCGCAAGATGACGCAGCCCCTGCTCATCGGCGGCGCCACCACCTCGCGCGTGCATACAGCGGTGAAGATCGATCCGCAGTACTCCAACGAGGTCATCTACGTGAAAGACGCCTCGCGGGGCGTGGGCGTGGCCTCCAACCTGCTCAGCGAAACCCGGCGCAAGGAGTTCGTGGGCAAGCTCAAGGAAGAGTACGACAAGGTCCGGGAACAGCACGCCGCACGGCAGAAGAAGCAGAAGTGGATCTCCATCGACAAGGCGCGGGAGAACCGTACGCCGGTGGACTGGGACGCCTTTGAACCGGTGGCGCCCAAGCAGCTCGGGGTGCAGGTCCTGGACGACTACCCGCTGGAAGAGCTGACGAAGTACATCGACTGGACGCCGTTCTTCAAGAGCTGGGAACTGGCCGGCAGCTATCCCAAGATCCTCGAGGACGAGGTAGTGGGCGAGCACGCCCGCAAACTCTTCGAGGACGCAAAGGCGATGCTGGAGCAGATGGTCAACGAGAAGTGGGTCACCGCGCGCGCCGTGTTCGGCCTGTGGCCGGCCAACGCCGTGGGCGACGACACCGTGCTGTACACGGACGACTCGCGCACCGAGGAACTGGCCACCCTGCACCACCTGCGTCAGCAGAACGAAAAGCCCGAAGGCCGACCCAACCAGGCGCTGTCCGACTACGTGGCGCCGAAGGAGAGCGGCAAGACGGACTACATGGGCGCGTTCGCCTGCACCGCGGGCATCGGCATCGACGAGCACATCAAGCGCTTCGAGGCCGACCATGACGACTACAACAGCATCATGGTCAAGGCCCTGGCCGACCGCCTCGCCGAGGCCTTTGCCGAGCATCTGCACGAGCGGGTGCGCAAGGAGTACTGGGGCTACCAACCGGACGAGGAGCTGGCCAACGAGGACCTCATCAAGGAGAAGTACGCCGGTATCCGCCCGGCCGCCGGCTACCCGGCCTGCCCGGACCACACCGAGAAGGACCTGCTGTGGGAACTGCTGGAGCCGGAGCAGCGTATCGGCCTGGAGCTGACCGAGAGCAAGGCCATGGTGCCCACCGCGGCCGTCAGCGGCATCTACATCGGCCACCCCGAGGCACGCTACTTCGGCCTGGGCAACATCTACCAGGATCAGGTGGAGGACTACGCCAAGCGCAAGGGCATGTCCAAGCGCGAGATGGAAAGCTGGCTGGCGCCGAACCTGGGGTACGAGGCGGACGACTGAGTCCGGTGGCCGAGGTGGCAGGTGTTGGTGGTGGACCTGAAGGTCCACCCTTGTACCTTTATCCTTGTGGTCAGGGAGACCACACCCTGATGCCGGGCGAGCAGGAGTCCACCCGAAGGGCAATTGACCCTGTGCAGTAGATTCAGGCCCCCGG
>NZ_JBLWFT010000008.1:0-163863 GCF_048323695.1 Aquisalimonas sp. APHAB1-3 | reverse complement strand
GCTGCCGCGCCTGCTCGACCGCGCCGCGCTTGAACTCTTCGCTGTATCGTCTTCTCTTCGACATGAACACTCCTTTTGCCCAGTATCGGGCTTTTTAGAAGCGTCCGTAAAATCGGGGTAGAACCCTATGGCTGTCTTGGACAGCGATATCTTCCAGCTCAATCAACATCGGGAGGAGTTGGAATCGGCGCTACATGTGCTTTTCCCTGACGCGGAAATCATGAGCCGGGTACTCAATAAGGAAACAACGTACCAGTATGCCCAGGCAGCCGGGCTGAAAGTCCCAACCACCGTGACGCCAGAGTGCTGGGGCGATGTGGAGGCGATCGACAAGGAGTTGAAGTTTCCTGTCGTCATTAAATGGTCGGACCGTGCGACTATCGGCCCACAGCTCAGGGCCCGTGGCCAGGAGTTGAAGAAGGTGCAGTTTGCGACGCATCGTGAAGATCTGCTTGAGAAGATGAAGGAGTTCCGAGAGTTCGGCGCCTTTCCAATGGTTCAGGAATACTGTCGAGGGCCAGTGCTTGGGCAGATGGTCCTGGCGGAAGAGGGGAGGGAAAGGCTGAGATTCCAGCACCTTCAGGTGCATGAGTTTCCGTGTGATGGCGGCAATGCGACCATTTGCCGTGGGCTTGGACTACACGAGCACGGGGAGTGCTGGGAGGGGACGCGGGCCCTATTGAAAGAATTGCAATGGACTGGACCCGCCCTGGTCGAGTACCGGTATGACGCCCAAGAAGGGACATATACGTTGTTGGAAGTTAATGGTCGTTTCTGGGGAAGTCAGCCGCTCGCGTTTCGGTCGGGCGTACATTTTGCCCACGGTTTGTTGAGACTGGGCACAGAGGCGGGACGATGGGACTCGGTGCCAGTGCAGACGCGAACAGCGATATTTCTGTATCCGGAGATCAAGGGCGTGGTGGCGGTGCTCCGAGGACGCAGCGGGTTGGCCGGGGAAGAGAGTTGGTGGTTTCGAGCCCGATATTTGGGTGAGTTCCTGTCGCGTGTGACGGTCCCGAGAACGATTTTTTACGTGTTCTGGTGGCGAGACCCATGGCCGAGCGTGATGGATTCCGTACATAGCCTTACAGGGGGTTTCAGGAGGGCGGCGAAAGGTGGCGCCGAGTTTCTCGGGCGCATCATAGGCCGTTTTAGGTCGGCTTGATTGAGTGTGATGAAATCTCTGGAACGCAAACGGCGGTCTAAATGTCTTGGTAGTTGACCGTGTGAAGGTTTGTAGGAAAAATGGATATTTCCACGCATGATCAGCCACGTTTTTTGGCTGAAGACTGGGGACGGGAGAGGTGATGCCTTTAGCTTCGGATGATCAGTCGGTAAACCTCCTTTGGACCGCCGGTTGGGATTCCACCTACCGTCTTTTGGATCTGGTGCTTGTTAAGAAAAAAACAGTACATCCATTCTATATCTTATCTACAAGCCGGGAATCCACTCTTCTTGAGTTGGAGACGATGCAGCGTATTAAGTATCTTGTCGGGGAGGTGTCTTCTCTGGCATATGAAAGAATACGTCCAGTAGTAATTGTTTCTAAGAATGATATCGAGGAATATTCGGATATATCGTCAAAATATGAAAAGCTTTCCAGTATAAGGCCTCTAGGAAAGCAGTATGAGACTTTTTCTCGTTTTGTCGAGCAATATGGGGTTGAGGGCTTAGAACTAGGGGTAGAGCATGGGTGCGGAGCATACTACTTTCTGAAGGATGTTGTGGAAAGGGTCTTCACGAGTGACGGAGATCAGTATTGGAGGTTGCCGCTAGATCATCGTGGAGACTTAACTCTATTTCGATACTATAGGATGCCTTTGTTGTTCACGAGGAAAACTGAGATGCTGGAGGCTTCGAAGGAGTTTGGATTTGCTCACATTATGCATGAGACATGGTTTTGTCACAAGCCGAAACGAGGAAAGCCTTGCGGCAAATGTTATCCTTGTTGGGTGACAATGCGATCTGGAATGATTGAAAGGATACCTGCGAACAGACGTGTTAGGCACCATATTAACAACGTGCTCCGACCAATCTATTATGCCATAGTCAGGCGGCGCGACCTTTAACCATCTGAGTGAACAAGTTTAGTTATTACCCGACAGTCGGGGCCTCCGGCTTCGTCGATTATGCCGCCTCGCCTGAGGCGGATTCATCCTCCTGAGGGTAGGCTACGCCTTCACCAAGGGATATTCCGTGTGCTGAAGGGGCAGTGCCCGTTGTCAAACCAGCACCTCCCCCGGCCCCGGATGGCTCAGAAATCCCAACGGACTCGCCGTCAGCCCGTACGCACCGGACTGAAACACCACCACCAGATCCCCCACGTCCGCCCGCGGCAGATCCATGCGGTCGGCGAGCATGTCCAGTGGCGTGCACAGTGGCCCGGTTACGGTGGCGTTCTCCTCCGGGGGCACATCCATGCGGTTGCCGATGGCGACCGGGTAGTTCTTGCGGATGACCTGGCCGAAGTTTCCCGAGGCCGCCAGGTGGTGGTGCAAGCCGCCGTCGGTGATGAGATAGGTGTGGCCGCGGGAGACTTTACGGTCAATGACCCGGGCAACGTAGACGCCGGCCTCACCGACCATGTAGCGCCCGAGCTCCATCACCAGCTTTGTCTTGCCCAGGCGCCGGTGAGCGGTTTCGACGTGATCGTGCAGGTGTTCGCCCACAGCGGCCAGGTCGATGGGCTGGTCTCCCGGGAAATAGGGGATGCCAAGGCCGCCGCCGATGTTCAGAAAGGTCAGGGGTTCCCGCGCCTCTTCGGCCAGGCGGTAGGCCAGGTCGAACGTCTTGTCGTGCGCCTCGAACAGCGACTCCGCGCGCAGGTTCTGGGATCCGGTGAAGATATGGAAGCCCTGGAACGCCAGATCCAGCTCGCGGATGCGGCCGAGCATGTCGGGAACCAGTTCCGCATCCACGCCGAACACCTTGGGCCCGCCGCCCATCTTCATCCCCGAGGCCTTCAGCTCGAAGTCCGGATTGACCCGCACGGCGACCCTGGGCCTATGCCCATGCTGCTCGCCGAGTCTTGCCAGGCGCTCCATTTCGCCGAACGACTCGAGATTGATGGTGATGCCGGTGGTGAGTGCCTGTGCCAGCTCTCCATCGCGTTTGCCCGGGCCGGCGAAGCTGATTTCCGATGGCGGCGTGCCGGTGTCCAGGGCCACCTGCAGCTCTCCGGCCGACGCGACATCAATGCCATCAACGAGCCCGGCCAGATGGTGAACCACGGCCGGCATCGGGTTCGCCTTCATGGCGTAGTGCAGCTCGATCGCTCCCGGCAGCTGGGCGCGCAGCTCCGCAATCCGGTTGCTGATGAGCTGGCGGTCGTAGGCGTAGAACGGTGTGCCCCCAACGCGTGTGGCGAGCGTGGTCAGCGGCACCCCGCCCACCTGCAGCACGCCGTCCACAGCCGGGAACTGCGTCATGAGGATATGTGTCGGGCGCTCCCTCGTCATGGCCGGTCTCCTGCGAACAGTGCTTTCAGCGGCTCCCTCAACCCCTTGCGGTCGATCTTGCCATTGGCGTTGCGTGGCAGCGGATCCCGCCAGGCCTCCACGTGCGCCGGCACCATGAACGTGGGGAGGTCGCGTTTACAGGCAGCGATCAGCGCCTCGGTGTCCAGGGTGGCCTGGTCGCGGCCCTGGGCGACGAGCACGATGGCCTCGCCCAGCGTCGGGTGTGGCACACCCAGGGCTACCGCTTCGGCAACCAGTCCAGTGGCATAGACCACTTCTTCGACCTCGCTGGGGCTGACCCGATAGCCTGACGTCTTGATCATCTCGTCCCGCCGGCCGACGAAATAGAGAAAGCCGTCGTCATCCATGCGTACGGTGTCCCCGGACCACACCGCGAGCTCAGGGGTGGTGATGCCCTGGCTGCGTGGTGGCAATGGCCGGAATCGCTCCGCGGTCTTTTCCGGGGCGTTCCAGTAACCCATGGAGACGAGCGCGCCCCGGTGGACAAGCTCCCCCGGTTCGTTCGGCGCACACGGGGAGCCATCCTCCCGCAGCACCATGATCTCCGCATTGGGAATGGCCTTGCCCATGGAGTCGGGGCGACGGTCCACCTCCTCGGGTGGGAGGTAAGTCGATCGGAACGCCTCCGTGAGCCCGTACATCAGGTAGACCTGCGTTCGCGGGAGTGACGCCCGCAGGGCCTGTACTGTGGTCCGCGGCATGGCACCGCCGGAGTTGGTGATATAGCGCAGGTGGTCGGTCACGTGCCCGGGCCAGTCGAGCTGTGCAAGCTGGATCCATAGTGGCGGGACCGCCGCCAGGCCGGTGATCTGTTCGCGCTCGACGGCGCGGAGCACATCCCGCGGTAACAGATAGTTCATGAGCGAGACGCTGGCGCCGGTGTGAAAGGCCGTAGTCAGCTGGCTCAGCCCATAGTCGAAACTCAGGGGGAGGGCGGCCAGCAGGCGGTCATCTTCGCGATTATCGAGATAGCTCGCCACGCTGCGGGCCCCTGCCACCATGTTGCGGTGTGAGAGCACCACGCCTTTGGGCTGCCCGGTGCTGCCCGAGGTGTAAAGAATGGCTGCCATGTCCGTATCGATACGGCGGCATGGTCGCTGCCGGCTGTCGGCCGTCCAGTCGCCCCAGGCAACCGTGTGCAAGCCTTGTGGCGTTTCGGCGGGCACGCCGTCAGTCACAATCACCGTATGCAGGTCATGACAGCGGCGCAGCTCCTCGCTCAGTTGGCTGAGGCGGTTTGCGGAGGTGATCAGCACGCGCACGTTGCAGTCACGCAGGATGTAGCCAACCTGTGGCGGTTTCAGCAGCGGATTGACCGGCACGAACACGCCGCCGGCAGCGGCTGCGCTGAACAGACCGACAACGGCCTCCGGACGTTTCTCCAGATACACCGCTACCCGCTCATCGCGTGTCAGCCCCAGTCCATTCAGTTCGTGAGCGACGGTGCGGATGGTGTCCGCCAACTGTCCGAAATTCTGACGATGGTCCTTGTGGCTGAGCGCCGGGTTCCCCGGAGCCCGTTCGGCAGAGCGTAGAATCAGGTCATGAATGAGATCGGCCATCAGGCGGTACGGTTCCTTGAGTCCATGATCTGTAGTGTATGGGCCTCTCCGGGGGTTGCCTACACCCGGATGATGCCTGATGACGGAGCAAAGCCCCGGGCCGCACCCGGGGCTTCTGTGTGTACAGCCATTGCGTCCGCTTCAGGCACTGCGGCGCCGGGCGAAGGCGGTCAGGGCCAACAGGCCGAGCCCCAGCATCCCCAGTGTGGCTGGCTCCGGTACGCTGGTGTAATCGGTGATCTTCATCTGGAATGAAGGCCGGGTGTCAGCCGTGCCCTCCGGGAAGAATCCGGTCCCGGAGATACCCTGCTCATAGTCGATGTCGGAGAGCCACCAGTAGTCCGCCCCGTCGATCGGCCCAGTGAGCGTCTCGCCCCCCAGCTGGATGGTCGAGTTCTCCTCTGCCGAACCTGCCACCCGGAGCAGGATGTCAGCAGCGCTATCCAGCTCGAAACCATCGTGCGACACCGAGTCGTTGAAACCAATGCCCTCGACGGCGAAGTTGAGAACGTCGTCCACGAGAGACAGCGAGAACGAGAACCGATCGACCAGCGGACCATCCTCGAGTCCCTGGGCAACCGGTTGACTCTGGCCCCCTTCAGTCAGCCCGATGCTCCAGTTGTTGGGCCGGTACTCGCCCTTGGCTTCGGCGAGCACATCGAATGCGTTTCGTGCGTCAAGGAACTCACCATCACTGTCGAACGCGTTGCTGACCATCAAGCTTCCCGCCATTGCCGTACCGGCATAGGCGGACGCCGCAACGAAAATGCCGAAAGCGGTCGCCGCCTTCATGCCCGAGTGCCTTCTGCGGTGCTGGGTCATGTACCCCCCTTGCGAATGCGTTGTTCTTTTTTGCGCGAGTGCACGGCTCTTGTGCAGGCACCAGAGCTGTGCGCGGCGACACAAAGCAAGAACCTCGCCAGAGTTGCGTCCCCGGTCTATGGGGCGGGTTTGCGAGGGGGGCGCCGTCTCACGTTTGCGACACTGTAAAGTAATTCGACGCCCCGACTGATCCTGCCTGGCAGCGGTCAGGAGCTGGCCGCATGACGCACGGCGACACCCGATTGCGCATGATCACGGTCCAGCCACAGTCCCAGCATCATCAGCACCCACACCAACTCGCCATAGTAGGCCGCGTGCTGGTCGCGTTGCAGGTCCATGAGACGGTCAAGGAACGCGCCCCGGAACCAGCCGTGCCGGCGCAGGCTGCCCAGTGCGTCGCCCGCCATTTCCTGCAGGACCGGTGTGTCGCGCATCCAGACGCCAAACGGCAGACCGAAGCCGTGCTTCTTCTTCTGGATGATGGTGTCCGGCAGAAAGCCGCGCATCGCATCCTTGTAGAAGCAGCGGAGCTGTGCCCGACGGACCTGCAACTCTGGTGGTATCCGGCACGACAGGTCCACGACGCGGTCATTCAGCATGGGAAAGTGCACGTCCGCCCCGGCCAGCGCGGCGGTTCGGCTTACCTTGCAGAGGTCGTTGTCGGCGAGGACGTACTGCCAGTCCAGGTACATCATTCGGTGCAGTGGGTCGCCTTGCCCCGGGGCCGAGTAAACGGCCCGCTGCCGGGCCATCGGTAAGGCGGGGTCGACCTCGGCGAGGAAGTCGGCGTTGAACAGCTCGGCCGGATCGTGGCGATGGAGGAAGTTGTAGCTCTGCAGCCGATCCGGCAGCGGAATCCGGGCCTGTTCGACATAGCGCCGGACCTTGCGTGCGCCCGGGAGTGCCCCCAGTGGGCCGAGCGCCAGGGGCTCCACCACTCCGCGACGGAGCCCGCCGGGGATCCGGCCATACGCCTCGAAGATCTGTTGTTTGCCATAGGGCGGGTTGCCGCCGAAGAGTTCATCGCCGCCGTCACCGGCCAGCATGAGCTCAATGCCGTTCTCGACAGCGCGCCGGGCACAGTGGTAAGCCGGTATCGCTGAAGAGTTTCCGAAAGGCTGATCATAGGCCGCCGCGATCTTCGGAACCGTCGCGGCCACGTCGTCGGGGGTGACGTAGTATTCACGCAGGTCCAGCCCGAAGTGGTCGCGGGCTGCTCGGGCATATTCGATCTCGTCGTAGCCCGGCGCGTCGAACCCGATGGCATAGGCCACGGCAGGATCCTGTTGCGCCTTTGACAGCATCCCGGCCACCGTGGAGCTGTCCAGGCCTCCACTCAGGAATGCTGCGGTGTGCGCGTCTGCCGCGGCGTCGCCGACGGACTGTGCCAGCGCGGCACGCAGTTCCTCGGCGAGTTCCTCCGGTGTGGCGCGCCGGTCCGGGGCGAATGTCGGGGCCCACCACTGGCGGACGGTTGACTTGCCATCGCCCCAGTCCAGCGCGTGGGCCGGGCGCAGGCGCCCGATCTCTTCGTAGATGGAGTCGGGGCTCGGAATGGCATGATGGTAGACGTAGTGGTAGACGGACTGAGTGCTTAACCGTGCATCCACGCCCGGGTGGCTGATGACCGCATCCAGCGTCGAGCCGAAGACCAGGCAGTCGCCCGAGTCGGTGTGGAACAGCGGCATCCGTCCCATGCGGTCCGTGGCGAGCAGTGCCGTCCCCGCGCCGGGGGCCAGCACGGCCAGGACGAAAGGTCCCTCGAGCTGAGCGAGCATGTCCGGGCCGTTGGTCTGCCAGGCATCCAGCAGTGCGGTTCCGTGTCCCGACTGCCGGGCAATCGCCTCCAGGGCGCCCGATTTCCAGCGCGGAGCCCCGGCGATGAGTGCCAGAGTGCCGTTGTCGCCATGCGCGATGTCACCGCCAAGGGCTGCGCCGCCACAGTTGCCGCCGCCCAGGGTGCTCAGCGTGGCCCGCGGGCCCCCCGCCAGAGCAGCACCCATTTCATTGGCATCGCCCCCCCGAGTGCTCGGGCCCAGCCAGCCACAGATCCCCCCCAGCATGCGCGCGTCTCCCTGTTCAGTGGTCTGCGATTGATCCGGCCAGACCGGAGGCTGATAATGCTCTTCAGATGATAGTAAACCTTCCCGGGCTCTTCAGGGCGCGAAAGACAATAGAGATGCTTTGATGGCAACGCTTGATGAAGTGAAGCAGGTAATTGACGACGTGTTGCAACTCAATGGCCGGGTGCGTCAGTTCGACCGCACGACCGGGTTGCTGGGCGAGGTGCCGGAGTTCGACTCCATGGCCGTGGTTTCGCTGGTAACGCAGCTTGAGGAGCATTTCGGCATTGCCGTGGACGATGAAGAGATCAGTGCCGAAACCTTTGAAACCGTGGGTTCGCTGACGGATTTCGTCGACCGCAAGCTGGCGGAGTAGCCGGGCGGCAGAAGCAGGGGTGGAGTGCGTTGGAACCGCAGTTCATTCGGGGGGCGACCGGTTCGCTGTTCATCATGTACCGCGCTGCTGCGGGGGGCGAGGCGAGGGGCGTTGTCCTGATCGTTCCGCCTTTTGCCGAGGAGCTCAACAAATCCCGGCGCATGCTGGCCCTGGCCGCCCGGGCCCTGAATGCAAGGGGCTACGCGACCGTTCTCCCGGATGTCCATGGCACCGGTGACAGCGCCGGTGACTTTGGTGAGGCGGACTGGACGGGCTGGCTGGATGACCTCGCCACGACGCTTGCCTGGCTGCGCCAGCGCCATACCGCGCCGCTCCACATCCTGGCGCTGCGCGCGGGTGCCCTGCTGGCGTCGGATCTGCTGGCCCGTGAGTCGTTACGGCCCGAGACCCTGGTGCTCTGGAACCCCGTGCTGCAGGGGCAGCAGGCGCTGACGCAGTTTCTGCGCCTGAGCGTCGCCGGCAACCTCGCCGGTGGTGGCGGGGAGACCACGGCGGTGCTGCGCCAGAGGTTGGAGGCCGGTGAATCACTTGAAATTGCCGGCTACACCCTGCCCCCGCGGGTCGCGAGCGGCCTTGATGCAGCCGTGCTGGCTCCCGCGCCGGAATCGCTGCCCCGGCGCCTGCTCTGGCTGGAGGTCAGCACGCGCGACGAGCCGGCCCTGTCACCGGCCAGCCAGCGAGCGATTCCCGCCTGGGAGGCCGCCGGGGTGGCGGTCACAAGTGAGGCGGTGCGTGGCGACGCCTTCTGGAATACCGCCGAGCTGGTAGATGCCCCGGCACTGGTTGCCGCAACGGAAGCGGCGTTCTGAATGGTCACCGACGAGCACGCACGCGTTCTGGACTGTGGCGGTGATCGCCTGCCGGCCATTCTGCACGCCCCGGAGTCGGTGCATGCGCGTCTCGGCGTTGTCGTTGTGGTTGGCGGGCCACAGTACCGCGTCGGGAGCCATCGCCAGTTTCTGCTGCTGGCGCGGCACCTGGCGGCACAGGGGATCCCCGTGCTGCGTTTTGACTACCGCGGCATGGGCGATGCCGAGGGTGAGTACCGGGGGTTTGAGCACGCGGGGCCAGACGTCACTGTTGCCGTGGATGAACTGACGGCGGCCTATCCCGACCTGGACGGTGTCGTACTGTGGGGGCTGTGCGATGCCGCCTGCGTCGCCATTCGCCACGCGCCGGACGACGACCGGGTGACCGGCGTCGTGCTGCTGAATCCTTGGGTCCGCACCGAGGCTGGCAGCGCCCGGGCCGTGGTGCGGCATTACTACCGGCGGCGTGTGCTCAGCCCCGACTTCTGGCGCAAGCTGGCCAAGGGCGGGATCAACCCGCTGCGTGTGGTGCGGGGCTTTCTGAGCCTCGTACGCCGCAGTCGTGGGGAGGCATCGACACCACTCTCTCTGCCGGAGCGCATGGCCAACGACTTTGCCCGCTTCCGGGGCAGGGTGTTGCTGATTCTCAGCGGCAACGATCTGACGGCGGACGAGTTCCGCGACACGGTAGCCGCTTCGTCGCGGTGGCGGGAGTTGCTGGCCCGACCCGGTGTGTCCCGCGTGGATCTGGCCGACGCGAACCATACCTTCTCCCGGCAGCAATGGCGCGACGAGGTATCACGTTGCACCGCGGAATGGATTGTTGAGGCCAGGGCCGAACAGCCATAGGCCGTGTGAGCCGTGCCCGCACGCCCGCGCCGGATGCCGCTACAGGCGGCCCTCGACCTGGTCTTCCGGTAGCAGCCCCTTGATGTCGTACAGAATCCCTGAGTCGTTCAGGTGCGCACGTATCGCCGCGGCACCCATGGCGGCGAATTCGCGGTGACCCACGGCGAGTATGATCGCGTCGTAGACACCAAGCTGCGGGGATGCGACCGGGGTGATGGCGTATTCCGACTCCGCTTCGGCCGCGTCCACCCACGGGTCATGCACCTCGACCTGCGCATTGAATGCGCCGAGTTCGCGGATGACGTCGACGGCCCGGGTGTTGCGCAGATCCGGGCAGTTCTCCTTGAAGGTCAGGCCAAGCACGAGAATGCGTGCGCCCACGATGCTGCGTCCGCGCTCGGCCATCAGCTGCAGTACCCGGGTGGCAACGAAACGGCCCATGCCGTCGTTGGTCCGGCGTCCGGCGAGAATCATCTCCGGGTGGTGGCCGATGGCCTGGGCCTTGTGCGTCAGGTAATAGGGGTCCACGCCGATGCAGTGGCCACCCACCAGCCCGGGCTTGAACGGCAGGAAGTTCCATTTGGTGCCCGCTGCTTCGAGGACCGCCTGGGTGTCCAGGCCGAGGCGGCTGAACAGCATGGCCAGTTCGTTGATCAGCGCGATGTTCACGTCCCGCTGGGTGTTCTCGATGACCTTGGCGGCCTCGGCAACGCGGATGCTGCGGGTCTTGTGTGTGCCGGCGGTGATGATGCTGGCGTACAGGGCATCGACAAAATCGGCAGCGGCGGGGGTGGAGCCCGCCGTGACCTTGACGATGTCGAGCACCGTGTGCGCCTTGTCGCCGGGGTTCATCCGTTCGGGGCTGTAACCCGCGTAGAAGTCCCGGTTGAAGCGCAGGCCGGACACCGATTCCAGCAGTGGCACACAGTCCTCCTCCGTGGCCCCCGGGTAGACGGTTGACTCGTAGATCACCACATCGCCGGGTGAGAGTACGCGGCCAACGGTCTCACTGGCGCGGATCAGGGGCCCCATGTCCGGCCGTTTGTAGCCGTCTATGGGGGTGGGCACGGTGACGATGTAGACATTGCAGCCGGCGATGTCCTCCGCCTCGTTGGTGAATGTCAGCGCGGACGCGGAACGCAGTTGTTCGGTGTTCACCTCGCGCGTGCGGTCATGCCCTGCTCGCAGGGCGTCGATCCGTTCGCGACTGACGTCGAATCCCGTCACCGGGTAGCGCTCGGCGAACGCCACCGCCAGGGGCAGCCCCACGTAGCCAAGCCCGATCACCGCAATGCGGCTGGTGTCCAGTGCGGGTGGAGCGATGGCAGTGTTCATCATCGTTGTCACGCCCTACTGCAGGAGGCTGAGCAGGCCGCAGGCGTCCACGACCATCTTTTGCTGGAGCGGCGCCGGCGGCAGTCTCCGGAACTGGCGATGTGCGACGAGCATGACCAGCACGTCGGCTTCCTCCAGTGCCCGTTCTACCCCGACGTGCTCGACGCCAAGCTCGAGCAGGGCCGCCGGCAGCCCGCGCCGGGCATACGGCTCCACCGCGAGGATCCGGCCGACCTTCTCCCGGGCAAGAGTCTGGGTGATGCGCAGGGCCGGGCTCTCGCGCAGATCGTCCACATCCGACTTGTAGGCCAGCCCCAGGCAGGCGATCACCGGGTCCCGCAGCCGCTCCGCCCGCGCACGGACCTGTGTGATCACGTGATCGGGTTTGCCGTCGTTCACTTCGCGCGAGATGCGGATCAGCCGTGACTGCTCCGGCGCCGAGTCGACGATGAACCAGGGGTCCACGGCGATGCAGTGTCCGCCCACGCCGGGGCCGGGCATGAGAATGTTCACGCGCGGATGCCGGTTGGCGAGCTGGATGAGTTCCCAGACGTTGATGCCGAGCCGATCACAGATCACGGAGAGCTCGTTGGCCAGGGCGATATTCACGTCCCGGAACGTGTTCTCGGTAAGTTTCGCCATCTCGGCGGTGCGTGCCGTGGTGGCCAGGACGTCGCCGGAGACAAACTGGCGGTAGAACGCCGTAGCGGCCTCGGTGGCGGCCTCGTCGAGCCCGCCAACCACCCGGTCGTTGGTGACCAGCTCCTGGATGATGCGGCCGGGCAGGACGCGTTCCGGGCAATGGGCGATGCGCACCTGTCCCTCGCTGAGGTCGGGGCGTGCCTCGCCGATCCACTGCGCAACCCGCTCGGTGGTGCCCACGGGGCTGGTGGATTCCAGTATCACCAGGTTGCCCGGTTTGAGGACAGCCGCCATGCGGCGTGTTGCCGCCTCCACGCAGCTGAGGTCCGGCCGTTTGTCCTCACCGAACGGGGTCGGCACGGCGAGGATGAACACGTCCGCCTCTTCGGGGTCGGTGGATGCGCTGAGTTGCCGGCTCTGCACCGCAGAGCGGACCAGGATGTCCAGTTCCGGCTCGACGATGTGTATGTCACCGCGGTTGATGGTTGCCACCACGTCCGGATTCACGTCCACGCCGTGGACCTGAAAACCCCGGGTGGCCAGCAGGCTGGCCGTGGGCAGGCCGATGTAACCCAGGCCCATCACGGTCACGGACTGGTGCAGAAAGTCCTCGTTCAATGGTGTTCCTCCAGCAGGCGTTCCACGATCCGGCCGGCGGCGTGGCCGTCGCCGTAGGGGTTGTGTGCACGCGCCATGCGCTCGTACCAGGCGGGGTCGTCCAGCAGGAGTTCGGTCTCCGCGACAATCCGCTCCACGTCCGTGCCCACCAGCCTGACGGTGCCGGCCTCGACGGCTTCCGGGCGCTCGGTCGTGTCGCGGGTGACCAGCACGGGCTTGCCCAGGGAGGGGGCCTCCTCCTGGATGCCGCCGGAGTCCGTGATCACAATGTCCGCCCGGTCCAGCAGCCCGACAAACGGCAGGTAATCCATGGGTGGCAGCAGGTGCACGTGCGGGTGTTCCCCCAGTGCTGCGCGCACGGGGCCGAGCACGTTGGGGTTCAGGTGAACGGGGTAGACCACCTGCACGTCCGGCCGGTCCGCCAGGTGCCGCAGCGCCTCGCACAGGCGCTGGAAGCCCCTGCCGAAGCTCTCGCGCCGATGGCCGGTGACCACGATGAGCCGCCGCTCCGGGGCGAGGCTCGCCAGGTCGGGATTCTCCGGGGTTACTATGTCGGCACTGCCGCGCAGGCGGGCGACGATGGTCAGCAGTGCGTCGACCACGGTGTTGCCGGTGACGGTGATGCGCTCCGGGGCGACACCTTCGCGCAGCAGATTGTCCCGCGCCCCGTTGGTGGGCGCGAAGTGCAGGTCCGTGAGGGCACCGGCCAGGCAGCGGTTCATTTCCTCCGGCCACGGTGAGTACCGGTTGCCCGTGCGCAGGCCGGCCTCCACGTGGCCGACGGGAACGCGCTGGTAATAGGCCGCCAGCGCTGCCGCGAATGTTGTAGTGGTATCGCCGTGGACGAGAACGCGGTCGGGGCGCTCCGCCTCGATGACCGGGCCCAGGCCCTGAAGCAGCGCCGCGGTCACGCCGGTGAGATCCTGCCCCGGCTGCATGACGCCAAGGTCGTGGTCGGGTTCGATCCGGAACAGCGCCAATACCTGATCCAGCATCTCCCGATGCTGTCCGGTAACACAGATGCGCGCATCTATGCCTGGCGTTTGCGACAGTCGCCGTACAACCGGGGCCATCTTGATGGCCTCTGGCCGTGTGCCGAATACCGTTAGTATCTTGATGGCCTGCCCAACCCTTGGCGCTATCGCCCGTGTCGCTCCGCGTGATGCCTCGCTGCGAGACAGGCGAAGAACACAGGTCGTTTGTATCTGACCAGGCGCTGGTCACGTCAGTGTCGCGTGATGCGCCACATGCTCGCTGACGGCCCCGTTGGTCGTTGTTGTCGAGGCCGCCAGCATGTCGCATGCACCCACGCGACATGCAGCAAGAACGGTGCCGGACTGTACGAAGCCCCGAGTGGCGGGGCATGATCGGGAACCGGGCCGTGCATATGGCCTTGTTGTGTAAAGAAAGCTGACGCTGCCGCTGATGAACCGAGGACGTTGCCAATGTGGTGGAGCGTGTTCGAGCGATTGCTGTTTCCGCCCGCTGGCCCTTTGTTTCTGGTGATCCTGGGGCTTTTGCTGCGGCCCTGGCGGATGGGGTGGTGGTTGGTTGTCGCGGGTGTCGGTTTTCTTTACGCATTCAGTACGCCATTGGTGAGCACCCTGCTTGTGGCCCCGCTGGAGCGCGTGGACCCCCTGGCGATTGAGGATGCGGCTGAAGCCGATGACGCCGTGATGGTCGTGCTCGCGGGCGGGTGGTTCGAGCATGCGCCCGAGTACGATGGCCCCATGGCAAACCAGTGGAGCCTGGAGCGCGCCCACTATGCAGGCCACCTGGCGCGGGAGCTGGACGTGCCCGTGCTGGTCTCGGGCGGCCCGGGCGAGGCCGAGGCACTCGCGCGCGTACTGGAGACCGGTCTGGGTGTGGCGGTGGAGTGGCTCGATAATGATAGTCGCAATACCCAGCAGAACGCCTCCAACAGCGCTGCGATACTGGCTGCTGAAGATTACGCCACCGTGATCCTGGTCACCAAGGCACTCCATTTTCCCCGGGCATTGGCGGCCTTTGAACGCGCCGGCGTCGAGGCAGTCATTCCTGCCCCGACCGGCTACTTTCACCGCCCGGACCCCGAGGCCGGCCCCAGCCCCTGGGATGTCGTTCCCAGTGTCCCCGCGCTCACCCGCAGCGCCATGGCGTTGCACGAATACGTGGGCCGTGTCTGGTACCGGGTACGCTACTGACGCGGGTACCGGTGCTCTGTCAGAACCGGTACAGCAGGCCCAGTGTGGCGAGTTGGATATCGCCCTCACCGGTGGTGTCGGAATCGCCCACGTTCGAGAAATGCATCAGCGATCCACGGATCGACCAGTCCCGGGTTACGTGGTACCGCCCGCTGACGCCGACATTCGGCACCCCCTGGTTTTCCGTCTCGCGGCGGGAGTCTTCCTCAGTGACTGCGTCGACGTCGCGTCGCGTCTTCAGGTAAGCCAGCCCGGCGGAGAAGTCCAGTTGCCAGCGCTCCGCCACCGGCAGGGTGGCAATCAGCCGGGCGCCGTAACCGGACGTCTCCATGGTGTCGGTGCGCACGGTGGCATCACCGGAGCGGAGCCGGGCCTCGTGCTCGCCGAGGTCGAAATAGTTGAATTCCAGCGCGAGGTGGCGGGTGATGGCGGCGCCGGCTGACAGCATGAACGCAAAGCTATCGTCGTCGCTCGAGACGCGTAGCTCGGTGCCATCGGCAATCGCGCGCAGGTCCCGCTCGGCGTCGTCGAGGTCCACGAAGGAATAGCCCAGGTCCGCTCCCAGATAGTAGTGCGGGCGGTCGGCAGCGATGGCCTCCGCCGTGACCAGGAACAGCCCGGAAACAAGCACTGCGGCAAACCGATTGATGTGCATCATTTGTTCTTCCTTGTTGAGAGACCGTGCTCACTGGTGATCGTAGTCCCTTTCGCCGGGTTGGTCGCTGTTGGCAGGCTTTACACCTGACGTGCGCCGTTCGTCGGTTTCTGCTCAGAAGCTGTTGACTCACGGGGTGTGGCCACCTTCTTGCATCTGCCTCGATCGTCGAAGCAAGGCTGTGATCAGGAGTTGGCGCAATGAAAAGAACAAGTACGCGGCTTGGCGTGTGTTTCGCTCTTTGTATCGGCCTGGGAACGGCGCCAGCGGCGTTCTCGGCCGGCTTCATGTCCATGACCAACGGCGAGATCGAGAGGGAGCGGCAGGCCATCATGGCGATGTACGGCTCCACGACCGACCCAGGGTCCGATTACGACGGCGGCACGACGAACCCGGGTGGCTCCGACGGGACCGACAACCCGCGTGACGGGCAAAGCAATCCGGTACCGGAGCCGGGTTCACTGATGCTTTTCGGTGCGGGAATGGTCGCTTTGGGCTACGTGGTACTGCGACGCAAACCGGTGTAACCCGCTCAGATCCGTTTCAAGCCCCGCACCGGCCGGTGCGGGGCTTCGCACCTCCCGCTGGCCGCCCTCCTGTGCACACCTGCCAACGGGGCTCGCCATGCCGGACGACGGCCCGTCGTGGTGTGGTGTATCGTTAATATAATCGTTACCTGGGCGATGACCACAGGAGGCCCATTGCCGCAGCCTGAATTCGAACAACGCTGGCGGCAGCGCTTCAGCGAACGCGGTGCGCGGCTGGATGATGATGCCGGCATTGCCGGGTGGACCCCCACGGGGCTGCAGGCGCGCGTGCGCCAGTTCCGCGCGCTGTGGGAAGCGCAGCAACGGGAACCAGGCCTGTGGCTCGATATCGGTTGTGGCGCCGGCACGTACACGCGGCTCCTGCACGCCCATGGCCATGAACCGGTGGGGCTGGATTACGCGCTGCCGTCGCTGAAGAAGGCCGCCCAGCGGGGCGGCGGGAGTGCGCTCGGTTGGGCGTCGGCCGACATCCGCAGACTACCCCTGCGGGATGGCCAGGCGGATGGCATTCTGTGTTTTGGGGTCATGCAGGCATTGTCCGACCCGACGCCGGCCCTGACCGAGTTGTTCCGTGTGCTCCGGCCGGGAGGGGAACTCTGGGTGGATGCGCTGAATGCCCGCTGCGCCCCCACGATCCTGTCCGAGTGGCGCCGGCGCCGGCGCCGCCAGCCAGCCCATCTCCGCTATGACCACCCGCAGGCCTTTCGACGGGCGGCGCAGGCCGCGGGGCTCGAGATAACGGCGCTGGAGTGGCTGCCCATTGTTCCGGGTTCGCTACAGCCGCTGGCTGGCCTCGTGGAGAGTCGCCCGGCGCGCATGCTGATGCGCGCTGCGCCGCCGCTGGGTTCGACGCTGAGCCACTCGTTCATTCTGAGGGCGAAGCGCCCCTGTCGGGAAGCTTGACAGTTGATGGCCGATGTTTCGCTTGTTCAATGTAGCAATCTGTTATATAGATTCATAATCAAAGGCATAGGGCGTTACTCTGGTCGCGGCAGGAGTCTTGCAAGGTCTTCAGCGGGCGGCGCTGACGCCACCAGGGGTCGCGTTTGCGGATTCCGTCGAATAACCCGAATAACGAGTACGAGGGTGGGGTATGGATGACAACAGGCTTCCGGATAATCATCGCCAGGGCGATGCGCCCCACCCGAGTCCCGTGAGCGGATCGGACGGGCCGCGAAGCCTGTCACGCCGCCGGTTTGGTGTCGCCGCCGTATCGGCCTCCGTGATCATGAGTTTGCATGCTCAGCCTCTCCGTGCGGCTGCCAATTGCACGCCTTCGGGGTGGGTGTCCGGTAACACGTCCCTGCACCCTGAGCTCGACAGCTGTGGCGGGCTGACTCCCGGTTACTGGCGCACGCATGTCTACTGGCCGGCGCAGTTTCAGCGCGGCAGCTGCCTCGACAGCAGTGGCGCTACCGGTGGCGGAACGGAACCGTGCACCAATGGTGTCTACTATGAGCAGGGCGACAGCCTTTTCTGGGACTCATTCTCCGGCGGGGAAGGTGGTGGCTTCGGATACTGGAAGGACGACGAGTACCGATCGAAGAGCCTGCTGGAAGTGCTCTACGAAGACGAAGGCTCTCTGGGCTGGCACGGTGTTGCCGCGCTGCTCAATGCGGCTGATAATCGCATTCCGCTGACCCTCACCGAGGTGGAGGCGATGTTCAGCGCCGCGCTACTGGGCGAAGACTACATCAACCCCTATCTTCCGGAGCCAATGACGCCGGAGCAGGTTCGGCGGTTCTTCGAGGCCACGTATGAAGGGCAGCAGAGCTGGGGGCCGTAGGCGCGGCGCACCAGCTTTGCCTGCGCCGACAGTGATACATGGGTGACATGGCTCGTCCCGATCAGCGTTTCGTTCTCGACCCGGCTGTGCTCTGGCGTCAGATGGACGGCGAGGCCGTGGTGTTTCTGCCCGCCAGTGGCGATACGCACCGTCTGGATCGGTTTGCCACGAACGTGCTCGCGGTGCTCGAAGGCCACACCGCCGGGCTGGATGCGGAGACGGTGCTGCCCTTGATGCGACACGGCGCGGTGGATGACGAGCCCGTGTCAGTGGATGACGTGGCCGCCGTGCTGCAGGATTTCCGGCGGCTCGGACTTGTGGAGCAGCCGGCGTCGTGAGGCTCGCGGAGATCCCCGAGGCGCAGTTGCGCCACAGGCTTGCCGGGCCGGAGGGCGTCACGCTGGTCACCGGACCGTTCAGCACCCGAATCCGCAGCCCTGTTGCGAGCGTGGCGCGCGGTCTGGCAGACCTGTATGGAGATGTCCGTGTCGAGCCTGACGCCGACTGGGCCGATTTTCACGTCCAGGTCAGAGCGCCCCGCACGCCCCGGCGCTGGTTCCGGCCGCAGGTTCTGTTCCTCTCCGAGGGCCGCAGTGTCTTCAAGCCGCTGGCATTCCATCAGGCGTTCCCGATGCTCGAATGGGGGCTCAACTGGTGTGTGACCGCCAACGTGAAACACCATTTGCTGTTCCATGCGGCGGTTGTTGCACGGGAGGACCGGGCGCTGATTCTGCCGGCACCACCCGGCTCCGGAAAAAGCACCTTATGTGCCGGACTGGTGGCCAGTGGCTGGCGCCTGCTGTCGGACGAGCTTGCCATAGTGGACGTGGAAGCCGGCACGCTGACGGGCCTGGCGCGGCCTGTCAGCCTGAAGAACGCGTCGATCGAGGTGATTCGGTCATTTGCCCCTGACGCATTCGTCAGCGACCCCTGCCACGATACACTCAAGGGCACGGTGGCCCACTTGCGTCCACCCCGCGCCAGCGTGGACCGGGCACTGGCCCCCGTGCGGCCCGCCTGGGTCGTTTTCCCCCGATTCGAGCCTGGTGCGGAAACACGGCTGACGCCACGGGTACGCACCTCGGCTTTCATGGAACTGGCCCGGAACGCCTTCAATTACACGGTGCTTGGCCGGCTGGGTTTCCGACGCACGGCGGACCTGATCGAGCGCAGCGTATGCTATGACTTCACCTACAGCCGCCTGGACGAAGCCGTTGCCACGTTCAATGCCATGGAGCCTCCCTCCGCCTGATCTGCTGGCGTCCTGTCTGGCGCAGCCAGCCCGGCTGGCTGCGCTGTCACTGAGGCAGTGGGCGCGGGTGCTGGTCCAGGCGCGGGAGGCTTCCCTGCTGGGCACCGTATGCCATCTGGCGGAGACGCACGGGGGGCTGGAGTCCGTGCCCGAGCCCGTGCGCGGCCACCTCTGGGGCGGCCGCATGGCCGCTGAGCGTAACGCCGAGGCCATACTGTGGGAGCTGCGCTGTCTGCAGCGCGAGCTGGGGTGGGTGAAGATGCAGCCCGCGCTGCTCAAGGGAGCCGCCTACGTGGCGGCGCAGACCCCCAACGCGCCGGGCCGTTTGTGTAATGACGTGGACATCCTGGTTCCGCGCGCCGAGATCGACCGCGCGGAAACGGCGCTGCGCTGGATGGGCTGGATGACCACCCATCTCACGGCCTATGATCAGCGCTACTATCGGGAATGGATGCACGAGCTGCCACCCATGGAGCACATGCGCCGCGGCAGCACACTGGACGTCCACCACAATATCCTGCCCGAGACCGTACGCAGGCAGCCGGATGCAACCAGGCTGCTGGCCCAGGCGCGCCCCCTGGGCGACGGCTCCGGTGCGAGCGTTCTGGCACCGCATCACATGGCGATCCATTGTGCCGTGCACCTGTTTTCCGATGGTGAGTGGGAGACCGCGATCCGTGACCTTTACGATTTCCACTGTCTGGTCAAGGGGTTCAGTGCCGAACAGGGGGAGCTCTTCTGGGACGCCCTGCTTGATGAGGCGGACGCCCTAGCCGTGTCGGTTTACGTGCACCATGCGCTGCGCTGCTCCAGGCACCTGTTGGGCACGCGCGTACCCGGCCGCGTGATCAGTGCGCTGTCGGCACAGGCGCCAGGGCGCCTCCGGCAGTGGGCCCTGGACTGGGTGTTCCTGCATGCGGCCAGCCACCGTTTTACCAGCAGGCGCCCGGTGCGGCATGCCATCAGCCGCCTGGCCCTGTTGTGGCGTTCACACTGGATAAAGATGCCGCCACTCCTGTTGCTGCGTCATCTGTTCTACAAGGCGTTCCTGGCCCCCCGTGATGACGCGGCGGACGCGGTGAAGGAACAGGGAGCCGGGCGACATGGCTAGTGGGTCCGTGGCCAGTTCCCCACAGGGGGGCAGTGACGCCGTTGGCGTGCCGGCGGGCTACGGAACGGCACGCCTGCTGTTGTTGTTCAGTGCCGTGGGGATCATTTACGGGTCGCTGTATCCGTTCCGGTTCGAGTTCGCGCCCATGGCGTTATCCGATGCGGCCGAGGTGTTGCTCACCGACTGGCGCGGCGAATTCCGCCCCGTCAATGTGCTCACGAATGTCCTGCTGTTCGTGCCGTATGGGTTGTTCGGCGCCGTGGCGCTGGCCGCATGGCACTGGCTGCCCCGCTGGCTGTTGCTCTACCTGTCTGCCGCCGTGATCGCTTTCGGGCTGCAGGTGGCACAGCTGTGGTTGCCCGGTCGGGTGCCGACCTTTGCTGATGGTGCGATCAACATGGTTGGCACGGTGGCGGGTGCGACCATTGCCCGCCTGCCGGGCGTGCACGCGCTGATGACCCACACGGGACGGCACGCCCGCCAGGCACTGGCCCTGCCGTTTCTGCTGATGCTCTGCTGGGTGGCGTATCGGTGGTTTCCGTTTGTGCCGAGTGTCGATGTGTTTTCCATCAAGGACGGGTTGCGGCCGCTGTTGCTTGAGCCGGAGCTGCGCCCACTGGATGCCTTCCATAACGCGGTGGCGTGGATCGTCTTTGCCTGTCTGTGGGAGCAGTGTCGGCTGTCGTGGTGGTGGCTCTGGCTGGTGATTCCGGGCGTTGTCGTTGCACAGGTCGGCATCACGGCCAATCCCCTTGTCCTGCACAATGTGATGGGTGCGGCGGCGGCCCTGCTGGTATGGACCGGGTTGCGCTACGGTTTCCGCCGGCCGATCGAGCCCGTGATCCTGCTGTTGCTTGCCATGCTCGTGGTCCAGGGGCTGCGCCCGTTCGAGTTAGCGCAGGGGGCGTTTCTATGGTTACCGTTCCAGGGGTTTCTGCACGGCAACATGACCGTGAATCTGCTGAGCCTCATCGAAAAGCTCTTTCTCTACGGCAGCCTGGTGTGGTTGACCCTGGAGGCAAGCCAGAGCCGTGTCACGGCGCTATTGCTTCCTGCGGTCATGGTGGCCGGGATTGAAATCGCGCAGATCTGGATTGCCTCGCGTACGGCGGAAATCACCGATCCACTGTTGTGCGTTGCCTTCTGGGGGGTGGCGATGGTCGCGTGGCGGCCTTACGCCCAACGGCGCCAGGCGGCGGTCACGAGTCCGTGAGTTGCACGGTATCCAGGTAGAGCCTGTGCGGCTGCTCCAGATTCGTGGTGAAGATGGCCAGCTCCACGATGCGATTCAGTCTCATGGTGCGCTCGGATGGGGCCTGCTGGACGTCCTCGACCGGAATGCGGATGTCGTTCCAGCCCGGAAGGAGCTGAAAGCGCCGGTTGAAACGATCATCGTAGGCCCCCCCGCGACTGAGATGGATGTCATCGCGGATGGACACCGTGACGATCAGGGGCACGGGCTCCGCGTTGTATATGCTCAGACTCAGGGCCTCGAAGTCGGACCAGTCGCCCAGGGAGCGTCGCATGGTTGTGCCAGCGAAGCGCGCCGGCGGAAGGTCGACGCGGAGCGAGCCGTGCCCCCCCCGGGTAACACCGTCATCCTGCTGTCCCCTGGACCAGCGGCGGTGCTCGAACGCCGTGCTGAAATCCGAGAGCACCGGGAACTGCAGTCGAGCAACGCCACGATCCCATAGTGAGGTCACCGGTGCCTGCAGCTCGAGGAAGAGCACCACTGCCACGAGGCCGCCGATGCTTCGCCGCTTGGCGCCGGCCGGCGCCGCCAGCGCGACCGCGATGGCGGCGCCCAGGACGTTCTGCCAGACGTCGCGGAACCCGGCCGTGCGATCGAAAAGCGGCTGAACAAGCTCGATGCTGGCGCCAAGCAGCAGGGCAATGGCCAACACCGCGATGCCGCGTTTGGCAAAACTGTATCGCTGCAGTACCGGTGCCTGGAGTATGAGCCAACCCAGGAGCGCGAAATACAGGAGATGGCCGAAGATGTGGATCTCCGGGGCGAAGACCTGTCGCCATGCGCCGAGATCGATGAAAAACAACGGGGTCATGCCGGCAACGACGGCAAGAGCAAGGTAGTTGCGGGCGTTCATGCGCACGGTATGTGGGCAACCTGTCCGGTTGGTTGATCGTTTAACGTGCCCCGGTCCGCAGGGGAATACAAGCGCGGAGACCAGCGTGGATGCCGACGCAGGCAAGGCAGGCAAAGGATACTCGATACGGGTCCACTGCTGAAAGGGAGAGGCGCACGTCCTGATCGCGGCACCGCCGAGTCCGTCCGCGACGTGCCCCCTGCATGTTGCTTTTCAACGACATTCCCGGGGGCGGTGCCATGCCTGGGATCGAGAGGGTTTCATGCGGGAAGCGGCGGCCGGGAGTGTCGCTGTGTGATTACAGTTTGATCGCCTCCCTCGGAGCGGCGAAACGGATTCGCCAGAATGACCATTCCAAAAACAACAACTTACGACCCTGGCGCAAAAATTGCTTTAGCCGGTTGACTTCGCGCGCGCGCGATGCGAGCGGGGTACTGGCCGATGGCGGCGCCTTGGCGCCATAGGGTAGCCGTCGGTGTCCTTTTCCGTGGGGGGTACCACAATGAACAATCTTTCCGCGATCTACCATGAATCGCTGCTTGCCCAGTGTGCGCAGGATCCCGGCGCCGTCCAGGATGCGCTTCGTCTGCGTTACCAGGTGTACTGTCTTGAGCGTGGCTATGAGGATTACTCGCGTTTTCCTGATCACATGGAAACCGATGAGTATGACGACGCAGCCACACACGTGCTTGTCCGCAATCGATCAGACGGGACCACTGTCGGGACGTCCCGACTGGTGTTCGACGACGGCCACGGATTGCCGATACGAACCCATGGGTCGCGCAGTGTCGAGCAGCAACTCGCTCGCACCCGCCAGTTGAACCCGTCCTGTCGCATTGCCGAGGTGTCCCGTTTTGCCGTCACCCGTACCTTTTCGACATTAATGAGCCAGCAGCAGTCCGTAATGGTCAGCTCCCGTCACGTGACAATGGGGCTGGTGGCGTTGCTGTTCCGGCAGAGTTGGGAGTCCGGCGTGACGCACTGGACGGCGCTGCTGAATGCTGCGCTGATCCGTTTTTTCACCCGCGTTGGCATTCATTTTCAGCCCATCGGCCCGGTCATCAATCACCGCGGTGCTCGTCAGCCGGTCATGGCCAGCCTGGATGCCTTGTGGTCCGGAGTAAAGGCCGAGGGGACTGCGCTGGCCCGTTTGGCAGGGCAGTTGGTCGAGGCGGACGCTGGGCGGTCGGATCCGCGTCGACCGGTGCGGGGCGAGCGTCGGGGGCCTGCGCCGATGATCGAGGATCGCATCGCGTAATCGCCTGCGCTCCGGTTCCGGCCGTCTGGTGTGGCCGACCCTGGTCGGTCGCACCGGTGGCGAGGGGGCGATCAGGCAGGGAGTGTGACCTGTTCCGCAGGCTGCCCCGGCCGTTTCTGCTCTTGTGAGGAGCGGCGGGACAGGTCACTGTTGATTGGCTTGTCGCACCGTATGACGGTAGTCCCGGCAACACCGCGTCCGATTCAATACCGGCGGTTTCGCTCCCATGCGATGGCCGTTCGCACGATGGTCTCCAGGTCGTCGTACTTCGGCGTCCAGGCGAGGTGCCGTCGGATACGATCCGCGTTGGCCACGAGTCGTGCCGGATCCCCGGGGCGTCGGTTGGTATAGGTGGTGTTCAGCGGAGCGCCAGCAACTCGTTCGACCGTTGTCAGTACGTCCCGCACGCTGTAGCCATGGCCGTAGCCACAGTTCAGGGTAAGCGATCTGCCGCCACCACGCAGATGATCCAGGGCCAGTACATGAGCGTCGGCCAGGTCCTCCACGTGGATGAAATCGCGAACGCAGGTGCCGTCCGGCGTGGGGTAGTCGGTACCGAACACACGCATCCCGTTGCGCACGCCGACTGCTGCCTCCGCGGCGACCTTGATCAGCAGGGTGGCGTTAGGTGTGGACTGCCCGATGCGCCCGTCCGGTGCGCAGCCGGCGACGTTGAAGTAGCGAAGGGTGAGGTGCTCCAGTTCACCGGCGGTGGCCAGGTCCTCCAGCACCCATTCCGTGGCCAGCTTTGAGCGCCCGTAAGGGTTGATGGGGTTGAGCGGGCTGTCCTCCGCCACGGTATCGCCAGACGCCTCGCCGTAGACCGCGGCGGTGGACGAGAACACCACCTGTCTCACGCCGTTGGCAACACAGGCTTCCAGCAGGATGCGGCTGCTGTTGGTGTTGTTGCGGTAGTATTTCAGCGGATCGGCGACGGACTCCGGTACGACGGTGTGGGCCGCGAAGTGCATCAGCGTGCCGACGGCGTAGTGCTGCATGAGATCGTTGACCAGTCCGGCATCACCGGTATCCCCGACCACCAGCTCCGCGCCCTCCACGGCTTCGCGAAAGCCGGTGGAGAGGTTGTCCAGCACGATGACCCGTTCGCCGCGCTGCACGAGCTGCCGCGTGACGTGGCTGCCGATGTACCCGGCCCCCCCGGTGACCAGAACAGACGATGCGCTCACGCCCTTCCCCCGCGTTGGTTGTCGTGACCAGACGTCATTATGGGGAGCGTGTATGGCCCCCGCAATGCGGGGAGCGGGCGACAACCTGCCCCAGCTACTGACGCCCCTCGCGTACCTGCGCTGTATTGTCTATACTTCCGCGCTTGCAGCGCAGCATTTACTGCTTGGCGATGTTCGGTAGTTGACAGCGACGCTGCTTCTGGCGCAAAGTACCGCGCTCCAAAATCAGGAGGGGTTCCCGAGCGGCCAAAGGGGGCAGACTGTAAATCTGCTGGCACAGCCTTCGGAGGTTCGAATCCTCCCCCCTCCACCAAATTCGAGAGTGCAGGGCGCTCGAAGCGCCGGCACGGAGCGGCCGCCCGGTGGCGGTACGGGGCACTGACCTTCGGTCGGTGCCTATTGCTCGTTCAGGGAGTTTCGGGTGTCCGGCAGCGATGCGCGCCGCCACTCATGTAGCTCGCGGGTGTAGTTCAACGGTAGAACCTCAGCCTTCCAAGCTGATGATGTGGGTTCGATTCCCATCACCCGCTCCAGAAAGAAGGCGTTGCACTGCCGGCGCCGCGAGAGTTGAACAGGGCCCATATAGCTCAGAGGTAGAGCACTCCCTTGGTAAGGGAGAGGTCGGCGGTTCAAATCCGCCTATGGGCTCCATTAGTTGGTAGAAGCGTGTCCGTGACGAACCGTGGCTGCGGTTCCTGGCGAAGCAAAGGAAAGTCCGGGAGATCTCCATGTCCAAGAGCAAGTTTGAGCGTAGTAAGCCGCACTGCAACGTGGGAACGATTGGTCACGTTGACCATGGTAAGACGACGCTGACTGCAGCCATGACGAAGGTGATGGGTGAGCAGTCTGGTGGTGACGTTCGCGCGTTTGACCAGATTGACAATGCGCCGGAGGAGAAGGCGCGTGGTATCACGATTGCGACGGCGCACGTGGAGTACGAGTCGAGCGAGCGTCACTATGCGCACGTGGACTGCCCGGGTCACGCGGACTATGTGAAGAACATGATCACGGGTGCGGCGCAGATGGACGGTGCGATTCTGGTGGTGTCGGCGGCGGACGGTCCGATGCCGCAGACGCGCGAGCACATTCTGCTGAGTCGCCAGGTTGGTGTTCCGTTCATTGTGGTGTATCTGAACAAGGCGGACATGGTCGACGATCCGGAGCTGCTGGAGCTCGTGGAGATGGAGGTTCGTGATCTGCTGAGCCAGTACGATTTCCCGGGCGACGACACGCCGATCATCACGGGTTCGGCGCTGAAGGCGCTGGAGGGTGACACCTCGGAGATTGGCGCGCCGTCGATCGTGAAGCTGGTCGAGGCGATGGACGCGTTCATTCCGACGCCGGACCGTCCGGTGGATCAGCCGTTCCTGATGCCGATCGAGGACGTGTTCTCGATTTCGGGTCGCGGCACGGTGGTGACGGGTCGTGTTGAGCGTGGTGTTGTGAAGACCGGCGAGGAAGTCGAGATCGTTGGCATTCGCCCGACGGTGAAGACGGTTTGCACGGGTGTTGAGATGTTCCGCAAGCTGCTGGACCAGGGCGAGGCGGGTGACAACATTGGTGCGCTGCTGCGTGGCACGAAGCGTGATGATGTCGAGCGTGGTCAGGTGCTGTGCAAGCCGGGTTCGATCACGCCGCACACGAAGTTCGAGTGCGAGGTGTACATTCTGTCGAAGGACGAGGGTGGTCGTCACACGCCGTTCTTCAACGGGTATCGTCCGCAGTTTTACTTCCGTACGACGGACGTGACGGGTTCTTGCGAGCTGCCGTCGGGTACGGAGATGGTGATGCCGGGTGACAACGTGCAGATGACGGTGTCGCTGATTGCTCCGATCGCGATGGAAGACGGTCTGCGTTTTGCCATCCGCGAAGGCGGCCGCACCGTCGGTGCCGGCGTGGTCTCCAAGATCATCGACTGATCGGAGCCTGCGTAACGCGGAACAATCAGGTAGACTACAGGGCGCGAGACGGGCATGACCCGCTCGCGCCTTGGCTGCTTGGGTTCCGTGTAGCAACGTTCAACAGGCCAGTAGCTCAATTGGCAGAGCAGCGGTCTCCAAAACCGCAGGTTGGGGGTTCGAGTCCCTCCTGGCCTGCCACTCAACAGGATGGCAGGGCGTGTCGCCGTCAAGGCGCTTCCCGATCGGAGTCCCACGGAACCGATGAAGTCCAAGTCAAACACCGAAAACTCGCCGGCTGACACCATCAAGCTGGTGGCAGCGCTCGTGATCCTCGGGGCCGGGATCTTCGGCTTCTACATCTACGAGGATCAGCCGCAGCTGTTCCGGGTGCTTGGCATTCTTGCCGTTGGCGCGGTCGCCGTGGGTATTGCGGTTACCACCAACCCGGGCGCGAATCTCTGGCGGTTCATGCAGGATTCCCGCACCGAGGTGCGCAAGGTGGTCTGGCCGACCCGGCAGGAGACCGTGCAGACGACGATCATCGTGCTGATTGTTGTGGTCCTGGTGGCAATCTTTCTATGGCTGATGGACATGTTCTTCCTTTGGGCTGTCCAGCAGCTGCTCAATCCGGGAGGCTGAGGGCATGACGATGCGCTGGTATGTGGTTCACGCCTATTCCGGGTTCGAAAACAAGGTCAAGCAGGCCATTGAAGAGCGCGTCAAGCGCGCCGGTCTGGAAGAGAAGTTCGGTGACATTCTCGTGCCCACCGAAGAGGTGGTCGAGATTCGCGGCGGGCAGAAGCGCCGCAGTGAGCGGAAGTTCTTCCCCGGTTACGTGCTGGTTCGCATGGAAATGGACGACGAGACCTGGCACCTGGTGAAGGAAGTGCCTAGGGTCATGGGGTTCATTGGCGGGCGCAGTGATCGGCCGGCGCCGATTTCCGATCGCGAAGCCGATCAGATCCTCAACCGGGTGCAGGAAGGCGTTGAGAAGCCGCGTCCGAAGGTGCTGTTCGAGGTGGGCGAGGTCGTGCGGGTCATCGATGGTCCGTTCACCGATTTCAACGGCGCCGTGGAAGAAGTGAACTACGAAAAGAGCCGCCTGCGGGTGGCCGTCCTGATCTTCGGTCGCTCCACGCCGGTGGAGTTGGGCTTCGATCAGGTCGAGAAAACCTGAGCCTGACGCTCGGGTAGAGCGCCGGATCGGGTTCACCCGTTCCGGCGTTGCGTATTTGAACCGGGGAGCCGAAAAGGCGTTCGCACCCACATCAGGAGGCTTTCATGGCCAAGAAGGTTTCAGCTTACATCAAGCTGCAAGTGAAGGCCGGTCAGGCCAACCCGTCGCCGCCCGTCGGCCCCGCGCTGGGTCAGCACGGCGTGAACATCATGGAGTTCTGTAAGGCGTTCAACGCCCAGACCCAGGAGATGGAGCCGGGCCTGCCGATTCCCGTGGTGATTACGGTCTACTCCGACCGCAGCTTCACGTTCATCACCAAGACCCCGCCGGCGGCGATCCTTCTCAAGAAGGCGGCCGGCATCAAGAGTGGTTCCGGTGTGCCGAACAAGAACAAGGTCGGCACGGTGACGCGTGAGCAGCTCGAGGAGATTGCACGCACCAAGGAGCCGGACCTGTCCGCCTCCGACATGGATGCGGCCGTTCGCACCATCGCCGGTAGTGCGCGGAGCATGGGTCTCGAGGTTGAGGGGGTCGAATAATGGCTAAGCTGACCAAGCGCCAGAAAGTGTTCGCCGAGAAGGTCGAGCGCGGCAAGCTGTACCCTGCCGAAGATGCGTTTGCACTGCTGAAGGATCTGCCGGCGCCTCGCTTCTCGGAGACGGTTGAAGTGGCGGTGAACCTGGGTGTTGATCCGCGGAAGTCCGATCAGATCGTGCGCGGTTCCACCGTACTGCCCAACGGCACCGGCAAGAGCGTGCGGGTTGCGGTCTTCGCCCAGGGCGACAAGGCCGAAGCCGCGAAGGAAGCCGGGGCCGACGTGGTCGGCATGGACGACCTTGCCGAACAGATCAAGGGCGGAGACCTGGACTTCAACGTGGTCATTGCCAGCCCTGATACCATGGGTACCGTGGGCAAGCTGGGAACGATTCTCGGCCCGCGCGGTCTCATGCCGAACCCGAAAGTCGGGACGGTTGCTCAGGATGTGGCCGCGGCGGTGAAGAACGCCAAGGCCGGTCAGGTGCGGTATCGCACCGACAAGAAAGGCATCATCCATGCCGGTATCGGCAAGATTGACTTTACGCCCCAGCAGCTGCGCGAGAACCTGGAAGCGCTGGTCTCCGACCTGAACAAGGCCAAGCCGGCGGCTGCCAAGGGCATTTACATGAAGAAGGTGACAGTGGCGTCCACCATGGGTCCGGGGATTGCCCTGGATCTGTCGTCGCTGAGCACCTGAACCAGATCCGCATCGGGTGATGGCGCTGCCATCGCCCGCGCGGTGTCTTGAGGCTGTCGGAAAGCGGCAGCCGTCAGAGACCGCTTGGCGCGGCTCCGGCCGCTTAATCGATCACCCCGGTGGTCGGCCAGCGTAGACGGTGCAGCCCCGGGCAGATCAATGCTGCGGAAGGCGACCGTTCAACCCCGAAAGGGGCGAGCCGGATTATCCGGCTCACACGCGCCTCGGCAACGTGTCGTTGTCGGGGGTCATGGCCAGGTTCCAGGAGGACATTCCCAATGCCAATGAGTCTGGAACAGAAAAAGGCGATGACCGCGGAAGTCAATGCGGTCGCCCAATCGGCCCACTCGGCCGTTGCTGCGGAGTACCGCGGTATCAAGGCGACCGAGATGGACAGCCTGCGCGCCCAGGCACGCAATCAGGGGGTCTACCTTCGGGTGGTCAAGAACTCGATTGCGCGTCGGGCTGTTGAAGGGACGGACTTCGAATGCATGACGGAGGAGTTCTCCGGTCCGCTGATGCTCGCATTCTCCCAGGAGGATCCGGGTTCTGCAGCGCGGCTGGTGAAGTCCTACGCCAAGGAGAACAACAAGCTTGTTCCGAAGTTCGTCTCCATCAGTGGTTCAGTCTACCCGGCCTCCGAACTGGAGCGTCTGGCGAGCCTGCCCACGCGCGACGAGGCTATCAGCAAGCTGATGGCGACCATGAAGGCGCCGACCCAGAAGCTGGCAACCACCTTGAACGAGGTGCCCGGCAAACTGGTGCGGACCCTGGCCGCTGTTCGCGACGCCAAAGAGGCGGGCTGATCGACTTCCGGTTTTCGTCTGATTCTTTCATTACGCAGTCAAAGCCCGAAGGGGCTGATCTGACCGTTTAAACGCAGGAGTTTCAAAATGGCCGTTTCCAAAGAGGACATCCTCGAGACGATCGGTAACATGAGCGTCCTCGAGATCGTTGATCTCATCGAGGCGATGGAAGAGAAGTTCGGCGTCACTGCTGCTGCCGCCGTGGCCGCTGCGCCTGCCGCCGCTGGTGGTGGTGAAGCTGAAGCCGCCGAAGAGAAGACCGAGTTCGACGTCATCCTGAGCAGCTTCGGTGACAACAAGGTCGGCGTGATCAAGGCCGTTCGCGGCATCACCGGCCTGGGCCTGAAGGAAGCCAAGGAAGTCGTCGAAGGCGCTCCGTCCCCGCTCAAGGAAGGCGCGAGCAAGGACGAAGCCGAAGAGATGAAGAGCAAGCTGGAAGAGGCTGGCGCTTCCGTCGAGATCAAGTAAGACTTGACGGCAGAGAGCGTTAGCAAGCTGTGATCGGGATCGGCTGGTGGCCCAGTGGCCGCCGGCCTTTTCCCGTTTCTGGGACAACCGGATGTCCGAGCGGGTTTAAAGTTACGTGCTTCGGCCGTTGTGGCCTGAGTGCGGAAGTTTAAACAACTGTCTCGTTCCCCGGACGAACATGGGTGAGGAACCTCGATGGCCTATTCGTTCACCGAAAAGAAGCGTATCCGCAAGGATTTCGGCAAGATCCCCAATATTCTGGAGGTCCCCTATCTTCTAGCGACGCAGCTGGATTCCTATCACCAGTTCCTGCAACTGGACTCCAACCCGGATCAGCGTGACGAAGGCGGTCTGCATGCCGCGTTCCGTTCCGTGTTTCCGATCAGCAGCTATTCGGGCTCCGCGGCGTTGGAGTACGTGAACTACCGTATCGGTACGCCCGTGTTCGACGTCAAGGAGTGCCAGCTCCGCGGCATGACCTACGCGGCGCCGCTGCGCGCCCTGGTGCGTCTCGTCATTTATGACAAGGACGCCAAGACGGTCAAGGACGTCAAGGAGCAGGAAGTCTACATGGGCGAACTGCCGCTCATGACCGAGAACGGCACGTTCGTGGTGAACGGCACCGAGCGCGTCATCGTCAACCAGCTGCACCGCTCGCCCGGTGTGTTCTTCGACCACGACAAGGGCAAGACGCACTCTTCGGGCAAGCTGCTGTTCTCCGCGCGGGTGATTCCCTATCGCGGCTCCTGGCTCGATTTCGAGTTCGATCCCAAGGACAACATCTTCGTGCGCATCGACCGTCGCCGGAAGCTGCCGGCGACCATTCTGCTGCGCGCGCTGGGCTACGGCCCGGAAGAGATCCTGGATCTCTTCTTCGAAAAGAACACGTTCCACTTCAAGACGGACAGCGTGGTCCTGGACCTGGTCCCGGAGCGGCTGCGTGGCGAGACCGCCCAGTTCCCCATCGAGCTCAACGGCGAGGTGCTGGTGGAGCAGGGGCGGCGCGTAACCGCGCGGCACATCCGCCAAATGGAAAAGGCGGAAATGAAGCAGCTCACGGTGCCGGAAGAGTACCTGGAAGGCCGCATTCTGGCCCATGACGTGGTCGACGCCTCCACCGGCGAAGTGATTGCCGAAGCCAACGCCGAGCTGACGCCCGACAGCATCCAGGCCATGCGCGATGCCGGTATCAAGAAGATCGATACCCTGTTCGTGAACGACCTGGACCAGGGGCCGTACGTGTCCAACACGCTGCGGATCGATACCACGCGCACGCAGCTGGAATCGCTGGTCGAGATCTACCGCATGATGCGGCCCGGCGAGCCGCCGACGAAGGATGCCGCCGAGAGCCTGTTCCAGAACCTGTTCTTCTCGGAAGACCGGTACGACCTCTCCGCCGTGGGCCGGATGAAGTTCAATCTCCGGGTCGGTCGCGACGAAGTGACCGGTTCGGGCACCCTGAGCAACGACGACATCATCGACGTGCTCAAGGCGATGATCGACATCCGCAACGGCAAGGACACGGTCGATGACATCGACCACCTGGGGAACCGCCGCATCCGCTCCGTTGGCGAGATGGCGGAGAATGTCTTCCGGGTCGGCCTGGTGCGTGTGGAGCGCGCGGTGCGCGAGCGGCTGAGCCTGGCCGAGAGCGAGGGGCTGATGCCCCAGGAACTGATCAATGCCAAGCCGGTGGCGGCGGCGATCAAGGAGTTCTTTGGCTCCTCCCAGCTGTCGCAGTTCATGGACCAGAACAATCCGCTCTCCGAGGTGACCCACAAGCGCCGGGTCTCCGCTCTCGGGCCGGGTGGTCTCACACGTGAGCGCGCCGGCTTCGAAGTCCGCGACGTGCATCCGACCCACTACGGCCGGGTCTGCCCGATCGAGACGCCGGAAGGGCCGAACATCGGTCTGATCAACTCGCTGGCGTGCTACGCCCGCACCAACCGTTACGGCTTCCTGGAGACGCCGTACCGGCGGGTGGTGGACGGACAGGTCACGTCCCAGGTGGACTACCTGTCGGCGATCGAGGAGTCGCGCTACATCATCGCCCAGGCCAACGCCCGGCTGGACGAGAACGGCAACCTGGCGGACGACCTGATCTCGATCCGGCACCAGAACGAATTCGGCATGTCCACGCCGGACAAGATCCAGTACATGGACGTGTCGCCGAAGCAGACCGTCTCCGTGGCCGCGGCGCTGGTGCCGTTCCTGGAGCACGACGACGCCAACCGCGCGCTCATGGGCGCCAACATGCAGCGCCAGGCGGTGCCGACGCTGCGGGGCGAGAAGCCGCTGGTGGGGACCGGCATGGAACGTGCCGTGGCCACCGACTCCGGTGTCACCGTGGTGGCGCGCCGGGGCGGAGTGGTCGAGTCCGTGGACGCCGCGCGGGCCGTCATCCGTGTCAACGACGACGAGACGGCGCCGGGCGAGCCGGGTGTGGATATCTACAACCTCACCAAGTACACGCGCTCGAACCAGAACACCTGCATCAACCAGAAATCGCTGGTGAACGTGGGTGACGTGGTGGCCACCGGTGACGTGCTGGCCGACGGCCCGAGCACGGACATGGGCGAGCTGGCGCTGGGGCAGAACATGCTCATCGCCTTCATGCCCTGGAACGGTTACAACTTCGAGGACTCCATCCTCATCTCCGAGCGGGTGGTTCAGGAGGATCGTTACACCACGATCCACATCGAGGAGCTCACCTGCGTCGCCCGGGATACCAAACTCGGGCCGGAGGAGATCACCGCGGATATCCCCAACGTGGGCGAGTCCGCCCTGTCCAAGCTGGACGAGGCCGGTATTGTCTACATCGGGGCCGAGGTGAAGGCGGGTGACATCCTGGTCGGCAAGGTGACGCCCAAGGGCGAGAGCCAGCTGACGCCGGAGGAGAAACTCCTGCGCGCCATCTTCGGCGAGAAGGCGTCGGACGTGAAGGATACCTCCTCCCGGGTGTCCTCGGGCATGGACGGCACGGTCATCGACGTGCAGGTCTTCACCCGGGACGGCGTGGAGAAGGACTCCCGTGCGCTGTCCATCGAGCGCGAGGCGCTGGCGAAGATCCGCAAGGATCTGGACGACCAGTACCGCATCTTCGAGGACGACGCCTTCCAGCGCGTGCAGTCGGCCATTGTCGGCCTGGAAGCCGAAGGCGGCCCGAACGGCCTGAAGTCCGGCAACAAGGTCTCCGAGAAATACCTGGAGACGCTGGATCGGGACAAGTGGTTCGAGATCCGTCTGAAGGACGAGTCCGCGAACGAACTCCTGGAGCGGGTGCAGCAGCAGCTGAAGTCCCAGCAGGAGGCGTTCGAGCAGCACTTCGAGGAGAAGAAGGGCAAGATCACCCAGGGGGATGACCTCGCTCCCGGTGTGCTCAAGATGGTCAAGGTCTACCTGGCGGTGAAGCGCCGTTTCCAGGCCGGTGACAAGATGGCCGGGCGCCACGGGAACAAGGGCGTCATCTCCATGATCGTGCCCCAGGAGGACATGCCGTTCGACAAGGACGGCCGTCCCGTGGACGTGGTGCTCAGCCCACTGGGTGTGCCATCACGCATGAATGTGGGGCAGGTGCTCGAGGTCCATCTGGGCTGGGCGGCCAAGGAGTTGGGGCGCAAGCTCGCCAATATGCTGGACGCCAAGGCCAAGGTGGACGAGCTGCGTCAGGAACTGGATGCCATCTACAACCACAGTGGCCAGACCGTGGACCTGGCGAACCTCAGCGACGAAGAGGTGGTTCGCCTGTGTGGCAACCTTCGCGGCGGGGTGCCCATGGCAACGCCGGTGTTCGATGGTGCCAACGAGGATGAGATCAAGTACATGCTGCGCCAGGCGGGGCTTCCGGAGTCCGGTCAGACCACGCTCTTCGATGGGCGCACGGGCGATGCGTTTGACCGCCCTGTGACCGTGGGCTACATGTACATGCTTAAGCTCAACCACCTCATCGACGACAAGGTGCACGCCCGTTCCACCGGGCCGTACTCGCTGGTCACCCAGCAGCCGCTGGGCGGTAAGGCGCAGTTCGGCGGGCAGCGGTTTGGTGAGATGGAAGTCTGGGCGCTGGAGGCCTACGGTGCGGCGTATACGCTGCAGGAGATGCTGACGGTGAAATCCGATGACGTGAACGGCCGGACACAGATGTACAAGAACATCGTGGACGGCAATCATGAAATGAAGGCCGGTATGCCCGAGTCCTTCAACGTGTTGATCAAGGAGATCCGCTCCCTCGGTATCAATATCGAGCTGGAACAGGACTGATCACCACAAGCGCACCGCTGCCGGGGGAAACCCGGCAGCGGCGTCAGCATTCACGAACGAGGTTGGCGGACGAACGGCTATGAAAGACCTTCTCAATCTGTTCAAGCAGGCCGGCGGACAGCCGGATGATTTCGACTCCATCCGGATCAAGCTGGCTTCGCCGGAAATGATCCGGTCCTGGTCATTCGGTGAAGTAAAGAAGCCGGAGACCATCAATTACCGTACCTTCAAGCCGGAGCGCGACGGCCTGTTCTGCGCCAAGATCTTCGGTCCGGTGAAGGATTACGAGTGCCTGTGCGGCAAGTACAAGCGGCTCAAGCATCGCGGCGTGGTCTGCGAGAAGTGCGGCGTCGAGGTGACGCTGGCCAAGGTGCGCCGCGAGCGCATGGGCCACATCGACCTGGCCAGCCCGGTTGCACACATCTGGTACCTGAAGTCCCTGCCCAGCCGCATCGGTCTGCTGCTGGACATGACCCTGCGCGACATCGAGCGCGTTCTCTACTTCGAGGCGTTCATCGTCATCGATCCGGGCATGACGCCGCTGGAGCGCGGCCAGCTCCTCACCGACGAGGGCTACCTGGACGCGGTGGAGCAGTACGGCGACGAGTTCGACGCCCGCATGGGCGCGGAGGCGGTGAAGGAGCTGCTGTCGAGCGTGGAGCTTCAGGAAGAGCAGCAGAAGCTGCGCGAGGAGCTCAACGCCACCAACTCCGACACCAAGATCAAGCGGCTGTCCAAGCGGCTGAAGATCGTTGAGGCGTTCATCGAGTCCGGCAACAAGCCGGAGTGGATGGTGCTGGACGTGCTGCCGGTGCTGCCGCCGGATCTGCGGCCGCTCGTGCCGCTGGACGGCGGTCGCTTCGCCACCAGTGATCTGAACGATCTGTACCGGCGGGTGATCAACCGCAACAACCGCCTCAAGCGGCTGCTGGAGCTGAACGCCCCGGACATCATCGTGCGCAACGAAAAGCGCATGCTGCAGGAGTCCGTGGACGCATTGCTGGACAACGGCCGCCGCGGTCGCGCCATTACCGGCACCAACAAGCGTCCGCTGAAGTCCCTGGCCGACATGATCAAGGGCAAGCAGGGCCGTTTCCGGCAGAACCTGCTCGGCAAGCGCGTTGACTACTCCGGTCGCTCCGTGATCGTGGTGGGTCCGACCCTGCGTCTGCACCAGTGCGGGCTGCCCAAGCGCATGGCGCTGGAGCTGTTCAAGCCGTTCATTTTCTCCAAGCTGCAGCGGCTCGGGTTGGCGACCACCATCAAGGCGGCCAAGAAGATGGTCGAGCGCGAGGCGCCGGAAGTCTGGGACATCCTCGAAGATGTCATCCGGGAGCACCCGGTGCTTCTCAACCGTGCGCCGACCCTGCACAGGCTGGGTATCCAGGCGTTCGAGCCGGTGCTGATCGAGGGCAAGGCCATCCAGCTGCATCCGCTGGTCTGCACCGCCTACAACGCCGACTTCGACGGCGACCAGATGGCCGTGCACGTGCCCCTGTCTCTGGAGGCGCAGCTGGAATCCCGCGCCCTGATGATGGCGACCAACAACATCCTGTCGCCCGCCAGCGGTGATCCCATCATCGTGCCGTCCCAGGACGTGGTGCTGGGCCTGTACTACATGTCCCGCCACCGGGTGAACGCGTCCGGCGAGGGCACGCGCTTCTCCGACCTGAATGAGGTCCACCGGGCCTACGACAGCGGTCAGGTGGGTCTGCAGGCGGCCGTGCAGGTGCGTATCAAGGAGACGGTGATCGAGGAGGACGGTTCGCGCCGCGAGACCATTACCCGTTACGACACCACCGTTGGCCGTGCGCTGATCTACCGCATCATGCCGGAAGGCCTGCCGTTCGAGCTGGTGAACCGTGAGATGAACAAGAAGTCGATCTCCGCCACCATCAACGCCTGCTACCGCGATGTGGGCCTGAAGGAGACGGTGATCTTCGCCGACCAGCTCATGTACATGGGCTTCCACTTCTCCACCCGGGCCGCCGTGTCCATCGGCGTGAATGACATGGTCATCCCGGAGGAAAAGGGCGGCATTCTCGGCGGTGCCGAGGAAGAGGTGAAGGACATCGAGGAACAGTACGCCTCGGGTCTGGTTACCAACGGCGAGCGGTACAACAAGGTGGTCGACATCTGGTCCCGCACCAACGACCAGGTGGCCAAGGCCATGATGGACAAACTCGGCACGGAAGCCGTGGTGGACGCCGAGGGCAACGAGGTGCGGCAGTCGTCGTTCAACTCCATCTTCATGATGGCCGATTCCGGCGCCCGTGGTTCTGCTGCCCAGATCCGCCAGCTCTCCGGGATGCGTGGTCTGATGGCCAAGCCGGATGGCTCCATTATCGAGACCCCGATCACGGCGAACTTCCGTGAAGGCCTGAACGTGCTGCAGTACTTCATCTCCACGCACGGCGCCCGTAAGGGTCTGGCGGATACGGCGCTCAAGACCGCCAACTCCGGTTACCTGACCCGCCGTCTCGTGGATGTCGCTCAGGACCTGGTGGTCACCGAGCACGACTGCGGTACCGAGAACGGTGTCTACATGTCGCCCATCATCGAAGGTGGTGACGTGGTGGAACCGCTGCGCGAGCGCGTGCTGGGCCGTGTGCTCTGCAACGACGTGCTCGACAGCGAGAGCCAGGAAGTGGCCCTGCCCGCCGGTACCCTGCTCGACGAAGCGCTGGTCGACCAGATGGAAACCATGGGTGTGGACGAGGTGAAGGTGCGCTCGCCCATCACCTGTAACACCCGTCACGGTGTGTGCTCCATGTGTTACGGCCGCGATCTGGCCCGCGGGCATCAGGTCAACGTGGGCGAATCCGTGGGCGTCATCGCCGCGCAGTCCATCGGTGAGCCGGGTACGCAGCTGACCATGCGCACGTTCCACATCGGTGGTGCGGCTTCTCGTGCCGCCGCCGTGAGCGACGTGGAAGTCAAGTCGGCCGGTCGTGTGCGGTTCCACAAGCTGAACACCATTCAGCACCACTCGGGCAACCTGGTTGTGGTCTCCCGTTCCGGCGAGATCACGGTCATGGACGAGCAGGGCCGTGAGCGTGAGCGCTACAAGGTTCCTTACGGTGCCACGGTGCCGGTGAACGAGGGCGATGCGGTGGAAGCCAACCAGGTGGTCGCTACCTGGGATCCGCACACCCACCCGATTGTCACCGAGGTGCGCGGTCGCCTGCGGTTCTTCGACTTCATCGAAGGCGTGACCGTGAATCGCCAGGTGGACGAGATCACCGGCCTGTCCAGTCTCGAGATCACCGATCCGAAGACCCGCGGCAACCAGGAGTATGACAGTCAGCTCCCGGGCGCCAAGAAGGACGAGCGCGTGGCCGCCAAGGACATGCGGCCGATGATCAAGCTGGTGGATGATGACGGCAAGGACGTCATGATCCCCGGCACGGACATCCCGGCGCAGTACTACCTGCCGGCGGGCGCGATCATCAGCGTGGAAGACAACGCTGACGTGGACGTCGGTGACGTGCTGGCGAGGATTCCGCAGGAGTCTTCCAAGACCCGTGACATTACCGGTGGTCTGCCCCGTGTTGCCGATCTGTTCGAGGCGCGCAAGCCGAAGGAGCCGGCGATCCTCGCCGAGATCTCCGGCACCGTCTCGTTCGGCAAGGAGACCAAGGGCAAGCAGCGCCTGATCATCACGCCGCAGGAGGGTGACAGCTACGAGGAGCTGATTCCCAAGTGGCGCAACATCAACGTGTTCGAAGGCGAGCACGTGGAGCGCGGTGAGGTGGTTGCCGACGGTGAGCCGAGCCCGCACGACATCCTGCGTCTGCTGGGCGTGCCGGCGCTTGCCGCGTACGTCGTCAAGGAAATCCAGGACGTCTACCGGCTGCAGGGCGTGAAGATCAACGACAAGCACATTGAAGTGATCATCCGCCAGATGCTGCGCAAGGCCGAGGTCACGGACTCCGGCGACAGCACGCTGCTGCGAGGTGAGCAGGTCGATCGTGCCACCGCGGACGAGATCAACGACGAGCTCGCCATCGGCGAGAAGGCACCGGTGTATTACCAGCCGGTCCTGCTCGGCATTACCAAGGCGTCGCTGTCCACCGAGTCGTTCATCTCGGCGGCCTCCTTCCAGGAGACGACGCGGGTTCTCACCGAAGCGTCGGTACGCGGTGGCAAGGACGATCTCCGCGGACTCAAGGAGAACGTCATCGTGGGCCGGCTCATTCCGGCGGGCACCGGGTTCGCCTACCACGAGGAGCGGCGCCGGCAACGGCAGATGGGTCTGCCGACCTCTGCGGCAGATGCCGAAGCCGAGCTGGCTTCGGAACTTGCCGAGAGCGACAGTGAAGCAACGGAGCGTAGCGAGACGCCGGACGAGTAACACGGCGTTTTGCCGCGGGCCCGCCGGCCTGAAGGGCGGGCCCGTTATTGCCTTCGGAAACCCCCGTCAGCCAAGGGTTTGGTTGACAGGGGGACCCTGTCTGCCTACAATTGCGCACCTTCGACAGGCCGGCTCGTTCGGCCTGTCGTTTGTTTACAGCTTGGAGTGAACGAATTAATGGCTACGATCAATCAGTTGGTCCGCAAGGGACGCCGTAGCAAGACCGCGAAAAGCAACGTGCCGGCGCTCGAGGCCAGTCCCCAGCGTCGCGGCGTATGCACGCGTGTTTACACTACCACGCCGAAGAAGCCGAACTCGGCCCTGCGTAAGGTCGCGCGTGTGCGTCTGACCAACGGTTACGAAGTCGCCTCCTATATCGGTGGTGAAGGTCATAACCTCCAGGAGCATTCGGTCGTTCTGATCCGCGGCGGTCGTGTAAAGGACTTGCCCGGTGTGCGTTATCACACGGTTCGTGGCGCGCTGGACACTGCTGGTGTCGACAAGCGCCGCCAGGGCCGTTCCAAGTACGGTACCAAGAGGCCCAAGGGCTAGTCGGTTCCGTCCCAGTATTCTGAAAGGCTTCGGGTAATATCATGCCGAGAAGACGTGAAGTTCCCAAACGTAAAGTCCTTCCCGATCCCAAATTCGGGAGTGAGCTGCTGGCGAAGTTCGTCAACATGCTCATGAGTGACGGCAAGAAGTCCGTCGCCGAGCGGATCGTGTACAACGCGCTGGACGAGATCCAGGCCAAGGGAAGCGCAGAGCCTGTCGCGACCCTGGAGCAGGCGCTGGAGAACATCCGCCCGACGGTCGAGGTGAAGTCGCGTCGCGTTGGCGGTGCCACGTACCAGGTGCCGGTGGAAGTCCGTCCCGATCGGCGTAACACGCTTGCCATGCGCTGGCTGATCGAGGCCGCGCGCAAGCGCAGCGAAAAGACGATGTCCCAGCGCCTGTCCGGCGAGGTTCGGGATGCCGCGGAGAGTCGCGGCACCGCGGTGAAAAAGCGTGAAGACACGCACCGCATGGCCGAAGCCAACAAGGCGTTTTCTCACTATCGCTGGTAACAGCAAGGGTAATTACCGTGCCACGCAAGACTCCAATCGAGCGCTATCGCAATATCGGCATCATGGCGCACATCGATGCCGGCAAGACCACCGTCACCGAGCGCATCCTGTTCTATACCGGGATCTCCCACAAGATGGGGGAGACCCACGATGGTGCGTCGGTCATGGACTGGATGAGCCAAGAGCAGGAGCGTGGCATCACGATCACCTCCGCCGCTACGACGACCTTCTGGCGGGGGATGGATCAGCAGTACCCCGAGACGCGTATCAACATCATCGACACGCCCGGGCACGTTGATTTCACCATCGAGGTGGAGCGCTCGCTGCGGGTGCTCGATGGCGCCGTTTGTGTGCTGGACGCCAATGCGGGCGTGGAGCCGCAGACCGAGACCGTCTGGCGGCAGGCGAACAAGTACGGGGTCCCGCGCCTCGTGTTCGTCAACAAGATGGACAAGATGGGTGCAGACTACTACCGCTGCATCGACATGGTGCGGAACCGGCTCGGCGCCCATGCCGTGCCGCTGCAGCTCTCCATCGGAGCCGAGGATGAGTTCGCCGGTGTCGTGGATCTCCTGCGGATGCAGGCGATCTACTGGAACGCCGATGATGCGGGGGTCACCTACGAGACCGCCGATATCCCGGACGACCTCAAGGAAACCGCGGAGAAGTATCGCGAAGAACTCGTCGAGGCCGCGGCCGAGGCCGACGAAGAGCTCATGAACAAGTACCTTGAAGGTGAGCTGACCGACGACGACATTCGTGCTGGTCTGCGCAAGCGCACCATCGCCAACGAAATCGTCCCCATTACCTGCGGTACGGCGTTCAAGAACAAGGGTGTTCAGGCTCTGCTGGATGCGGTCATCGAGTATCTGCCCAACCCGTGGGAGGTTCCCGCGGTTGAGGGTGAGCTGGACAACGGCGAGAAGGCGGAGCGGCATCCGGACGACGAAGAGCCGTTCGCCGCGCTGGCGTTCAAGATCGCGACTGACCCTTATGTCGGCACGCTGACGTTCTTCCGCGTCTACTCCGGTGTAATCAGCTCCGGTGACCAGATCTACAATCCGGTCAAGGGCAAGAAGGAGCGTGTGGGTCGGCTTGTGCAGATGCACTCCAACGATCGCCAGGAGATCAAGGAAGTACGCGCGGGTGATATCGCCGCCGCCGTTGGTCTCAAGGACGTGACGACCGGTGACACGCTGTGCGCTGCTGGCAGTCACATCACGCTGGAGCGGATGGAGTTTCCGGACCCGGTTATCTCTGTGGCCGTGGAGCCGAAGTCCAAGGCGGACCAGGAGAAGATGGGCATGGCCCTGGGCAAGCTCGCCCAAGAGGATCCGTCCTTCCAGGTGCGTACCGACGAAGAATCCGGCCAGACCATTATCTCCGGTATGGGCGAACTGCACCTGGAGATCATCGTTGACCGGATGAAGCGGGAGTTCAAGGTCGAGGCCAACGTGGGTAACCCGCAGGTGGCCTACCGCGAGAGCATCCGCAAAGAAGTCGAGCAGGAAGGCAAGTTCGTCCGGCAGTCCGGTGGTCGCGGTCAGTTCGGTCACGTCTGGATCCGTCTGGTGCCGCTGGATCGCGGCGGCGAGTACGAGTTCGAGAACAAGATCGTCGGTGGCGTTATTCCCAAGGAGTACATCCCGTCGGTAGACAAGGGCATCCAGGAGCAGTCCGAGAACGGCGTCATTGCCGGGTTCCCGGTGGTCGACTTCAAGGTGGTGCTGTTCGACGGCTCCTACCACGATGTTGACTCTTCTGAAATGGCGTTTAAGATTGCCGGCTCCATGGCATTCAAGGAAGCCGTGGCCAAGGCCGATCCGGTCCTCCTCGAGCCGATGATGGCCGTCGAGGTGGTGACGCCCGAAGACTACATGGGCGACGTGGTCGGTGACCTTAACCGCCGTCGCGGCACGATCAAGGGCATGGAAGAGGCCCCGGTTGGCCGGATCATCCGCGCCGACGTGCCGCTGAAGGAAATGTTCGGCTACTCCACGGATCTGCGTTCCGCGACCCAGGGGCGTGCCAGCTACGTCATGACCTTTGATCACTACGCGGAAGCGCCTGCGAGCGTCGCTGCGGAGGTGCAGAAAGCCTCCTGAGCGAACCGCTGCCCGCCACCGGAGCGGTGGCCCCGCGGTGATTGGAATTCGTGTCGGCGTCCCTGGCGCCGGCAGCAACAGTACAAGGGGATGAATCGTGTCCAAGAGCAAGTTTGAGCGTAGTAAGCCGCACTGCAACGTGGGAACGATTGGTCACGTTGACCATGGTAAGACGACGCTGACTGCAGCCATGACGAAGGTGATGGGTGAGCAGTCTGGTGGTGACGTTCGCGCGTTTGACCAGATTGACAATGCGCCGGAGGAGAAGGCGCGTGGTATCACGATTGCGACGGCGCACGTGGAGTACGAGTCGAGCGAGCGTCACTATGCGCACGTGGACTGCCCGGGTCACGCGGACTATGTGAAGAACATGATCACGGGTGCGGCGCAGATGGACGGTGCGATTCTGGTGGTGTCGGCGGCGGACGGTCCGATGCCGCAGACGCGCGAGCACATTCTGCTGAGTCGCCAGGTTGGTGTTCCGTTCATTGTGGTGTATCTGAACAAGGCGGACATGGTCGACGATCCGGAGCTGCTGGAGCTCGTGGAGATGGAGGTTCGTGATCTGCTGAGCCAGTACGATTTCCCGGGCGACGACACGCCGATCATCACGGGTTCGGCGCTGAAGGCGCTGGAGGGTGACACCTCGGAGATTGGCGCGCCGTCGATCGTGAAGCTGGTCGAGGCGATGGACGCGTTCATTCCGACGCCGGACCGTCCGGTGGATCAGCCGTTCCTGATGCCGATCGAGGACGTGTTCTCGATTTCGGGTCGCGGCACGGTGGTGACGGGTCGTGTTGAGCGTGGTGTTGTGAAGACCGGCGAGGAAGTCGAGATCGTTGGCATTCGCCCGACGGTGAAGACGGTTTGCACGGGTGTTGAGATGTTCCGCAAGCTGCTGGACCAGGGCGAGGCGGGTGACAACATTGGTGCGCTGCTGCGTGGCACGAAGCGTGATGATGTCGAGCGTGGTCAGGTGCTGTGCAAGCCGGGTTCGATCACGCCGCACACGAAGTTCGAGTGCGAGGTGTACATTCTGTCGAAGGACGAGGGTGGTCGTCACACGCCGTTCTTCAACGGGTATCGTCCGCAGTTTTACTTCCGTACGACGGACGTGACGGGTTCTTGCGAGCTGCCGTCGGGTACGGAGATGGTGATGCCGGGTGACAACGTGCAGATGACGGTGTCGCTGATTGCTCCGATCGCGATGGAAGACGGTCTGCGTTTTGCCATCCGCGAAGGCGGCCGCACCGTCGGTGCCGGCGTCGTATCGAAGATTGTTGAGTAAGCCGATATGACTACCAATCAGAAGATTCGCATTCGACTCAAGGCGTTTGACCACCGGCTGATTGATGTATCGGCCGGTGAGATCGTCGAAACCGCGAAGCGGACCGGCGCCCAGGTGCGTGGTCCGATTCCGCTGCCGACGAAGAAGGAACGCTACACTCTGCTGATTTCCCCGCATGTCAACAAGGATGCCCGGGATCAGTACGAGATCCGGACGCACAAGCGTCTGATGGACATTATCGACCCGACGGACAAGACGGTGGACGCGCTGATGAAGCTCGACCTGGCCGCCGGTGTCGACGTACAGATCAAGCTTTACTGAAGCGTTACGCTAAGCAGGGCCCGGCCGCGCCGACCGGTGCGGCCAGGGCTCTTTGTCTCTGGAAGAGGTAACGATGGCTATCGGAATCGTCGGTCGTAAACGCGGCATGACGCGGATCTTTACCGAGGACGGCGCGTCCGTCCCGGTGACCGTGATCGAGGCCACCCCGAATCGCATCACGCAGCTCAAGAACGCTGACGTCGATGGATATCAGGCGGTGCAGGTCACGGCGGGCACGCGTCGTCCGTCCCGTGTGACCAAGCCCCTCGCCGGGCATTTCGCCAAGGCGGGTGTGGACGCCGGTCGCGGCCTGTGGGAATTCAGGCTTGCCGAAGGTGAGGAAGCGTCGCTGGAAGTCGGCGGCGAGATCAAGGTCGATGCCTTTGAGGCCGGGCAGCACGTCGACGTGCGCGGGGTCAGCAAGGGCAAGGGCTTTGCAGGTGGCGTGAAACGTCACAACTTCGCCACGCAGGACGCCACCCACGGCAACTCCAAGGCCCACCGGGCGCCGGGCTCCATCGGTCAGAACCAGTCCCCCGGGCGTGTGTTCAAGGGCAAGAAGATGGCCGGGCAGATGGGCAACAAGGCGGTCACCGAGGCGAACCTCGAGATCGTCCGCGTGGATGCGGAGAGGAACCTGCTGCTGGTCAGGGGCGCGGTTCCCGGCGCAACCGGTTCCGACGTCATCGTCCAGCCGACGGTGAAGGCCGTTGAAGGGAGGAGCAGCTAATGGAACTCCAGACCCATGGCGGCGGCAAGGTGACCGTGTCCGACGCAGCCTTCGGCCGTGAATTCAATGAAGGCCTGGTTCACCAGGTGGTCACTGCGTATCTGGCAGGCGGCCGCGCCGGGACCAAGGCGCAGAAGAGCCGGTCCGACGTCAGTGGCGGCGGCTCCAAGCCGTGGCGGCAGAAGGGCACCGGCCGCGCCCGCGCGGGGACGATTCGCAGCCCGATCTGGCGCAGCGGTGGCAAGACCTTCGCGGCGCGCCCGCGTGACTTCTCGCAGAAAGTGAATCGCAAGGCGTACCGCGCGGCGATCAGCAGTATTTTCTCCGAGCTCGCTCGCCAGGACCGCCTGGTGGTTGTCGACGCGTTCGAGGTCGAAGAGCCGAAGACCAAGGCGCTGCTGGCCAAGCTGACCGGAATGGGCACGACCAATGCCCTGATCGTCACCGAAGCGGATTCCGACAACCTGTACCTGGCGTCCCGGAATCTGCGCGGCGTTGACGTGACGGATTCCGCCGGCCTGGATCCGGTGAGCCTGGTCGCGTTCGAGAAAGTCGTGATCACGGTGGACGCGCTCAAGCGCGTTGAGGAGTGGCTGGTATGAACCAGGAACGTATGTACGAGATTCTGCTTGCGCCGCATGTCTCTGAGAAAAGCACCGTGGTGGCCGAAGATGCCGGGCAGGTGGTGTTCCGGGTCAAGCGGGACGCGAACAAGCGTGAGATCAAGCAAGCCGTCGAACAGCTGTTCGACGTCAAGGTGACGGATGTGCGCACCGCGCTGATGAAGGGCAAGGTCAAGGGCTTTGGCCGCATCAAGGGGCGCCGTCCTAACTGGAAAAAGGCCTACGTGGCCCTCGAGGCTGGCCAGGACATCGATTTCCTGGGCGGTGAATAACGAACGCACAGCGACGGATAGAAACCATGTCACTGCTCAAGGCGAAACCGACATCACCAGGGCGCCGCTTTGTCGTCCAGATTCGGAACGACGAGCTGCACAAGGGCGCACCGTATGCGCCGCTGGTCGAGAAGAAGTCGCGGACGGGCGGCCGCAACAATGCCGGGCGGATCACCACTCGGCACCGGGGCGGCGGTCACAAGCAGCAATACCGCGTTATCGACTTCAAGCGCAACAAGGACGGCATTCCGGCCAAGGTCGAGCGCCTGGAATATGACCCCAATCGTAGCGCGAATATCGCATTGCTACTTTATGCGGACGGCGAGAGAAGGTATATTATCGCGCCTCGCGGGGTTCGGGTCGGTGCCGCGATCAGTTCCGGACAGGAAGCACCGATCAAGCCCGGGAATGCGCTGCCGATGCGCAGCATCCCGATTGGTACGCAGATTCATTGTATTGAGCTGCGTCCGGGCAAGGGAGCACAGCTTGTCCGCTCCGCGGGAACGTCGGCACAGCTGGTCGCCCGCGAAGGCAGCTACGCAACCATCCGGCTGCGGTCGGGCGAAATGCGGAAGGTGCCGACGGAATGCAAGGCGACGGTTGGCGAAGTCGGCAACCAGGAACACAGCCTGCGCTCTCTGGGCAAGGCCGGGGCCACGCGCTGGCGTGGGCATCGGCCGACGGTTCGTGGCGTGGTCATGAACCCGGTCGATCACCCCCACGGGGGTGGTGAGGGTCGCACGTCCGGTGGTCGCCATCCGGTGACCCCCTGGGGCGTCCCGACCAAGGGTTACAAGACGCGCAAGAACAAGCGGACGGATCAGTACATCGTTCGCGCCCGCGGTAAGAAGAAGCGCAGCTAACAGGTAGAGGTCGTACTCGTGCCACGTTCAATGAAAAAGGGTCCGTTCGTCGATAGCCACCTGCTCAAGAAAGTTCTTGATGCGGCTGACGCGAACTCCAAGCGGCCGATCAAGACCTGGTCGCGGCGCTCAATGGTCGTCCCCGACATGGTCGGGCTCACCATCGCCGTGCACAACGGCCGGCAGCATGTGCCGGTGCTCATCAACGAAGAGATGGTCGGCCACAAGCTTGGCGAGTTCGCGGTGACGCGGACGTATCGCGGCCACATGGCTGACAAGAAGTCCAAACGGTAGGGGTGACTCATGGAAGTCGCAGCGAAACACAGGTATGCCCTGATCTCGCCGCAGAAAGTGCGGCTGGTCGCCGATCAGATCCGGGGTCAGTCCGTGGGCTCCGCCCTGCAGACGCTTGAGTTCAGCCCCAAGAAGGCTTCGGGGATCGTCCGCAAGGTGCTGCTGTCGGCCATTGCCAATGCCGAGCACAATGACGGCGCTGATATCGACGAGCTTCGTGTGTCGTCGATCATGGTTGACGAAGGGCCGATGTACAAGCGGATCCAGGCGCGCGCCAAGGGCCGCGCGAACCGGATCCTCAAGCGCACCAGCCACATCACCGTCAAGGTGGCTGAGGAGTAAACGGGAGCAGTCATGGGTCATAAAGTCCACCCGACCGGATTTCGTCTGGGCGTCACTGAAGACTGGCGTTCCATGTGGTACGCCAAGAGCACCGATTTCGGTGACTACCTGAACACGGATCTCAAGGTCCGCGAGTTCATCAAGAAGAAGCTCTCGCATGCATCCGTGAGCACGATCCGGATCGAGCGGCCGCCGAAGAACGCGCTGGTTACGATCTACACCGCGCGGCCTGGGATGGTGATCGGCAAGAAGGGCGAGGACATCGAAGTCCTGCGTCGGGAAGTGAGCAAGCTGATGGGTGTGCCCGTGCACATCAACATCGAGGAAGTTCGCAAGCCCGAGCTCGACGCCCAGCTGGTGGCGGAAAACGTGGCCCAGCAACTCGAGCGGCGGATCATGTTCCGTCGGGCGACGAAGCGCGCCGTCGGCAACGCCATGCGGCTTGGTGCCCAGGGCATCAAGATCAATGTGGCCGGCCGGCTGAACGGTGCCGAGATTGCACGCACCGAGTGGTATCGCGAAGGCCGTGTGCCGCTGCATACCCTGCGGGCGAATATCGACTACGGCTTCGCCGAGGCGCACACCACGTATGGTGTGATCGGTGTGAAGGTGTGGGTGTTCAAGGGCGAGATCCTGGAGCCGGAGTTCTTCCAGAAAGGGGAAGGCAAGGTGGATCGCGCCGGGGCGACCAAGTAAGGATTAACTAGCCATGTTGCAACCCAAGCGGACGAAATTTCGCAAGCAGCAGAAGGGCCGGAATTACGGGCTGGCGAACCGGGGCGACAAGGTTAGCTTCGGTGAGTTCGGCATGAAGGCCACGACCCGCGGCCCTGTGACGGCGCGTCAGATCGAGGCGGCCCGCCGGGCGATCAACCGCTACGTACGTCGTGGCGGCAAGATCTGGATTCGGGTCTTTCCCGACTACCCGGTGACCTCGAAGCCGCTGGAAGTGCGCCAGGGCAAGGGCAAGGGCAACGTGGACCATTGGGCCGCGCGTATCCAGCCCGGTCGCGTGCTTTATGAGATTGAAGGGGTTTCGGAAGAAGTGGCCCGCGAGGCGTTTCGCCTGGCAGCGGCGAAGCTTCCGGTGAAGACCCGGTTTGTTTCCCGGACGGTGCTGTGATGAAAGCAAGCGAACTTCGGAATAAAGGTATCGGCGAGCTCGAGAAGGAGCTGCTTGAGAAGCGCAAGGAGCAGTTCAATCTGCGCATGCAGGCAGCGACCGGACAGCTGGGTCGGCCTGATCTTGCCAAAGCCGCGCGCCGTGACGTTGCGCGGATCAAGACCGTGCTGAACGAAAAGCGCAAGGCGGGTGAGCAGTCATGAGTGAGCAGACGAAAACCAGGCGGACGCAGGTCGGCCGTGTTGTGAGTGCAAAGATGGACCGGACGATTACGGTCTACTTCGAGCGCATGGTGAAACATCCGCTGTACGGTAAGTTCATCCGTCGTTCGACCAAGCTCCACGCGCACGACGAGAACAACGAGTGTCAGGAAGGGGACTGGGTGTCGGTGGAAGAATGCCGTCCGATCTCCAAGACCAAGTCCTGGAAACTCGTCGAAGTGGTCGAGCGCGCGCGCCGGTAACAGGTTACGGCGACCGGATGCAGTCAGCCGGTGGCCCTGAGGAACAACTGAAGCGGGTAGAACACGATGATTCAGATGCAGACCCTGCTGGATGCGGCGGACAACAGTGGCGCCCGCGAAGTCCAGTGTATCAAGGTCCTTGGCGGCTCCCGGCGCCGGTATGCCGCCATTGGCGACATCATCAAGGTGAGCGTCAAGGAGGCCATCCCGCGTGGCCGCGTCAAGAAGGGCGAGGTGTACAACGCCGTTGTTGTTCGCACCCGCAAGGGCGTCCGCCGGCCAGACGGTTCGGTGATCCGTTTCGACGGCAATGCCGCGGTGCTGCTGAACAACCAGCTGGCCCCTGTCGGTACGCGCGTCTTCGGTCCCGTGACCCGTGAGCTGCGGACGACGCAGTTCATGCGGATTATTTCGCTGGCACCTGAAGTGCTGTAAGCGGAGAGAGGATCTCATGCAGAAGATCAAGAAGGGTGACGACGTCATTGTTGTCGCCGGAAAGGACAAAGGCCGCCGCGGAACCGTCGTGCGCGTGTTGCGCGACGACAACCAGGTGGTGGTCGAGAACGTCAACATGGTCAAGCGCCATATCAAGGCGAACCCGCAGCGTGGTGAGTCTGGCGGCATCCAGGAGAAGGAAGCGCCGGTGGATCTGTCGAATGTGCAGCTCTACAACCACAAGGCTGGAAAGGGTGACCGTGTTGGCATCAAGGTGATGGAGGACGGCCGCAAGGCTCGTTACTTCAAGTCGAACAACGAACCCGTCGACGCGTAGGTGTGGTCATGGTCAGGTTGCAGCAGCAATACAGAAACGAGGTGATCGGGCAACTGCGTGAGCAGTTTAACTTCCGTAATGTCATGGAAGTGCCGCGGATCACCAAGGTGACCGTGAACATGGGTCTCGGGGAGGCGGTCAAAGACAAGAAGATCGTTGATAATGCCATGTCCGACATGGCCGCCCTGACGGGGCAGAAGCCCACGATCACGTATACGCGGAAGTCGATTGCCGGCTTCAAGATTCGCGACGGCTGGCCCATCGGCTGCAAGGTGACGCTGCGTCGGGACGTCATGTGGGAATTCCTGGACCGCTTCATCAACGTGGCGGCGCCAAGGATTCGCGACTTCCGCGGGTTCTCCCCGAAGTCCTTCGACGGACGGGGTAACTACAACCTGGGTGTTCGTGAGCAGATCATCTTCCCGGAGCTTGAGTTCGACAAGGTCGACAAGATCCGCGGGATGGACATCACGATCACGACCACCGCGAAGACAGACGAGCAAGGCCAGGCGCTGCTGGAAGCGTTCGGCTTTCCGTTCCGGAAATAGACGAGGACGATATGGCAAAGGCTTCGATGGTGGCGCGTGAAGAGAAGCGAGCGCGCCTCGTTCGCAAATACGCCGAGAAGCGCAAGGCGCTCAAGGCCGTGATTCAGAACCCTGAAAGCACGGAAGACGAGAAGCTGGATGCGCAGGAGAAGCTGCAGAACCTGCCGCGGAACTCCAGCCCGGTACGGCAGCGGAATCGCTGTCAGGTCACCGGCCGGCCGCGCGGCTACTACCGCAAGTTTGGCCTCGCGCGGAACAAGCTGCGGGAAGAAGCGATGAAAGGGATGATTCCAGGGCTGACCAAGTCCAGCTGGTAATCGTCTTTCACGGCCCGGATACAGACAAGACAGGTAAGTACAGCATGAGCATGACAGATCCTATTGCGGATCTCCTGACCCGCATTCGCAACGCACAGACTGCGAACAAGGCAGAGGTCTCCGTGCCTTCCTCCAAGCTGAAGCAGGCCGTCGCCGGCGTGCTCAAGGAGGAAGGTTACATCGAGGATTTCCGCATCGAAGGCGAGGAGAAGAAGCCGGTGATCGTCATCCGGCTCAAGTACTTCCAGGGCCAGCCCGTGATCGAGCGGATCCAGCGGGTGAGCCGTCCGGGCCTGCGGATTTTCAAGGACAAGACCTCCCTCCCGAAGGTCAACGGAGGGCTGGGGGTCGCGATTATTTCCACCTCACGCGGGGTTATGACCGACCGCGCCGCGCGGACTGCGGGCGTTGGCGGTGAGGTCCTCTGCGAGGTCTTCTAAAGACAGGATCAGATCCATGTCCAGAGTAGCAAAGCAGCCGATCAAGATTCCGTCCGGCGTCGAGGTGAAGTTCGATGGCAAGGACGTGACGGTCAAGAGCAGCAAGGGCGAGCTCAACTTCCACATCCATGACGAAGTCAACGTCGTGGAGGAAGAGGGTGAGCTGCGGTGCAGCGCGGTCAAGGAACGTCAGTCGAGCATCGCGCTGGCGGGCACCACTCGCGCGGTCCTGAACAACATGGTCACCGGGGTGTCCGAAGGGTTCGAGCGCAAGCTGGAACTGCGAGGTGTCGGTTACCGTGCCCAGGCTCAGGGTAATAACCTGAACCTCACGCTCGGGTTTTCCCATCCGGTGAACTACGCCGTGCCGGACGGGATTGCCGTCGAGACGCCGAGCCAGACCGAGATCGTGGTCAAGGGCATCGATAAACAACGCGTTGGCGAAGTGGCCGCACAGATTCGCGCCTACCGTCCCCCGGAGCCGTACAAGGGCAAGGGTGTTCGGTACGTGGGCGAACGTGTGGTCATGAAAGAAGCCAAGAAGAAGTAGCAGGTAGGGATTATGGATAAGAAGGCAGCACGTCTGCGCCGTGCCCGTCGGGGCCGGATGAAGATCCGCGAGCTGGGCACCTACCGGCTGAGTGTCCATCGGACGCCGCGGCACATGTACGCTCAGGTCATCGAGGCCGACGGCAGCAAGACCGTCGCGTCTGCGAGTACCCTGGAGAAGGATCTGCGCGGCAAGCTCTCCTCCACCGGAGGAGCCACCGCTGCGGAGGCGGTCGGCAAGCTGATTGCCGAGCGGGCGAAGGCCGCAGGCGTCGAGCGCGTGGCGTTCGACCGGTCCGGCTTCCAGTATCATGGCCGCGTTCGGGCGCTGGCCGATGCCGCCCGCGAAGGCGGACTGCAGTTCTAACGGAGGCATGTAACGATGGCGATGAACGACAGCAACACCGACGGCCTCCAGGAAAAGCTGATTACGGTCAATCGTGTGGCCAAGGTCGTCAAGGGTGGCCGCCAGTTCGGGTTCACGGCGCTGACAGTGGTCGGTGACGGCGAAGGCCGGGTCGGCTTCGGATACGGCAAGGCGCGGGAAGTTCCCGCTGCGATCCAGAAGGCGATGGAGAAGGCGCGTGCCAACATGGTCACCGTGCGCCTGAACGGCGGCACGCTGCAGTACCCCGTGACAGCCTGGCACGGCGCCAGCAAGGTGTTCATGCAGCCGGCCTCCGAGGGTACCGGAATCATCGCCGGCGGCGCGATGCGCCCCGTGTTCGAAGTCATGGGCGTGCACGACGTCCTGGCGAAGAGCCTCGGTTCCCGGAACCCCATCAACGTCGTGCGCGCCACGATCAACGGCCTTTCGGCGCTGCATTCGCCGGAGGACGTCGCGGCCAAGCGCGGCAAGACGGTCGAAGAGATCCAGGGTTAATCATGGCCAAGAAGAAGCAGCTCAACGTCACTCTGCGCCGTAGTCTGAACGGCCGCACGGAAAAGCACAGGGCCTGCGTGTCGGGTCTGGGTCTGCGCCGCATGCACCATACGGTGACGGTGGAGGATACCCCGGAGAACCGCGGCATGATCAACAAGGTCTCGTATCTGCTGAATGTCGAGGAGGCCTGAACCATGCGCCTGAATACATTGAAACCGGCTGTCGGCAGCCGTAAGGAACGCGACCGGGTCGGCCGCGGGATCTCTGCCGGCGGTGGCAAGACCGCCGGACGTGGTCACAAGGGTCAGCATTCCCGCACGGGCGGTTATACCAAGGTCGGCTTCGAGGGCGGTCAGATGCCCCTGCAGCGGCGTGTACCCAAGAGCGGGTTCCGTTCGCGCAAGTCGATGGTGACCGCCGAGGTCCGCTTGTCGGAGCTCAAGTACGTGGAAGGAGGCAACGTCGACCTGGATTCGCTGAAGAAGGCCGACGTGATCCCGACCCGCGCTCGCGCCGCGAAGATCATCGAGTCCGGCTCGGTGGAGCAGGCCGTGACCGTGAAGGGCGTCCGCGTTTCCAAGGGCGCCAGAGCCGCTATCGAGAAAGCGGGCGGTACTGTCGACGCCTAATCCGCACTTCCGCTTTTCGGCAGGCTGAGCCCAAATGTCCTCACTCGGTGGAATCGCCAAACTGACCGAAGTCCGCCAGCGCCTGATGTTCGTACTCATGGCGCTGGTGGTGTTTCGTGCTGGTACGCATCTGACCATCCCTGGTATCGACCAGGATGCGATGCAGCAGATGTTCGACCAGCAGGCCGGCACGATCCTGGACATGTTCAACATGTTCTCCGGGGGCGCGCTGGAGCGTCTGTCCATCTTCGCCATCGGTATCATGCCGTACATTTCGTCAGCGATTATCATGCAGTTGCTGTCGGCGGTGGTGCCTTACCTCGAGCAGCTCAAGAAGGAGGGCGAGGCCGGGCGGCGCAAGATCACGCAGTACACTCGCTACGGTGCCCTCGGGCTGGCCATCGTGCAGGGTATCGGGGTGTCGGTGGCGCTGCAGAACCAGGGCGTCACGCATGCCGGTGCAGGCGCCGGTTTTGACCCGGCCTTCGCGTTCACGGCCACCGTGACCCTGGCGACCGGCACGATGTTCCTCATGTGGCTCGGCGAGCAGATCACCGAGCGGGGCATCGGCAACGGCATCTCGATCATCATCTTTGCGGGGATTGTTGCCGGTCTGCCCAGCGCCATCGGCGGGACGCTCGAGCTGGCGCGCACCGGGGAGATGAGCATGCCCCTGGTGGTGGTGCTGTTCATCGGTGTGCTGCTGATTACCGCCTTCGTGGTCTTTGTTGAACGCGGGCAGCGGCGCATCACGGTGAACTACGCCAAGCGGCAGCAGGGCCGCAAGATGGTCCAGGGGCAGAGCACGCATCTGCCGCTGAAGCTCAACATGGCCGGGGTGATTCCGCCGATCTTCGCGTCGAGCATCATCCTGTTCCCGGCGACGCTTGGCACCTGGTTCAGTGATCCGGAAGGGACCGGCTTCGTCGCGCAGCTCGCGCAGACGCTCCGCCCGGGCGAGCCGTTGTATGTGCTGTTTTATGCAACGGCGATCGTTTTCTTCTGCTTCTTCTATACCGCGCTGGTGTTCAACTCGCGCGATACGGCGGACAACCTGAAGAAGTCCGGTGCGTTCATCCCAGGGATCCGCCCCGGGCAGCAGACCGCCAAGTACATCGATGGCGTGATGACCCGGCTAACCGCGGCCGGCGCGGTCTACATCACGGCCGTGTGTCTGCTGCCGGAGTTCCTGATCCTGTACTGGAACGTGCCGTTCTACTTCGGCGGGACGTCCCTGTTGATCATCGTCATTGTGGTGATGGACTTCATGGCACAGCTGCAGTCGCACCTGGTCTCCCATCAGTACGAGCCGCTGATGAAGAAGTCCAACCTGAAGTCGTTCGGCCGGTCCGGCGTGCCGCGCTGATCGGGCGCGCCGAAATCGCGATCTGGGGGCGCATTCGCCTGAAGAATCTGGTATATTACGCGCCCTTCGCGTCAGGCGCAGACAGTTTTGGAGAAAGATCATGAAGGTACGTGCTTCGGTGAAGAAGATTTGCCGGAACTGCAAGATTATCCGTCGCGGCGGTGCCGTTCGGGTGATCTGCACGGAGCCCCGGCACAAGCAGCGCCAGGGCTGAGAGGCCGGCGCTTGAAGACAGGTTACAGATTTAGCTAACATTGCGGATTTTCCGCACAAACCAGGAGTGTTGCTCATGGCGCGTATTGCTGGCGTCAATGTCCCGGACAACAAGCATGCCGTGATTGCGCTGACGTATATCTACGGTGTCGGACGGTCTGCGGCTGCGGAGATTTGCGACGAGGCCGGTGTGGCCCGGGATCGGAAGATCCGGGATCTGGCCGAGCACGAGGTCGAGGCGATTCGTAACGCCATCGGCAACAACCACCTGGTGGAAGGTGACCTGCGTCGGAAGATCGCAATGGACATCAAGCGCCTCATGGATCTGGGTTGCTACCGGGGCCTGCGGCATCGCCGCGGCATGCCGGTCCGGGGTCAGCAGACGCAGACCAACGCACGCACCCGCAAGGGTCCGCGTCGGGCGGTTCGCAAGTAATAACCATTTGGAGCCGCCCGGTGCGGCGGCCAGTAACTGGGATTCATCGCTATGGCGAAAGGTGCAACGCGGACGCGGAAACGCGTCACGAAGACGGTTGTTGACGGGATCGCGCACATCAACGCGAGCTTCAACAACACCATGATCATGATCACCGACCGGCAGGGCAACGCGCTGAGCTGGGCGAGCGCTGGTGGCAGTGGCTTCCGTGGTTCGCGCAAGAGCACCCCGTTCGCGGCCCAGGTCGCGTCGGACCGTGCCGGTACCGCGGCGAAGGACTACGGGCTGAAGAACCTGGAAGTCAGGGTCAAGGGGCCGGGGCCGGGGCGTGAATCCGCGGTTCGGGCGCTGAACAACGCCGGCTTCAAGATTACCAACATCTCCGACGTGACGCCGATCCCGCACAACGGGTGCCGTCCGCCGAAGAAGCGTCGCGTCTGACCGACTGGAGCAACTGAATGGCTAGGTATATCGGTCCCAAGTGCAAGCTGTCCCGTCGTGAAGGAACGGACCTGTTCCTCAAGAGCGGGGTCCGCTCACTGGACAGCAAGTGCAAGCTTGATACGCCGCCGGGGCAGCACGGGCAGCGGCGTACGCGCCTGTCCGACTACGGCATGCAGCTGCGCGAGAAGCAGAAGCTGCGTCGCATGTACGGCGTGCTCGAGAAGCAGTTCCGCAATTACTACAAGGAAGCGGCCCGCCGCAAGGGCGCGACCGGCGAAGAGCTGCTGCGGTTGCTGGAAGGCCGCCTCGATAACGTCGTCTGGCGCATGGGCTTCGGCTCCACCCGCCAGGAGGCGCGTCAGCTGGTGAGCCATCGCGCGGTGCTGGTGAATGGCCGGGTGGTGAACGTGGCCTCGTTCCAGGTATCGCCGGGCGATGTGGTTACGATTCGCGAGAAAGCGCGGAAGCAGGAGCGTGTTCAGGCGGCTCTCGATCTCGCGCAGCAGTCCGGCTTTGTCGACTGGATTCAGGTCGACGCGAAGGGGTTCGAAGGAACGTTTCGCGCGCGTCCGGACCGGGCGGATCTGCCGGCTGAAATTAACGAGCATCTGGTGGTCGAGCTCTACTCCAAGTAATCGAGTAGTCGACACGAGCCGATCAACGACGCAGAGAGGACTTGCCGATGCAGGCCCAGTTCAAAGATTTTCTCAAGCCGCGCGTGGTAGACGTCCAGAGCGAGAGCGATACGTCCGCGCGGGTCGTCATCGAGCCGCTTGAGCGTGGGTTCGGTCACACCCTGGGCAATGCGCTGCGGCGGATCCTGCTGTCCTCCATGCCCGGTTTCGCGGTGGTGGAGGCGGAGATCGACGGCGTGCTTCACGAGTACACAGCCGTGGAAGGGGTGCAGGAAGATGTGGTTGACGTGCTGCTGAACCTGAAGCAGTTGGCTGTGCGTCTGCATTCCCGCGAAGAGGCCACGCTGAAGCTGTCGAAGAAGGGGCCGGGGGAAGTGACGGCCGCTGATATCGAAGGCGGACACGACGTCGAGATCAAGAACCCGGAGCTGGTCATTGCCCACCTGACAAAGGCAGGTGAGCTGAACATGACCATCAAGGTTGCGCGTGGTCGTGGTTACGAAGCCGTGACCCAGCGTCGTGACGATGAGGACCGCCCCATCGGCCGGCTGCAGCTGGACGCCAGTTTCTCTCCGGTGCGTCGAGTGGCATACAGCATCGAGAGCGCCCGTGTCGAGCAGCGGACTGATCTGGACAAGTTGGTCATGGAGATCGAGACCAACGGCGTCATCGAGCCCGAAGAGGCCATGAAGTTCGCCGCCGGGCTGCTGCAGGACCAGCTGTCTGTGTTCGTAGCCCTTGAGGGTGGCGAAGACTTCGCCGAGCCGGCACGCAAGGCGCCGGAAGTCGATCCGGTACTGCTGCGTCCGATCGATGATCTCGAGCTGACGGTGCGGTCCGCGAACTGTCTCAAGGCCGAGAGCATTCACTACGTGGGCGATCTGGTGCAGCGTACGGAAGTGGAACTGCTGAAGACGCCCAATCTGGGCAAGAAGTCGCTTACTGAGATCAAGGAAGTGCTGGCCTCGCACGGCCTGTCGCTGGGCATGCGCCTCGAGGACTGGCCGCCGGCCGGCCTGGGGAACCGGGAACAGGCCACGGGTTGATCGCGCGGTACGCGCGCACCGTACAAATCGAAAGGGTATAGAACCATGCGTCATCGCAAATCAGGGCGTCAACTGAATCGCAACAGCAGCCATCGTCAGGCGATGTTCCGCAACATGGCCGCGTCGCTGTTCGAGCACGAGGCCATCAAGACCACGCTGCCGAAGGCGAAGGAGCTGCGTCGTGTCGCGGAGCCGCTGATTACCCTCGCGAAGGAAGACAGCGTCGCCAAGCGCCGTGTGGCTTTCTCCCGGCTGCGGGACAAGGAGGCTGTGGGCAAGCTGTTCTCCGAGCTGGGTCCGCGCTACAAGGCCCGGCCCGGCGGCTACCTGCGGATTCTCAAGTGCGGCTTCCGCCCGGGTGACAATGCACCCATGGCGTTCGTTGAGCTGGTCGATCGGCCGCAGGTGGACGTGGAAGAAGAGGACAACGAAGAAGCGGCCGCGGGATAACCGCCGAGCCGACGTTTCGTTGACCTGAGAACCGGGCCCAGTGCCCGGTTTTTTTTGCCCTCTTCACAGGCTCAAAAGGCGCAGGAGCCGTAGTAGTCCACCAAGGACGGCCTCCGGTCACGGTGACACGACTCCGGGGCGTTTCGTCACCTCATGTAAGCTAATTGTAAGGTTGCTCCCCGTAGTCTGATCCCGCCGCCGACCATGCGTTGGCAAACAAAGGGAACAGACCGGGAGAAGACTAATGAGAAACCCGCCTTTCTGGATGCCCTCGCTCCTTCTCGGGAGTCTCATGGTCGCCGGGGTTTCGGCGGTGGGAGCAGCTCGGGTAACGGGGACCCATCCGACGACGGCAGCCCGCCCGACAGTGGCGAGACGCCCATTGCCGGGGACGCCCCCGAAGACACGGTCCGCTTTGGTCGTGCTCTGCTGCTGGAATATACCTCGAGATACGACGGCAGCACTGATTGGGCTTCCATCGAAGCGGCCTACGACGGGTCACCCGAGGACCAGCCGCAGCGCGTCGCCGTGGATGTCGACATGCTCGGCTCCGCATTGGCTAGTGCATTGCACTACATGGATGAGCAGGTGCTGGACGCTGGCGGCGGGGACGACACGATCTACGGCGACGCGTTTCATCAGAGCCTGGGTTTTCAGGAATGCCAGGCCCCTGGTAATACGAGCGTTGATGCAAACGGGATAACATTCGACAACAGCTGCATCGTGGTCACCGCCCTTGATGACCGGGAGATTGTCCTCACGGGTGAAGTGACTTGGCAGGACGACCCGAGTCTGCCCTGGTCCGTCCCAGGGGACCAACCGACCCGCCTGGTGGAGTTCGAGAATCTGGACGTGGACTGGAATGGCCAGAGCTTTGTGATGAACGGCGCCCTGGCTGATGAACCTTCGATGTTCAACGATCCCGACGACCCCGACGCCCGTCCCGGCGGACTCCTGCACATGGCTTGGGATGCAACCCACCAGGGGACCAACCGGACATTCCGCTTCGCCCGCCGTTTCCAGAATACGCTGGTCAATCCAGGGGCTGCCGATGATCTGGCATACCATCCGGATCTCGGCGCAATCGCAAACCTGCTTTCGGAGAGCTGGCTCGCGGGGGATACCTGTGATGATGGTGGTGTAGACGATGTCGCCCTGGGCCTTTACTCCGACACCCTGGACGACAATCTGCAGGTCGGTCTTGCCGGATGTGATGCCTATTTCTTTGTTCCCGAGTCCGCGTCCGCGAACCTTGATTCCGGCGGCGACCAGATACGGCCTGAACTGTATCGGCTGCTCGCCTCCATCGGCATGGAGAATGGCAGCCACAGCGAATGGACGCTCGATCCTGACCAGGACGACCACTATGAACTCGCTGCTCAGGATGGCCTGACCTACCTGGAACCGGAGGCCGTGGAAATCGGCAGGATTGGTGGCATTTCAGTCAACGGCGTAGACGATACCGCCTACCAGATCACTCTGAGTTTCGATCCAGATGATATTGCGGTCTCCGGCCTCACACCCGGTCAAGTAGTGGCCGGCGTTCTGCGCTTCCACGTGGCATCCCGGGGGGCGGATGGCGGGCACGCGCAGTTCTACGGTGGCGGCGTGACCGAGGAAGAATGGAGTGGAGAGCTGGCCAAAGGCGAAATCTGGGTTGACGGTGCTGGAGACATATCCCTCGTTGGACACCCCGATCAGCCGTGGCACGCGGCAATCGTCACCCCCGTGGTGGAGACAACCGTGGACCATGGTCGGCCCCGGGTTCAGATGGTCGTTTCCACTTTGGCTACCCCCGGGCAGCTCATGCAGGACGGGGATTACACGTCCGGGATCTGCCTGCGCGACGAGGGTGGGGAATGTGCCGAAGAGCTGCTCCCGAGCCTCATGGTCATCACGGAGGACTAACTCCAGGCCAAGCCCGCGCAACACGGGTGCCGGGGTGAGCAGAACGGCTCGCCCCGGTTTCGCATCGGCGGGGACGGGATGCTTACCTGCCAGACCATCAACCATCCGCCTGTCGTGTAGGACGCCTGAGTCGGTGCCGCGCCCGGGCCACAAATGGCCCGCATGATCTGGCGAGTTCGGCCTTTCCCCCGCCCCGGCCGGTAGCGCAGAATGGCGGCAACGGTGCGTGCCCGGATGGAGGCTGGGCGGCCGGGGCTGGGAGGAATGGTGTGTTTGTTCTGTTTACGGATTTTGGTCTGAATGGCCCCTACGTGGGGCAGTTGAAGGCGGCCCTGCTGCGGGGGCTCCCCAATCAGCCCGTGGTGGACCTGCTCCACGACGCACCGTCCATGGATCCCCGTGCAGCGGCCTATCTACTGGAGCCGTTCGTGCGCGGTCTGCCCGAAGACGCCATTACGGTGGCCGTGGTCGACCCGGGTGTGGGGACGGACCGGCCGGGTTGCGTGGTGGAGGCGGACGGGCGCTGGTTCGTTGGGCCCATGAACGGGCTGTTCGAATTCGTGGTGCGTCGCGCGTCCGAATGGGCTGCCTGGTCACTGGCCCCGCCACAGGGGCCGGTCGCGCCGACGTTTCATGGCCGCGACGTGTTCGCGCCCGCGGCACTCGCGCTGATGCGGGGTGATCGCTCTGTGCTGAGTGAGACGCTTGCGGACCGGCCCGGGGAAGACTGGCCCGACGATGTCCCCCGCGTGCTGTACGTGGATGCGTACGGCAACGCGATGACGGGCATTCGCGGCAGCATGCTGAGCGACGGTGCCATCGTCGAGGCGGGCGGGAAACGGTTTCCCGGGGCGTCTACCTTCGGCGACGTGGAGTTGGGGATGCCGTTCTGGTATCGCAATTCCAGCGGACTGGTGGAGGTCGCGGTCAACGGCGACAGTGCCGCGCGCGTGCTGAGTCTGGAAGCGGGGAGCCGGGTTCGACTGATTCGGCCTTGATACTGACTGATGCAGGCCGGGGCGCGCTGCGGGAGGAGGAGAGTGCAATGAAGATCAATATGGAAGTCGATGCAACGCCGGAGGAGCTGCGCCGGTTCTTCGGACTGCCCGATGTCCAGCCCCTGCATGACGAGATGCTCGCGATGATCCGCGAGCGCATGCAGCAGGGGATGGAGGGGTACGACCCGGCGAGCCTCATGGCGGCGTCGCTGCCCTCCCACCTTCAGAACATGGAGGGGATGCAGCGTGCCTTCTGGGATGCGTTTACCGGCGCCAGCGGCCGTGGTGGTGGGGGTGGAAAGTCGGATGAATGACCCGTGTACGGTGGGGCGCTCACCTCTGGTATAATCGCGCGCTGCAAGCCGTTGCGGTGCACCATCGGCCCGCAACCACAAGGCAGGCGTGGTGCCGGCAGCTGCCCTGAGAAGCGCACCCGCCCATTCGGTAGAACCGACAGGAGAACACCATGAAAGCACCCGTACGCGTTGCGGTGACCGGGGCCGCAGGACAGATCGGCTACAGTCTGCTGTTCCGGATTGCCTCTGGCGACATGCTGGGCAAGGACCAGCCGGTGATTCTGCAGCTGCTGGAGATCACGCCGGCGCTGGAAGCCCTGCAGGGCGTGGTGATGGAGATCGAGGATTGCGCATTCCCGCTGGTCGCCGGTATCACCACCAGCGACAAGGCCGAGGAGGCGTTCAAGGACGTGGACTACGCCATGCTGGTCGGTGCCCGTCCCCGTGGCCCCGGCATGGAGCGCAAGGATCTCCTGGAAGCCAATGCGGCGATCTTCTCCGTGCAGGGCAGGGCGCTCAACGATGTGGCCAGCCGTGACGTGAAGGTGCTGGTGGTTGGCAACCCGGCCAACACCAACTCGCTGATTGCCCAGCAGAACGCGCCGGACCTCGATCCCGGCCAGTTCACCGCCATGACCCGCCTGGACCACAACCGGGCCCTGGCGCAGCTGGCCAACCAGACCGGCTGTCACACTCAGGACATTACGCGACTGACGGTCTGGGGGAATCACTCCTCTACCCAGTACCCGGATATCAGCCATGCGCAGATCAAGGGTGAGCCGGCGGCCGACAAGGTCGACCGTCAGTGGTACGAGAACGAGTTCATCCCCACGGTGCAGCAGCGCGGCGCGGCGATCATCAAGGCCCGAGGCGCGTCCAGTGCGGCATCGGCGGCCAGCTCCGCAGTGGACCACATGCGCACCTGGGCGCTTGGCACTGCCGATGGCGACTGGACCAGCATGGGTATCCCGTCCGACGGCAGCTACGGCATCACCGAAGGCATCATTTACTCCTTCCCGGTGACCTGCAAGAACGGCAAGTACGAGATCGTGCAGGGCCTGGATATCGATGCGTTCAGCCGTGAGCGGATGCAGGCGACGGAGCAGGAACTGGTGGAAGAGCGGGATGCGGTGAAGCACCTGTTCCCGAACCAGTAAGCGCAGGACGCCATAGTCCGTGATTCATCGGGGCTGAAGCCCCTCCCACAGAGTGCATCATGTGGGAGGGGCTTCAGCCCCGATGCGTTTGCGCTCAGGCGCGGTGGCGGTCGGCGCCTTCGCCCGACGGCAACATCGGCGCCAGGAAGCGCCCGGTATGGGAGGCGGCAATGCCGGCCACGGCCTCCGGTGTCCCTTCCGCCACGACCTGACCCCCGCCACGGCCGCCCTCCGGTCCCAGGTCGATAACCCAGTCGGCCGTCTTGATGACATCCAGGTTGTGCTCGATGACGATGACGGTATTACCGTGGTCCCGCAGCCGGTGCAGTACCGCGAGAAGCTGGTCGATGTCGTGGAAATGCAGCCCGGTGGTGGGCTCGTCCAGGATGTAGAGGCTGCGGCCACCCTCGCGCCGGGACAGCTCCCGGGCCAGCTTCACCCGCTGTGCCTCACCGCCGGAGAGCGTGGTGGCGCTCTGGCCAAGCCGCAGGTACGACAGGCCCACCTCCATCAGCGTCTCCAGCTTGCGGCGGATCACCGGGATGGCGTGGAACACGTCCAGCGCCTGTTCCACGTCCAGTTCCAGCGCCTCGTGGATGTTCAGCCCGCGATAGCGGATCTCCAGGGTCTCGCGGTTGAAGCGCTTGCCCTTGCAGACATCGCACGGGACGTGCAGATCCGGCAGGAAATGCATCTCCACCCGTGTCACCCCTTCACCCTGGCACGCCTCGCAGCGGCCGCCCTTGACGTTGAAGCTGAAACGGCCCGGCTGGTAGCCCCGTGCCCGCGCCTCCGGGGTGCCGGCGAACAACTCGCGGATCGGCGTGAACAGCCCCGTATAGGTGGCCGGATTGGAGCGGGGCGTGCGCCCGATGGGGCTCTGGTCGATATCCACCACCTTGTCGAGCCCGTCCAGGCCGTCGACGCCGTCGCAGTCCGCGGGCTGGGTGGAGGCGCCGTTCAGTTCCCGCGCCGCCCAGGGATAGAGGGTCTCGTTGATGAGCGTGGACTTGCCCGACCCGGACACGCCGGTCACGCAGGTGAACAGCCCGCGCGGAATGGCGACATCCACACCCTGGAGGTTGTTGCCGCGGGCACCGCGGACATGAATCAGGCTGTCCGTGTCCACTGCCGTGCGCTCGGGCGGCACCGCGATCCGGCGCGTGCCGGCCAGGAACTGCCCGGTAAGGGACTCGGAGCGCTCGGCAATGGTTGTGGGCGGGCCGCTGGCGACCACGTGCCCGCCGTGCAGGCCCGGGCCCGGTCCCATGTCCACCACGTAGTCGGCGCGCCGGATGGCGTCCTCGTCGTGTTCGACCACGATCACGGTATTGCCCATATCCCGCAGCCGGGTCAGGGTCTCCAGCAGGCGGTCGTTGTCACGCTGGTGCAGGCCGATGGAGGGCTCGTCGAGCACGTACATTACGCCCACCAGGCCGGCACCGATCTGACTCGCCAGACGGATGCGCTGGGCCTCGCCGCCGGAGAGTGTGTCGGCGCTGCGGTCCAGGCTGAGGTAGTCGAGACCCACATTGGTGAGGAATGACAGGCGCTCGGCGATCTCGCGCAGGATCGGTGCAGCGATCTCGCCGCGGGCGCCATCCAGCGTCAGGCTGCGGAAGAACCCGAGGCTTTCACCCACCGGGAGCGCGGCCAGTTCGGGAAGGCCGTGTTCGTCCACCAGCACGTTGCGGGCGGCGCGGTTCAGGCGGCCGCCTCCGCATTCGGGGCAGCTGCGCGCCCGGCGGTAGCGGGCCAGCTCCTCGCGTACGATACCGGAGTCGGTCTCGCGGTAACGCCGTGCCATGTTCGGTATGACGCCCTCGAATGCGTGGGTCCGGGTCTTGGTTCCTCCCGCCGGAGTCATGTACTGGAACGCAATGGTCTCGTCGCCACTGCCATAGAGAACGGTGTCTCGAACGGTCTCCGGCAGCTCCGCGAAGGGCGTTTCGGCAGAGAAGCCGTAGTGGTCCGCCAGCGAGCGGATCATCTGATTGTAGTAGGCGTTGCGGCGGTCCCAGCCACGGATGGCACCGCCGGCCAGGCTGAGCTGCGCGTTGGTGACCACCAGCTCCGGGTCGAAGAAATCCTGCACGCCCAGTCCGTCGCAGCCGGGGCAGGCGCCCTTGGGGTTATTGAACGAGAACAGGCGTGGCTCCAGTTCATCCAGGGAGTAGCCGCACTCCGGGCATGCGTAGCGGGCCGAGAACATGATGTCGTCTGCATCCGCGTCGTCCATCCACGCCACGCGGGCGATACCGTCGCCGATCCCGAGGGCGGTCTCGAAGGAATCCGCCAGTCGGCCCGCCAGGTCGGGGCGCACCTTGAACCGGTCCACCACCGCCTCGATGGTGTGCGTCTTCTTGCCGTCCAGCGTCGGTGCCTCGTCCAGGTCCACCACGATGCCGTCGACGCGGGCGCGCACGAAACCCTGGGATTTCAGTTCCTGGATGGCGTGCTGGTGCTCCCCCTTGCGGTCCGACACCACCGGCGCCAGGAGCAGCAGCCGCCTGCCCTCCGGCAGGTCCAGCACCTGATCCACCATTTCGCTCACGGTGCACGCGTTCAACGTGACGTGGTGGTCCGGGCAGCGGGGGGTGCCCACCCGGGCGAACAGCAGGCGCAGATAGTCGTGGATCTCGGTGACCGTGCCCACCGTCGAGCGCGGATTGTGCGAGGTGGACTTCTGCTCGATGGAGATGGCCGGCGACAGCCCCTGGATCTCGTCCACGTCCGGCTTTTCCATGATCGACAGGAACTGCCGGGCATAGGCGGACAGCGATTCCACGTACCGCCGCTGCCCCTCGGCGTAGATGGTGTCGAATGCGAGCGACGACTTCCCGGAACCGGACACGCCCGTCATGACCACCAGCTGGTTGCGTGGCAGGTCGAGATCGACGTTCTGCAGGTTGTGGGTGCGGGCTCCGCGAATCCGGATGTGTTCCATGGGTACCACCGTGTTGGGCCGGGCGCGAACAGCAAACCTCCCATTCTACGCCTACCGGCGCCACCGGACGAATCCAATCGACGCCCGCGAGGTGATACCATAGCCGCGCTTCGCACCACGAGGGTTTCCATGTCGCACCACCAGCACAGTCGCCGCCGGGGGCGCCGCGATGACGTCGTTTGAACGGCGCACGGCGGCGGGCCTCGCCAGCATCTTCGGGTTGCGGATGTTCGGGCTCTTTCTCATGCTGCCCGTCTTCGCCGTGTACGGTACCGATCTCCAGGGGGCGACCCCGGCGCTGATCGGCCTGGCCATCGGCGTCTACGGGCTGACCCAGGCCTGTCTGCAGATCCCCATGGGCTTCGCCTCCGACCGCCTCGGCCGACGGCCCATCATTCTCGGCGGGTTGCTGCTGTTCGCCGTGGGGAGCGTGGTGGCCGCGCTGTCGGACCATATCGTCGGCGTCATCATCGGCCGCGCGCTGCAGGGTGGTGGTGCCATTGCGGCTGCTGTCATGGCGCTGGCGGCAGACCTGACGGCGCCGAAGCAGCGCACCATGATGATGGCCATCATCGGCATGAGTGTCGGTGGCGCGTTTCTTCTGGCGATGATTCTGGGGCCTGTGCTGGTCGGCATCGGCGGTCTCGCGCTGATCTTCTGGCTCTCCGCAGTGCTGGCCGTGGTCGCCATCGTGGTGCTGTACGCCGTCGTGCCGGTGCCGTCGCAGCAGCGCGTACACGCTGACGCCGAACCGGTCCGCAGCCAGTTCGGTGGCGTCCTGCGCAACCCCGATCTGCTGCGTCTCGATGGCGGCATTTTCATCCTGCACTTCATCCTCACCGCCGCTTTCGTGGTGCTGCCGCTGATGCTGCGCGATACCCTCTCGCTGCCCGTGGGCGCCCACTGGCAAGTCTATGTGCCCGTGCTGCTGCTCTCGGTGGTGGCCCTGGTGCCGGCGGTGATGATCAGTGAGCGCCGGCACTGGCACCGGCAGGTGATCGTCGCGGCGGTGGTCTGTCTGACCGTCGCCCAACTGGCGCTGGCCGCCGGCGGGGGCGCGGCCCCGGTGCTTCTGGTCGGGCTGTGGCTGTGGTTCGCCGCCTTCAACGTGCTGGAGGCCACGCTGCCCTCGCTGATTTCCCGCTATGCGCCAACGGAGTCCAAGGGGACGGCGCTGGGCGTCTACGCGACCTCGCAGTTCGCCGGCGCCTTTCTCGGCGGCCTCTTTGGCGGCATTGTCCACGGGCTTGGCGGTGAGGCGTGGGTGTTCCTGCTCTGCGCGCTGGGCACCATGGCCTGGCTGGTTATCATGCGTGGCATGGGGCAGGTGCCGGATCTGCGGCGCGACGCCGTTTCCGAAGCGTGACCGCCGCATCCCCCTCGTGGCCCGGCTATCGTTGCCGCGGCAAAAGCGATACATTTCCGGTTCGGGCATGGCAGGGAGCCGCCGTGCTCGGGCCACACCGATAACGAACGGAGGACCGACATGGCCCGTGGAGTCAACAAAGTCATTCTGATCGGCAACCTCGGCAAGGATCCCGAGGTGCGTTACAGTCCGAGTGGTGCCGCCGTCACCAATATGACGGTCGCCACCACCGATAACTGGAAGGACAAGCAGACCGGTGAGCGCCAGGAGAAGACCGAATGGCACCGCGTGGTGTTCTTCGGCAAGCTGGCCGAGATCGCAGGCGAGTACCTGCGCAAGGGCGCCAAGGTGTACATCGAGGGCCGGCTGCAGACGCGCAAGTGGCAGGGCCAGGACGGTCAGGACCGCTATACCACCGAAATCGTCGGCAACGACATGCAGATGCTGGACGGCCGCGGCGGCGGCGGTGGTGGCATGGGAGACAGCGGCGGTGGGAGCAACCGCAGCCAGGGGCAGGGCGGTGGCCAGCAGCCCGCGTCCCAGTCCTCGCCGGAGCCGGTGGACGACTTCGACGACGACATCCCCTTCTAAAAAGAATGGGTCCATCGAGGGGTGCGGGCGGCGGCACACGCTTCGCCGCCCGCACCCACGGCACAAACTTCGGGGACACTAGCGGTTGGCTTCGACCAGATCGCGGACGTCGCGCTTGAGCTCCGGGTCTTCCTTCACGGCCAGTGATGCCCGGCTGTATCCCTCGAGCGTCAGTCCCTCCGCTTCGATTACCTCCCGCATGTCGCGGTGCGCCTGATGCATCAGCTGGCGTCGCTGCTGACGTGACTCCGCCTGCTCGATGGCCGGCGCGTACTGCTGGCGTACGCGTTCGACGCCGGCATAGGCCTGGGAAAATGCTTCCAGGGTGACGTCATCGCCGAAGACGTCCTCTGCCGGCTCTGCCGCGTTCGTCCCCATTGCCGTACCTCCCAGTGCAAATGCCAGAGCGCCTGCAGCGATCGTGGCACTGGCTCCTTTTCCGTTGCTTGTCCTGTGTTTCCTGGCCATGGATCCGATCCTTCCTCGCCGAATGGGTTCTCAAGCGGATGCCTTTCGCCGGGGCGACGGATCAGGGGTTGGGCGGTTCCTCGATCAGATCCCGCTCCGGGAGTTCCTCCCGTTCTTCACCCCTGTCCCGTTCCGGTTCCGGTGCATCCTGCTGCGTTGGCGAGCCACACCCGGCCACCAGCATGGACGCAGTCAATGCGATGAGAACGAACGGTTTCGAGCAGCTCTTGCCTGTCATGGATTGACCTCTCTGCGCCATTGGTGAGCCCGGTTGGCCCACGGGACACACCTGCAAACACCGGGCCACCATCTCGTCTGCGCACAATCAGTGGTTTAGCGCCGTGTTCGTGCCGCTGGACGGGGGCAACCCGGTGGCCGCCGTCACCGATTGGGAACGGCGCGGTGCTGATATATCACGGCGTTATATGTTGTCGATCACCTTCCATGGGCCGCACCCCTCTCCATATCCGCCGGTGGCGCCACCTGCGCCGGAGTTCGCGGGACGCTGCGGCTGCATGTGCCGACGGCCTGACGCCCGGGACCCGTGACCGGCATCCGCTTGCCTCGATGCCCGCTGTCGGTATTTATTGATTGTTAATCAGTAGAAAAAACCAATAGTTATGAAAACTGCTCGTGTCGGCGTTACCGGCTGGCCACACAATTCTGGCCCCCTTGGTCTCCATCGCCCTGTGCTACAGCCCGCTCGTGCCCGTAACTGACTGTTCATGCGATGAAACGCAATGGGTGGCACGCGTGTTGCCATTTGGCTGGCGCGGCGCTGGTCAGCCATCTGGCGTTGACCGCCGCACGTTACGACTCGCAACGGGACGAATCAGCCCAGGAGGGATTTATGAGTCATGTACTTCAGCACGCAGCAGTACGCTCGCGGCAGGCAACCGCCCGCCGTGCCACTCTTGCAACGACCTGCTCGGTCGCCGCGCTGCTATTCGGGTTGACCGGAGCCGGGGTGGTTTCCGCCAACAACCCGGGCCTGGATCAGGCGACGGATCGTCTGGAGTCCCATGCCGATGAGCGGCCGGACAATCCCGGTGTCAACAACGCCCTCGAGCGTGCCAGGGAGAACGCGGCGCGCCGGGACGATGGCCCCGATACCACCTCCGTGCCGTCCGCGGACGGTGACGTCCCCGGCACCATGCCGTCGGGCATTCAGGCCGGCAACACGTCGGTGTCGATCGACAACAACACCATTGTTCACGTCGACCTCGGCGTGGATGTGGGCGTCTCCGGTCTGGGCGCCGGCCAGGAGGTGGGTGTTGGTGTCGACGCTGACACGAGCGTGCTCAATGACAGCAACGTTGCCGTCTCCATGGCGGAGTCGGGAGACATGCTCGTGCTGGCGAGCTCCGACAACACCACCGAGACGTCCACCAGTATCGGCGTCAACGTATCCGGCACCGGAGACGGTGACACGGGTGGCGCGCCGGACACCGACCCGGACGTGGCCGATGGTGGTGCGGACGACTCTGCCCCGGACGCCGGTGCTGATCCGGATGTGGCCGATGACGCACCGGACGCCGGTGGCGACGAAGTCGCGGGTGATCCGGGCAGCGGTGCCGGAAGCGCGGTGTCCGTGGATGCCGGCAGCGGCGCGTCCGCCGACAGCGGATCCGCCATCGGCGTGGACGCCTCGTCCGGTGAGCAGGGCGGCGCGACCAGCGTCGATGCCGGCACCGAGTCCGGTGCCGCAAGTGACACCGGTGCGAGCGTGGACGTCGCGCAGGGGCCCTCGGACACGGGGTCCGGCTCCGGCAGCAGCATCGGCGTCGATGTGGGCGCGGGCAGCGCAACCGAGTCCGGCAGCGGTGCCGACGTCGAGGTATCCGGCGGTGACGGTGCCGAAGTGGGGGCCTCGGTCGGGTCGGAGACGGCAGCGGCCAGTGACACCGGCGCCAGTGTCGACGTCCAGCAGCCCGACGGCGATTCCGGCGGCACCATCGGTGTCGATGTGGACTCCGGAAGTGCCGCCGAATCGGCCAGTGGTGCCGATGTGGACGTCGCGGCTGGTGACGGCGCTGCGAGCGTGGACGCCGATGTGGGGGCCGAAAGCGCTGCCGAGTCCGGCGTCAACGCAAGCGTCGACTCCGGCATGGATGGCGGCGCAGACGTGGCGGTGAACTCCGGTTCCGCGGCCGAGTCGAGCAGCAGCATCGGTGTGGACGCAGAGGCCGCCGGCCCTGACGCCGATGTGTCCGTCAACGCCGGCTCCGACGCCAGTGCCGCGGCCGACTCGAACGTGTCCGTGGATGTCGCTGAAGGGGGTGCACCGGAGACGGCCGCACCGGATACCGAGACGCCGGAAGCGGATGCACCGGACACCGCTGCGCCTGACGCAGAGGCACCGGAAGCCGCCGAAGCGCCGGAAGCGGATGCACCGGAAACCGCTGAGGCACCGGAGGCCGAGGCACCGGAGACCGCGGGCGGTGACGGCGCCAACGTGGAGGTCGACGTGGGCTCGGAAGCGTCCAGCGAGTCCAGTGCCGACGTGTCCGTGGAAACGGCTCAGCACTGAAGTGAGCCGAAGGCCGTAACGGCCGCGTTCCCCGGCAGCGGGGGGCAGGCCGGTGCTGGCCGGCGGCGGGATGCCGCCGGCCAGCCAACCAGCGGCGCCGTCGATCCCCATGACCGATGATCAGGCCGGTCGTCGGGCAGCAACTACAAGAGGTCGGGAATGATCATCAAATCCGGAAGCCGCCTGGTGCAGGCGCAGTCCCTCGGGCTGGCGCTCATCGTTGGCGGCGGCATGGCCCTGGATTCGGTAGCACACGCGGGCACGCAGTTTCGCCTCTCATCCGGTGCAACCTATACCACCGGTGATTACGGAACGGATACCACCATGGACGTCTGGCACGTGCCGATTACCGCACGGCTGGCAAGCGGGCCGATCGCCGCCCAGGTGACCGTTCCTTACATGGAAATCACGCGCAAGACCGCCGACGTCTCCCACACGGCGTCCGGGATGGGTGACATCGAGACTTCCCTGCGCCTCCGGGTGCTGCGGGAAGGTGACTGGCGCCCCGAGGTCGCCCTGACGGGCAAGGCCCGGTTTGCGACGGCCGACGAAGAACTGGGGCTGGCCGACGAGAACATCTACTACGGCGAAATCAATCTGGGCAAGCGCGTCGCGCACCGCGTGTACCTCTTCGGCACCCTGGGCTACCAGACACGCAAGGACACGCACCCGGAGAATGGCGATCGCGAATCCGACGAGCGCCATTACGGTACGGCAGGCCTGGATTACACGTTCACGGCGCGGACCTCCGGCGGCGTCATGGTGACGGCGCGGGAATCATGGGGGATGCAGTCCGTGGACCAGTCCACCGGCGTGATGGCGATTCCGTATCTCACCAACTCCCTGGGCGATGGCTGGCGCCTGCAGAGCTACGGCATTGCCGGTCTGTCCGAGTCGAGCCCCGACTGGGGGGCGGGCTTCTCTCTGGGTTACAACTTCTAACGGAGATTTCAGCATGACCAGGAGTGCATTCGTTGCAGGGGCCGCTGTCGTGCTGGCGGCGGTCATCACGGGGTGTTCGAGTCTGCCCGGTGAGATTCGCAACCCGCCACGGGACGCGGTTGCTTTCCACGAAGGCGCCAGCGATCCGGACGCGTTCAAGGGAGAAGAGGTCCGGTGGGGTGGCGAGATCATCGGTGTCGACAACCGCGACAGCAAGAGCTGGATAGAAGTCCTGCAGCGTCCGCTGGACGTGGATGGTCGACCGCTGGACACGGACCGCACCGGCGGCCGGTTCGTGGTGCGGGTGGACGGTTTCCTCGACCCGGCGGTGTACGCCGAGGGGCGCGATCTGACCGTGCATGGCACGATCAAGCGTGGCGCTGAGGGCGCCATCGGCAATCAGCCGTATCTGTATACCATCATTGATGCCGAGACGACCTATCTCTGGGATAGGGACGGCGACTAGGGTTGTGTCCGTGCATGAGGCGGCGGGCGGACGCTGACCACGCCAGCCCGCCCGCCGGTCCGTGCCTCACTTCATGGGGAAACCGCGCTCTTTCAGGAAGTCGCGCATGTGCGGTCGTGACTTCTGCGTGAACAGAACGCCGATCTGGTCGCTCCAGGTGGCGTCTTTCACGTTGCTGTTACGGCTGCGGTAGTAGGCGTTCATGGTCTGATCGAACGCGGCGATGGCTTCGGCGTCGCCGTCGTCGTTGTAGGTGTCCTCCTTGACGATCACTTCCAGCGGCAGGCGCGGCTTCACCTCCGGGTCCTGCTCCGGATAACCCATGCAGAAACCGAACACCGGGTAGACGTTCTCCGGCAGCTCGAGGATCTCGCTGATCTGGGCCGGGTTGTTGCGTACGCCCCCGATGTAGCAGATGCCGAGATCGGCGGATTCGGCCGCCACGGCCACGTTCTGGGCGAACAGCGCCGTGTCCACCGTGGCGATGATGAACTGCTCGGTCATGCCCTGCTGCACGCCCTCCACGCCAATGCGCTCGCAGGCGTCGAAGACCCGCTTCATGTCCGCGCAGAACACCAGGAACTCGGCGCAGCTCGCGACATAGGGCTGGCCGCCGGCCAGCTCAGCGATGGCCTCGCGTTTGCCCGCATCGCGTACGCGGATCACCGATGTCGCCTGCACGTGACTGGACGTGGCCGCGCTTTGACCGGCGCGCAGCAGCTCCCGGAACAGCGCCTCGTCGATGGGCCGGTCCTCGAACTTGCGGATGGAGCGGTGGGACTGGAGTAGCTCAATGACTGAGTTCATGGGGTCTCCCGTGTTGGTTCAGATCAGTTTCACGGCGGTTTCGCTCAGCGGCCGCGCCATGGCGCCGTACTCGAACGCCGTGTCGCTGGACGCATTGCCGTCCAGCGCGCGTTTCTGGATGCCCTGCAGTATGGCGGCGAGGCGGAAGTAATTGAAGACGATATAGAAATTCCAGTTCGGAATCTCGCTGATGCCCGCCAGCCGGCAGTACTCCGCCACGTACTCTTCTTCCGTGGGAATGCCGAGTGCCTTGCGGTCCAGATCACCCAGGCCGGGGATGGCCGCGTCCTGGGGCAGGCGCAGCTGCATGCACTGGTAGGCGATGTCGCCCCACGGATGTCCCAGAGTGGACAGCTCCCAGTCCAGCACCGCCAGCACGTCCGGTTTGTCGGGGTGAATGATGAGGTTGTCGATGCGGTAGTCGCCGTGGATCAGCGCCACCTGCCCGTCGTCCTCGGGCATGTTGGCCTCCAGCCACTGGATGAGCCGGTCCATGGCCGGGTTTTTCTCCGTTTCCGAGGCGTAGTACTGCTTGCTCCAGCGGTTGAGCTGGCGGGCGAAGTAGTTGCCGGGCTTGCCGAAGTCGGCGAGCCCGGCGGCGTCCACGTCGACACCGTGAATGGCGGCCAGAACCCCCGCCATGTTGCGGTAGATGGCCCTGCGTTCCTCGGAAGAGGAGTCCGGGAGGGCGCCGTTCCAGTGGATGCGCCCCTCCACGAACTCCATCACGTAGAACATGGAGCCGACCACGTCCTCGTCCTCGCACAGGAGATACATGCGCGGCACCGGCACCGGCGTGTTCTGCAGGGCCGCCATGACCCGGTACTCGCGATCCACGGCGTGGGCGGACTTCAGCAGCTCGCCCGGCGGCTTGCGCCGCAGGACGAAACGGCCACCATCCGCCGTGATCAGGAACGTGGGGTTGGACTGGCCGCCGGAGAACTTCCGGCACTCCTGAATGGTGCCGAAGCCGTCGATCCGTTCCGCCAGGTAGGGCTGCAGCCGCGAGAGGTCGAGCTGGTCCCGGGGTTGCTCGCTCATGGTGGTCTCTCCTCAGTTGCTGTACTGGCCGATGACCTGCTTGCCCAGGGCCATCATGTGCACCTGGTCGGGGCCGTCCGCCATGCGGCACCAGCGGGCGTAGTTGAACGCCTCGGCCATGAAGTAGTCCTCGGTGAACCCGCCGGCGCCGTGCATCTGGATGGCCATGTCCAGGACCTCGGAGGTCATCTGCGGCACCATGATCTTGGCCATGGCGATGAGGTCGCGCGCCTCCTTGGTGCCGTCGCTGTCCATCTTCGCCGCCGCGCGCAGGGTCAGCAGCCGGCACATTTCCACCTTGGAGGCCATCTGTGCGATGGACTCCCGCACGGAACCCTGCTGGCTGAGCTTGCGGCCGAACACCTCCCGGCTCTCGACGCGCTGGCAGGCCAGCTCGAGGGCGCGCTGGGCGGCGCCGATCAGCCGCATGCAGTGGTGGATGCGTCCCGGGCCGAGGCGCCCCTGAGCCACCTCGAAGCCGCGCCCTTCACCCAGCAGCAGGTTCTCCTTCGGTACGCGCACGTTCTCGAACAGCACCTCGGCGTGGCCGCCGGGCTCTTCGAAGTAGCCGAAGGTGCTCAGTGGGCGGATCACCGAGAGTCCGGGCGTGTCCCGGGGCACCAGGATCTGGGTCTGCTGCAGGTGGCGGTTGGGGTTGTCCGGGTCGGACTTGCCCATGACGATGAAGATCTCGCACCGCTCGTGCATGGCGTTGGTGATGAACCACTTGCGGCCGTTGATGACGTAGTCGTCGCCGTCCGGGAGGATGGAGGTCTCCACGTTGGTGGCGTCGCTGGAGGCCACGGCGGGCTCGGTCATGGCGAAGGCGGAGCGGATCTCGCCGGCGAGCAGTGGCGTCAGCCAGCGCTCGCGCTGGGCGTCCGTGCCGTACTTCATCAGCACTTCCATGTTGCCCGTGTCGGGGGCGTTGCAGTTGAACGCCTCGGCCGCCCAGAACACCCGGCCCATGATCTCGGCCAGGGGGGCGTACTCAATGTTGCTCAGGCCCGGGCCGTAGCGCTCGTCCGGCATGAACAGATTCCACAGCCCCTGATCCCGTGCTTTCGCCTTCAGCTCTTCCAGGATGGCCGGGGACTGCCAGCGCTGTTCCTTCGCCTGCCGGGCAAACACATGCTCGTTGGGGTAGACGTGTTCGTTCATGAATGCGGTGAGCTGCCGCTGCAGGTCCTGGACGTGCTCGGAGTGCTGGAAATTCATGGGGCTATCCTCCTCCTCTGTGATGTCTTTGTCTGCCGGCACGCCCTGAAACCGGCGCATGGCGCGTCATGGTGACGCATAAACCGGTTGACATGCCGTTCGCACCAAGTAGCTTGGTAACGGTGTTCTTGATAACACGAAACGCATAACACCATATACGAAAACCACTCCGAGCGGCCTTCCCAGGGTCGCAACAATGGAGTCATGGGGAGGAGAAAATGGCGCTTCTGGCGTGGATTGACCGGATCAATTCCACCCTGGGCAGGCTCGTCAGCTTCCTGATCTGGATCGGTATCGCGATCATCGTCTGGGAAGTCATCGCCCGCTACGTGTTCAACGCACCGTCGGTGTGGGCACAGGGCTATACCCAGCGGCTGTTCGCCTCGTACTTCATCCTGATCGGGGCGTTTACGCTGATCCAGGGCGGCCATGTCCGGGTGGACCTGCTGCTCAACACGCGTTCGCCACGCTGGAATGCGTTCACCGATCTTCTGAATGTCACGGTGCTCGTGATCTGGGGCGCGGCCCTGGCCTACGAGGGCTGGTTCTACTTCGAGGAAGCCTGGCAGTTCGGTGACCGGGACGATAGTGCGCTGGGCCACCCCATGTGGCCGGTGCATCTGGCTCTGTTCCTGGGGGTGGCCATGATTACCGTCCAGGGCGTTGTGGAGTTCATCCGGTCCGCCGTGCTGATGGTCCGTCCCGATGTTGATGTCAAGCGCCGAGGCATTGTATGAGTCCTGAGTTACTGACCATTGGCATGTTCGGATCCCTTCTGGTCCTGATCATGCTGGGGGTGTCGTTGTCCTTTGCCCTGGGCGGCATTGCCGTCGTCTTCACCCTGATTCTCAGCGGGCCCATGGGGCTGTTCTCGATGATTTCCGCAGTGTTCGGCAGCATGTGGTCCGTGCTGCTGGCGGCGATCCCGCTGTTTATCTTCATGGGGGTTGCCCTGGGGCGCTCCCAGATCTCCGCCGATCTCTACCGCGCCTTCTACCTCTGGTCGGGTCGGGTGAACGGCGGCCTGCTCATGGGCACCACCGGGTTCGCCTCGGTGCTGTCGGCCATGACCGGGAGCTGTGCGGCGTCCACGCTCACCACCGGCATGGTGGGCATGCCCGCCATGGACCGCCACGGGTACGACCGCAGCTTTGTGCTCGGCACCATCGGTGCGGCCGGCACACTGGGGATTCTTATCCCGCCGTCCATCACCCTGATCGTCATCGGCATGACCACCGGCATGTCGGTGGGCCGACTGTTCATGGGCGGGCTCGTGGCTGGGGTGATCATTCTGTTCGTGCTGCTGGCGTACGTGGCCATCCGCTCCTGGATGCGGCCGGAGCTGGCACCGTCCACCGGCGAGAGTGTGCCCATCCGCGACAAGGTGAAGGCGCTGCGCTCGGTGGTCGCGCCGCTGATGATCATCGTCGTGGTGCTGACGTCCATCTTCATGGGGCTGGCGACGCCCACCGAGGCGGCGGCCGTGGGTGCGTTGGCGGTGGTGATTGCCGTGGGGCTGCGGCGGGAGATCAACCTCAAGTTCATCCGCGAGGTCAGTTACTCCACTGCGTCCACAACCGGGATGGTGATCTGGATCGTCTTCGGCGCGGCGTCGTTCGTGTCCGTGTATTCCGGGGCGGGCGGCATCGACTTCATGCAGCGGGTGCTGCTGGGCATCGATGTGGATCCGTGGACGCTGATCCTGCTGATGCAGCTGTTCGCGTTGATCCTCGGCATGTTCCTGGATCCCATCGGGATCATCCTGCTGGTGATGCCGATCTTCTTCCCGGTGGTGCTCATGCTGGATTTCGATCCGCTGTGGTTCGCGATCATCTTCCAGCTGAACCTGTGCATCGGCTACATCACGCCGCCGTTCGGGTACAACATCTTCTACCTGAAGAGTCTGAGCCCGGATACGCCGATCCTGGATCTCTACCGCAGCGTCGCCCCTTACGTGGTGCTGATGCTGGCGTGCGGCCTGGTGTTCCTGATGTTCCCGAGCATTCTCATCGACAGCACGAACATGCTCCTGCGCTGATGCGCAGCGGGCCGTGCATCTGGAGGTAAGACCGATGGAGATCCCGGCCGACACACTGGAGCGACTCGTCGCGTTCCGTCGCGAGCTGCACCGCTGGCCCGAGCTCGGCTTTCAGGAGCAGGAGACGTCGCGCCGGGTGTGCGAGCAACTGGACGCCCTGGGCGTGGACTACGTCACCGGGCTCGCCGGCACCGGCGTCGTGGCCTGGCTGCAGGGCGCCCGTGGCGCCGGCGCCGGCAGCGTGGGCCTGCGCGCGGACATGGACGCCTTGCCGCTGGAGGAGCACAGCGGCGTGGAGTACGCCTCGCGCAATCCCGGGTGCATGCACGCCTGCGGCCACGACGGGCACACCACCATGCTGCTCGGGGCCATCGAGCACCTGCAGCGGTACAACGACTTCGACGGCACGGTCTACTTTGTTTTCCAGCCGGCGGAGGAGGGTGTCGGCGGCGGCAAGGCGATGGTCGGCGACGGCCTGTTCAGCCGCTTCCCCATGGACGAAATCTACGGGCTGCACAACGCACCGGGGCTGCCTCTGGGCCGGTTCGGCATCATACCGGGCCCGATCATGGCCGGCGGTGACCGTGTCGACATCACCATCCACGGCCAGGGCGGTCACGGCGGCATGAATCCGCACGGCTGCATCGACCCGGTGCGGATCGCCGCCGAGCTGATCCAGAAGGCGCACACCATCGTCTCCCGGGAGATCGACCCCCTGAGCCCGGCGGTGCTGAGCATCTGTGCCATCCAGAGCGGCAGTCTCGCCGGTTTCAACGTCATTCCGCACACGGCGACGCTTGCCGGCACCATGCGTTTCCTGGACCGCGCCACCGCCGAGCGCCTGCGTTCCTCGCTGCGGGCGCTGTGCGCCAGCCTGGAGCAGTATTACGGCGCGCGCATCGAACTGGCCATCGACGACACCTTCGCGGTTACCGTGAATCATCCCGAGGCCACGGAAGCCGGGATCGCCGTCATCCGTGACAGTTTCGGCGATGACGCCCTGCAGCCCAACCACCAGCCCAGCATGGGCAGCGAGGATTTCGCCTTCATGCTCGAGGCCTGTCGGGGTGCCTACATCCACGTCGGCGCCGGTGACGAGACCCACACCCACGGGCTGCACAGCCAGCAGTTCGACTTCAACGACCGCATCATCCCGGACGGTATCCGCCTGCTGGCGGGCCTCGCCAGGGAATCCCTGGCGAGGCAGGGCGGGTGACGGGCGTGGATGATGCCATCGAGTACGAGTACAACCCGCACATGCACGTGCCCGACGTGGCCGCCTACGTGGAGCGGGCCGCCCGGGCCAGCGAGCGGGCGCGGGCCTGTGTCGACGGCGTCTACGACGTGGCCTACGGTGAGCGGCCGCTGAATACTTGTGACATCTTCCCGGCCGGCCCTGATGCGCCGGTGCACGTGTTCCTGCACGGGGGCTACTGGCGTGGCCGGGACAAGGCGGACTACAGCTTCATGGCGCCGGCGTTCCTGGAGGCCGGTGTCACGCTGGTACTGCCCAACTACAGTCTGTGCCCCCATGCGGATCTCGCGACGCTCGTGCGCGAGACCACTGCCTGTTTCCACTGGCTCCGCGACCACGGCGGTGACTACGGCGACATGACGCGGCTGACCGCATCGGGGCACTCTGCCGGCGCCCATCTGCTGGCCATGGCCCATGCGCCGGATTTCGACGCCCCGGTTGCGCCGGGGCTGGTGCGTCGCGCGGTGCTGGTCAGCGGGTTGTTCGATCTGGCACCGGTCCGCCACACCACCGTCAACGCCGACATCGGGCTCGATGCCGCGACCGCGGAGGCGCTGAGCCCGATGCACCACCTCCCGCACACGGACCTGCCCCTGGCGCTCTACGTGGGCGGCGGCGAGACCGCGTCCTGGATCCAGCAGTCCAGGGACTTCCACACGGCCGTAAGCAAGGCGGGGTCGCGGGCTAGTCTGGAGGTGCTCGGCGACCACGATCACTACTCCATCGCCGAGGAACTGGGGGACGCACGGAGCCCCCTGGGGCGGGCGTGTATCGAGGCGGCGCTAGCGTCCTGACGGGCCCGCCGACCCGGTCCGGAACCTGCCTGCCCGTTGCGTTTCCCACCCCTCACCGATCCGGCACACGGCCCCGGAAGGGCGTGATGTGTCATTATCCGACACTGTGAAATCGAGCGCTTGCATTTGCCATCAGAGTGAGTAATCTGAGGGCGTAATAATGATTATAAATGCAGTCAATAAATAATAATCGACTGCATAAACAGGAGGAGAGTTCGCGATGAGGCACGTCGTTTCCGACGCCGTCCGTCCCGTTTCCATGGCCGGGCCCGTAAGCCCATCCGCTTTCCGTTCATTTTCCTTCCGCGTTGTTCGGCACGGCTGACCCGTAAGCTGCGTGAGTGGCTGTCGGGCCGTATGCGGTGATGCTTGCAAGGGGCATATGGTATGGCGGAAAACAGTAGGAACCGGAACGACACGTTCCCCAAACTTCTGATCCGGAACGCGCAGGAGCGCCCGAAGCGGGCGGCCATGCGTGAAAAGGATCTCGGTATCTGGCAGACGTGGTCCTGGGGTGACGTGCGCGACGAGGTCGAGGCGCTCGCGGGTGGGTTCAAGGCGCTGGGTGCCGGCCGGGGCGACAAGATCGCCATCATCGGCAACAACCGGCCCCAGCTTTACTGGGGATTCGCCGCGTCCCAGGCGATCGGTGCGGTGCCGGTGCCGGTCTACCAGGACTCGGCCGCCGACGAGATGCAGTACGTGCTCGACCACGGTGATGTGCGTTTCGTCTTTGCCGAGGACCAGGAACAGGTGGACAAGGTCCTCTCGGTGCGGGGTGATTTGCCCGGCATCGAAGCGATCATCTACGAAGATGGCCGCGGTCTGCACAATTACGACGAGCCGGGGCTGCAGTCGCTGGAGCAGGTCCAGGAACGCGGCCGTGAATATGCCCGCGCCAACCAGGGGTTCTTTGAAACCGAGGCGGCCCAGGGCAAGGGCGAAGACCTCTCGGTGATCGTCTACACGTCGGGCACCACCGGCCGCCCCAAGGGTGTGATGCTGAGCTATGACAACCTGCTCAAGTCCGCCGAGTATGCGGTTGCCTTCGACAATATCACCGAAGCCGACGAGAGCCTGGCCTACCTGCCCATGGCGTGGGTGGGGGATCACTTCCTCACGTACTGCCAGGGGTTCCTGGCCGGTTACTGCCTGAACTGCCCGGAATCGCCGGATACGGTCATGTCGGACCTGCGCGAGATCGGCCCGACGTACTTCTTCGCGCCGCCGCGGACCTGGGAAAACCTGATTACCAGCGTCATGGTGCGCATGGAAGATGCCAGCGCCATCAAGCGCCGCATGTTCCACTACTACCTCGGGCTGGCGCGCCGCGTGGGTGTCGACATTCTCGAAGGCAAGCCGGTGTCCACGCTGGACCGAATCAATTACGCCATCGGCAACCTGCTGGTCTACGGGCCGCTGCGCAACGTCATGGGCTTCTCGCGCATCCGGGTCGCCTACACCGCCGGTGAGGCCATCGGCCCGGACATCTTCGATTTCTTCCGCTCCATCGGCATCAACCTCAAGCAGCTCTACGGGCAGACGGAGTGCTCGGTGTACCTCTGCCTGCAGAAGGACGATGACGTGCGCCCCGACACGGTGGGGCCGCCGGGAGAGGGCGTGGAGATCGATCTGGACGCCAACGGCGAGGTCCTCTATCGCAGCCCGGGCGTGTTCATGGGCTACTACAAGAACGATGAGGAAACCGAGAAGACCAAGACGCCGGATGGCTGGGTGAAGAGTGGCGATGCCGGCATGTTCACCCCGGATGGCCATCTGCGCATCATCGATCGCGCCAAGGATGTGGGTCGCCTGAATGACGGCACCATGTTCAGTCCGAAGTACGTGGAGAACAAGCTCAAGTTCCACCCGCACATCATGGAAGCGGTCGCATTCGGCCACGAGCGCGACTCCGTGATGGCCTTCATCAACATCGATTTCGAGGCGCTGAGCAACTGGGCCGAGCGCAAGAACATCGCGTTTACCGGTTACGTCGACCTGGCGGGCCGGCCGGAGGTCTACGAGCTCATCAAGGAAGAAGTGGAGGCGGTCAACCAGGATCTGGCTTCGGACCCGGAGCTGGTGCCCATCCAGGTGTCGCGCTTCCTCATCCTGCACAAGGAACTGGATCCGGATGATGGCGAGATCACGCGGACCCGCAAGGTGCGCCGACGCATCATCAACGAGCGCTATCAGACGCTGATCGACGCGCTCTACAACGGTGACGACAGCGTGCATGTGAAGGCACCCGTCACCTACGAGGACGGCAGTACCGGTGTGCTGGAAGCAACCCTGCGCATCAGTGACGCCAAAACCTTCCAGCACATGAGCAAGGCGGGATAGGCCCATGGCAACAGCACAAGCACAACTCAAGGCCCACAGGGGCCAGGCGGGGGAGTCGCTGCTCAAGGTGGAGAACGTATCGCTGGCCTTCGGCGGTGTCCGCGCACTCCGGGACGTCAGCTTCGAGGTCAAGCGTAAACAGATCTTCTCCATCATCGGGCCCAACGGCGCCGGCAAGTCGTCGATGCTGAACTGCATCAACGGCTTCTACCACCCCAACAGTGGCACCATTACCTACAAGGGCAGGCCGCGCCGGCAGATGCGCCCTTACGAGGCGGCCAACCAGGGGATTGCGCGGACGTTCCAGAACATCGCCCTGTTCAAGGGCATGAGCACCCTGGACAACATCATGACCGGCCGTCACCTGAAGACGAAGGCGACCCTGCTGGAGAACGCCCTGTGGCTTGGTCGGGCACAGCGGGAGGAGATGGAGCACCGCCGCTTCTGCGAAGAGATCATCGACTTCCTGGAGATCCAGGCCTACCGCAAGACGCCTGTGGGCACGCTGCCCTACGGGCTGCAGAAGCGGGTCGAGCTGGGGAGGGCCCTCGCCGCGGAGCCGGAGCTCCTGCTCCTGGATGAGCCCATGGCGGGCATGAACCTGGAGGAAAAGCAGGACATGGCCCGGTTCATTCTGGATGTGAACGACGAATTCGGGATGACCATCTGCCTGATCGAGCACGATATGGCCGTGGTCATGGATCTGTCGGATCACATCGTCGTTCTCGATCATGGCGAGAAAATCGGTGAAGGTGGACCTGAAGAGGTCAGCTCCAACCCGCGTGTGATCGAAGCGTACCTGGGAACCAGCCAGGAACAGGAGGCCTGACCATGCCGATGGAATTGTCGTTCTTCATTGAAGTCCTGATCGGCGGTCTGCTGGCCGGGATGATGTATTCGCTCGTGGCGCTCGGGTTCGTCCTGATCTTCAAGGCGTCCGGTATCTTCAACTTCGCTCAGGCTGCCATGGTGCTGTTCGCGGCGATGTTCATCGCCGGCATGAATCAGCGCTACGGTGTGCCGTTCTGGCTGGCCATTCCCATCACCATCGTGTTGATGGTCGGTGTCGCCTGGATTATCGAACGAGTGGTGCTACGGCCCCTGGTCAACCAGGAACCGATCATCATGTTCATGTCCACGATCGGTATCTTCTTCGCCCTGATCGGGTTTGCCGAAATCATCTGGGGCAGCCGTTCCCGTTCCCTGGACGTGGGCATCCCGCAGGATCCGATCTTCGTTGGCGACATGCTCTTCCAGAGCTACGACCTGGTCGCCGGCGCCATCGCCATCGTCCTGGTGCTCATGCTGGCGGTGTTTGCGCAGCGCACGCGCATGGGGCGGGTGCTCCGGGCCGTGGCGGATGATCACCAGGCCGCACAGGCGGTGGGGATTCGCCTGAGTACCGTCTGGGTGGTGGTCTGGGCCATTGCCGGGTTCGTGGCCGTGGTGGCGGGTGTCGTCTGGGGTGGCAACCTCGGCGTGCAGCCGGTCATGGTCGACGTGGCCTTCAAGGCGTTGCCGGTGCTGCTGCTGGGTGGGCTCACGTCCATCCACGGCGCCATCATCGCCGGCCTGATCATCGGCGCCGGCGAGGCCATGGCCGAGGTCTACCTCGGGCCGATCATCGGCGGCGGCATCGACAACTGGTTTGCCTACGTGATTGCCATGGCGTTCATGGTGTATCGGCCGGAAGGCATGTTTGGCGAAAAGATCATCGAAAGGATCTGATCCATGCTTTATCGCGAATCCGGACAGTTCAAAACGACGTACGCCGCCGACCAGGCCATGCTGCCCATCCGGCAGGACCAGATCTTTCTGGCCCTGGTCATCCTCGTGGCCATCGCTATTCCGTTCCTGGTCTCCAACTATGTGATCCAGGCGCTGCTGCTGCCCTTCCTGATCTACTCGGTGGCGGCGATCGGCCTCAATATTCTGGTTGGCTACTGCGGTCAGATCTCGCTCGGTACGGGCGGGTTCATGGCGGTGGGTGCATTCGCGGCCTGGAACCTGCTGGCACGCATCCCGGAGATGCCGCCGCTGGTGGCCTTCGTCCTGGCGGGGCTCATCGCCGCCGGCACGGGGGTGCTCTTCGGCCTGCCGGCGCTGCGGATCAAGGGGTTCTATCTGGCGGTGACGACGCTGGCGGCCCAGTTCTTCCTGATCTGGTTGCTGCAGCGGCCCTGGTTCGTGGGTTACAGCCCCACGGGTGTCATCTCGGCCCAGACCATCGAGATCCTCGGCTGGCGCATCGACACCCCTGTGGACCGCTACCTGTTCGCCCTGGCGGTGGTGATCATCATCGCCCTGGCGGCCAAGAATCTAGTGCGTAGTGCCACAGGGCGAAAATGGATGGCCATACGCGACATGGACGTGGCGGCGGAGATCATCGGCATCCGGCCCATGCCCACGAAGCTGAAGGCGTTCGCGGTGAGCTCCTTCATTGTCGGCATCGCCGGGGTGCTCTGGGCCTATCTCTACCTGGGTCAGCTCGAGGCGGAGGCGTTCGATATCTACACCTCCTTCGACGTGCTGTTCATGGTCATCATCGGCGGCCTCGGTTCGATTCTCGGGAGCTTCCTGGGGGCGGCCTTCGTCGTCATCGTGCCGATCCTGCTGAACACCGTGCCCAGCGCCATCGGGCTGCCACTTGGTACGGCAATGATCAGCTATATCGAGATCTTCATCTTCGGTTCGCTGATCATCTTCTTCCTCATCGTCGAGCCCCATGGGCTGGCACGGTTGTGGAGTATCGCGAAGCAGAAACTGCGGCTGTGGCCCTTCCCGTACTAGACGGGAAGGCCAGGCCGATACAGGCTTCTGGAGGGTATGACCACGGCCATCGGGTTGTGGCATCCGGAGTGTCAGACGGGTCCTGAGCCCGTATGGAGGAGAAAGCAATGAAAAAATCAGTGACCGGTAAGCTGAGTGCGGTCGGTCTGGGGGCGATCATAGGCATGACCAGCCTGTTCGCGGCCCAGGCGCAGGCCGAAGAACAGTATCTGCCCAGTCTGGTGTATCGCACCGGCCCGTTCGCGCCGAGTGGCGTCGGGTTCGCCGATGGCTTCGCGGACTACGTGCGGCTCATCAACGAACGCGACGGCGGCATCAACGGTGTGCGCATCCGCATGGAGGAGTGTGAAACCGCCTACGCCAATGACCGCGGCGTGGAGTGCTACGAGCGGCTCAAGGATCGCGGCAATGGGGCCACCGTGGTGGCGCCGCTGTCCACGGGCATCACCTACGCGCTCATCCCGCGTGCCAAGGACGACAACATCATCGTGCACTCCATGGGTTACGGCCGTGCCGACGCCGCCGACGGCCGCGTGATGGACTGGGTGTTCATGGTGCCGACCACCTACTGGTCCAGCACCACGGTGACCATGGCGTACATTGCCGAGCAGGAAGGCGGCTGGGAGAACCTGGAAGGCAAGACCATCGTCCACGCCTACCACGACTCCGCCTACGGCCGTGAGCCCCTGGGTGTGCTGCGCGGCTACGCCGAAGAGTACGGCTTCACCCTGGAAGAGATGGCCATCTCGCCCCCGGGCGTGGAGCAGCGCTCGGTGTGGACCCAGATTCGGCGTATGCAGCCGGACTGGGTGTCGCTGTACGGCTGGGGTGTCATGAACCCCACCGCGATCCGCACGGCTGCGTCCGTTGGCATCGACCGCGAGCGCATCATCGGCGGCATCTACGCCGCTCAGGACGACGCCGTGGAGCCGGCGGGCAGTGCCGCGGAGGGCTACAAGGCCGTGACCTTCCATGGCCCCGGGCGTGACTACCCGATCTACGATGATCTGGAAGAGCACGTCTACGGCCCCGGTGACGAGGCGGGCGACGGCGACCAGATCGGCAACATTGCCTACAACCGCGGCCTCATCAACGCCGCCTACATCGTCGAAGCCTGGCGTCAGGCGCAGGACGAGTTCGGCGAGGGCGAGGTCATGGGTCGCGACGAGACCAAGTGGGCCTGGAACCAGCTCACCATCTCCGAGGAGCGTACCGAGGAGCTGGGCATGGCTGGTCTGATGCCACCGGTCAACGTGACCTGCGAGGACCACGAGGGTGGCGGTCTTGCCCGCATCCAGCAGTGGGACGGCGAGCAGTGGAACGCCCTGACCGACTTCATGGAGCCCGACATGGATCGGATCTTCCCGCTGTACCGGGAGTCCGCCGAGAGCTTCGCCGAGAGCGAAGGCCTCGAAATCCGGGAATGCGACTGAGTCAGTGCCGCACGTGCCGGGGCGCCCTGCGCCCCGGCAACGGCTCATTTCGGAGGCAAGTCAATGGCGGAACAAACCGGCCAGGAGAAGCCGCTCCTGGAGTTGCAGAACATCGAAGTGGTCTACAACCACGTGGTGCTCGTGCTCAAGGGCGTCTCACTGCAAGTCAAGGAAGGGGATATCGTCGCCCTGCTCGGCGGTAACGGTGCCGGCAAGAGCACGACCCTGAAGTCCATTTCCGGGCTGCTGACCGGCGAGCGTGGCGAAATCACGCGCGGGTCGCTGACCTACGATGGCGAGGACATCAGTCACGTGCCGGCCCCGGCGCGGGTGGAGCGCGGGCTCTCCCACGTCATGGAAGGGCGGCACGTGTTCGAACACCTGACCGTGGAAGAGAACCTGCAGGTGGGCTCCTACAGCCGCAGGATCTCCAGTGCTCAGGCAGAGGAGGAGATCGAGCGGGTCTACGAGTACTTCCCGCGGCTGAAGGAACGGCGCAAGTCCACGGCCGGCTATACCTCCGGTGGCGAGCAACAGATGCTCGCGCTGGGGCGGGCGCTGATGGCCAAGCCGCGCATGATCCTGCTGGACGAGCCGTCCATGGGGCTGGCACCCCAGCTCGTGGAGGAGATCTTCCAGATCGTCTCGCGGCTGCGCCGCGAAGAGAAGGTGACCTTCCTGGTTGCCGAGCAGAACACCAACGTCGCCCTGCAGCACGCCGACTTCGGCTACATCCTGGAGAACGGCCGCGTGGTGCTCTACGGCACCGGCCGGGAGCTGCGCGAGAACGCGGACGTGAAGGAGTTCTACCTGGGTGTCGGCTCCGGCGAAGCCCGCAAGAGCTTCCGCGACGTCAAGCACTACCGCCGCCGCAAGCGCTGGCTGGCGTGAGCCGCCGGCGCCCACCTGTGCACGGGAGAGGAGTTGGATCGTGAGTGACAACGGCTATTACGACGCACGCGAGACCCGGTCTGCCGAGGAGCGGCGCGCCGAGCAGCTGGCCACCGTGAGAGAGGTGCTCCGGCACGCCCGCGAGCGGTCCCGCTACTGGTCGGCGACCCTGGCCGATGTGGATCCGGACGCCATCCAGACCCTGGAAGACATGGCGCGGGTTCCGCTGACCCGCAAGGCCGACATTCCCGGCCAGCAGGCTGAGGATGCGCCGTTTGGCGGCATGGAAGCGGCGTCCATGAGCGAGCTGTCGTACGTGTTTCAGTCGCCAGGCCCCATCTACGAGGCGGCCGAGGCGAAAGGCGACTACTGGCGGTTCGGCCGCGCGTTCTGGGCCGCCGGGCTGCGCCCCGGGCAACTGGTCCACAACACCTTCTCCTATCACCTGACGCCCGCCGGCATGATGATGGACAGCGGCGCTCGCGCCGTGGGCTGCCCGGTCTTCCCCGCCGGCATCGGCAACACCGACGTGCAGGTGGATGCCATTGAGCGGCTGCGTCCGCAGGTCTACGGCGGTACGCCGTCGTTCCTCAAGGCGCTGCTGGACAAGGGCCAGGAGCTGGGACGCGATGTCTCCTCCATCGACCGTGCACTGGTTGGTGGTGAACCGCTGAGTGCCAGCCTGCGCGAAGAAATGGCCGGGCGCGGCGTGCGCGTACTGCAGGCCTTCGCCACCGCCGAACTCGGGCTGGTGGCCTACGAAACCGAACACCTGGACGGCCTCATCACCGATGAGGACGTGCTGCTGGAAGTGGTCCGGCCGGGCAGCGGCGAGCCCGTGGCCGAGGGCGAGGTGGGCGAGATGGTGGTGACCGTGCTGCGCGCGGGCGCCTTCCCGGTGATCCGCTTCGCCACCGGTGACCTCACCGCCTTCCTGCCCGGACCGAGTCCCTGCGGGCGTACTGCGCCGCGCATCAAGGGCTGGATGGGCCGTGCCAACCAGACCACCAAGGTCAAGGGCATGTTCGTTACGCCCGAGCAGATCAACGCCATCATGGCGCGCCACCCGGAGATCAGCCGCGCGCGGCTGGTGGTGACGCGCGAGAACGAAAAGGACGCCATGACCCTGAACGTGGAGTCCACTGTCTCCGACGCGGCGTTCGCGGACACGGTGGCCGAAACGCTGCAGGCCATCACCAAGATGCGTGGCGGCGTAGACATCAAGGCCGCCGGCGAGCTGCCCAACGACGGCAAGGTGATCGCGGACGAGCGCGCGTTCGACTGAGTGGGCGCCGCCGGGATGACCGTGCGTCACCAGTAATCCCTGCAGAGGCAGGGTGCGAGGAGGAGTCATGAGCACAGTGCGGAGCGATGCGGCGCGGAACGTGCCGCTGCTGATCAATGGCGAGTTCGTGCAGAGCACCACGAGCGACTGGATCGACGTCACCAATCCCGCGACCCAGGAGGTGATCGGCCGTGCCCCGGTGACTACCGACGCCGAGATGGCCCGTGCCGTCTCCGCCGCCGAGGATGCCTTCGTCACCTGGCGGCACACACCGGTGCAGGAGCGCATGCGCTGCCTCATGCGCTATCAGGCGCTGCTGAAGGAGCATCACGACGAGCTTGCCGAGATTCTCGCCAGTGAGACCGGCAAGACCATGGCCGACGCCAAGGGCGATGTCTGGCGCGGCATCGAAGTCGTCGAGCACGGCTGCAGCATGCCCACGCTGATGATGGGCGAGACCACCGAGAACGTCGCCCGCGGCATCGACACCCACAGCATCGTCCACCCCATCGGGGTGTGTGCCGGCATTACGCCGTTCAACTTCCCGGCCATGATCCCCCTGTGGATGTTCCCGTTGGCCGTGGCCTGCGGTAACACCTTCGTGCTGAAGCCCTCGGAGCAGGATCCGCTCACGCCGACGCGGCTGGCGGAGCTGTGGCAGGAGGCGGGGTTCCCGGCGGGGACGCTGCAGGTGGTCCACGGTCGCAAGCCGCAGGTGGACTATCTGCTCGAGGATCCGGCCATCAAGGCAGTCTCCTTCGTGGGCTCGGTGCCGGTGGCGACGCACGTCTATCGGACCGGCACCCACAACCTCAAGCGCGTGCAGTGCATGGGCGGGGCGAAGAACCATATGGTGGTCATGCCCGATGCCAACAAGGACCAGGTGATCAACCACCTGGTGGGCGCCTCCTGTGGCGCCGCCGGCCAGCGCTGCATGGCCATCTCCGTGGCCGTGCTGGTGGGCGAGGAGACCCGCGGCTGGATGGACGACATCCGCAAGGCCGTGGCGAGCATCCGCCCCGGGCCTCCCAGCGACTCCGATGCCGCCTACGGGCCGCTCATCAGCCCGGCCGCCAAGGAGCGGGTGGAGCAGTTGATCGGCACCGCGGAGCCGGAAGGGGCCAAGTTGCTCCTGGACGGCCGCGGGCACACCGTGGACGGCTACCCCGACGGCAACTGGGTCGGGCCGACGCTGATCGATGACGTCACCCCGGAGATGACGGTCTACAAGGAAGAAATCTTCGGGCCGGCGCTGCTGGTCATGCACGTGGATTCCCTGGAGGAGGCCATTGCCCTGGTCAATACCAACCCCTACGGCAACGGCACCTCCATCTTCACGCGCTCCGGCGCGGCCGCGCGCAAGTACCAGCACGAGACCGAAGTCGGGCAAGTGGGGGTGAACATTCCCATCCCGGTCCCGGCGCCGTTCTTCTCCTTTACCGGTGGCAAGAACTCCTTCTTCGGCGATTTGCACGCCTACGGCAAGCAGGCGATCCGGTTCTATACCGAGACGCGGACGGTGATCAGCCGCTGGCCGGAAGAGGATCTGCCGAGCGGACCGAACATGACCATCTCCATGCGATAGGGGACGGCCATGGACTTCGAGCTCAACGACGATCAGGTCGCGTTCCAGGAGACCGCGCGCGAGTTCGCCGAGCGCGAACTGGCACCCAACGCGGCACGTTGGGACGAGGAGTGCATCTTTCCGGTGGAGACCCTGCGTCTCGCCGGCGAGCTGGGCTTCTGTGGTGTCTACTGCCCCGAGGACGTGGGCGGGCTTGGCCTGTCCCGCCTGGATGCGACCATCATCTTCGAGGCCCTGGCCGGTGGCTGCACCTCGACCACGGCCTACATCACCATCCACAACATGGCCACGTGGATGGTGGCCACCTTCGGCCAGGAGGCGGTGCGTGAGGCCTGGTGCCCGCAGCTCACCGCCGGCGAGAAGCTGGCCTCCTACTGTCTCACCGAGCCCGGCGCCGGCTCCGATGCGGCGTCGCTGCGCACGAAAGCGGTTCGCGACGGCGACGGCTACCGGCTCACCGGCAGCAAGGTGTTCATCTCCGGGGCCGGCGAGACCGACCTGCTGGTGGTCATGGCGCGCACCGGCAGGGAAGGCGCCGGTGGCGTCTCCGCCTTTGCGGTTCCCGCGGACGCCGAGGGCATCACCTACGGACGCAAGGAAGGCAAGATGGGCTGGAACAGTCAGCCCACCCGCGGCATCACCTTCGAGGACGTGTTCGTGCCCGAGGCGAATCGCCTGGGCGGTGAGGGTGACGGCTTCAAGATTGCCATGAAGGGGCTGGATGGCGGCCGTCTGAACGTGGCCACCTGCTCCGTGGGCACCGCTGCCGCCGCGCTCGACGCGGCACGCCGCTACGCCGCAGAGCGCAAGCAGTTCGGCCAGGCCCTGGCGGAGTTCCAGGGCGTGCAGTTCAAGCTCGCCGACATGGCCACGGAACTGGTCGCGGCCCGGCAGATGGTGCGCCTGGGCGCCGCCCGGCTGGATGCGAAACACCCGGAGGCCACCACCTACTGCGCCATGGCCAAGCGCCTGGCCACGGACCTGGGCTTTCGCATCTGCAACGAGGCCCTGCAGATCCACGGTGGCTACGGCTACATCCGGGAGTACCCCCTGGAGCGCCACGTGCGCGATGTGCGCGTGCACCAGATCCTGGAGGGCACCAACGAGATCATGCGCGTCATCATCGCCCGCCGCCTGCTGGCGCCGGGCAGCGAGAACCTGCTGGCCTGAGCGCTCCGCCGGGCCGGCCCACCAACTGAAGAGATCGGGGACACCATGGCTTTTGACAACCTCATCACCGAGAAACGCGACGGCATCGGCGTGATCACCCTCAACCGCCCCAAGGTGCTGAACGCCCTCAACAGCGCCCTGATGCGCGAACTGGGCGAGGCCCTGACCGCCTTCGACGGCGACGACGACGTGGCCGTCATGGTGATCACCGGCAGCGAGAAGGCGTTTGCCGCAGGGGCGGACATCAGCGAGATGCAGAGCAAGGGCTTCGCCGATGTCTACAAGGAAGACTTCATCACCAGCGAGTGGGAGCAGATCCTGCGCTGCCGCAAGCCGGTGATTGCCGCTGTGGGCGGCTATGCCCTGGGCGGTGGCTGCGAGCTGGCGATGATGTGCGATTTCATCCTGGCGGCCGACTCGGCCAAGTTCGGGCAGCCGGAAATCAAGATCGGCGCCATCCCCGGCTCGGGCGGCACCCAGCGCCTGACCCGGTTCGTCGGCAAGTCCAAGGCCATGGAGATGTGTCTCACCGGCCGCATGATGGATGCCGACGAGGCCGAGCGCTCCGGGCTGGTGAGCCGGGTGGTGCCGGCGGACCAGCTGCTGGACGAGGCCATGAAGACCGCCGGCCAGATCGCCGGGCTGTCCCGCATGGCCGTGAGCATGTGCAAGGAGTCCGTGAACCGCTCCTACGAGACCACCCTCTCGGAAGGCGTGCTGTTCGAGCGGCGCGTATTCCACTCCGTGTTCGCCACCGAAGACCAGAAAGAGGGCATGGCGGCCTTCGTCGAGAAGCGTGCCCCGCAGTGGAGGAACCGCTGATGGTCGACGAAAGCCCCGTTGTCTTCGAGGCCGTGGCCACCGCCGACGGCCAGCGCGTCATGCGCGTGCGGCTGAACGCCGAGAAGTCGCTGAATGCCCTCAGCCAGGCCATGATCGACGCCCTGCAGCCGGCCCTGGACGAGTGGGCCACCGACCCGTCGGTCGCCGCCATCTTCCTCGAGGGGACCGGCGAGAAGGCGTTCTGTGCCGGCGGCGACGTGGTCAGCCTCTATCACGACATGAAACAGCGCGCCCTGGGCGAGCCCGCGCCGGTGGCGGAGCACTTCTTCACCACGGAGTACCGCCTCGACCACCTGGTGCATACCTACCCCAAGCCCATCGTCTGCTGGGCGGACGGCATCGTCATGGGCGGCGGCGTCGGGCTGCTGGCGGGCTGCAGCCACGGCATTCTCACCGAGCGCTCGCGGCTCGCCATGCCGGAGATGCCCCTGGGCCTGTTCCCGGATGTGGGTGGCACGTACTTCCTCAACCGCATGCCGGGGCGCACCGGCTATTTCCTCGGGCTCACGGGCGAGCACGTGTTCGGCACGGACATCTTCGCCCTGGGGTTGGGCAACTACATGATCCAGTCGGATCAGCGCGAAGCGGTGGTGGACGCGATGGCGGCCGCCAGCTGGGGCACCGACGAACGCGACCGGCACGAGACTGCCAGCCGGGTGCTCGGCGACCTGTGGCGGGCGAAGGACGCCACCGGCGAGACGCCGTTCATGGACCGCTACGCGCGCATCCAGGAACTCACCGATCACGCCACGCCCGGTGCCGTGATGGCGGCGATCCAGTCCGCCGCGGAAAACGAAGAGTGGCTGCAGTCCGCCGCCAAGGGGTTCAAGCGGGCCTGCCCGGTGTCACTGGCGGTGTTCGACCGCCAGTACCGCGGGGGTCGGCACCTGTCGCTGGTGGAGTGCTTCCGGCGTGAGCTCTGCATGGCCGTGCAGTCCTCGCGGCGGCCCGACTTCCGCGAAGGCGTGCGGGCGCTGCTGGTGGACAAGGACCGCAGCCCGGCCTGGTCGGTACCGTCCCTGGCGGAGGTACCTGACGATGTGGTCGATGCCCACTTCGTGCTGCCGGCGGATTACAAGGCAGACCCGCTGGCGGATCTGTAACCGGCGGCGCCTGCGGCGCCCCCGTCACCTACATGGTCTGGAGGAGAATCGCCATGGCGACGATCGGTTTCATCGGACTGGGCAACATGGGCGGCCCCATGGCCGCCAACCTGGTCAAGGCTGGACACGCCGTGCGTGTGTTCGATCTCTCGAAAGAGGCCGTCCAGCGGCTCGAGGGTGCGGGGGCCACCGGGTGCGCCAGCGCGGCCGAAGCTGCCACCGGCGTGGAGATCGTGGTGACCATGCTGCCCGCGGGCCGGCATGTGCGCGAACTCTACCTGGGCGAGGGCGGCTTGCTGGCCACCGCCGCCAGGGGGACGCTGCTGGTGGACTCCAGTACCATCGACGCCGATACCGCCCGCGCCGTGGCCGCCGAGGCGGAGCAGGCCGGCTGCCCCATGATTGATGCCCCGGTCTCCGGTGGTGTCGCAGGGGCGGAGGCCGGCAAGCTCATCTTCATGGTCGGCGGTGAAACCGCGCCGGTGGAGCAGGCGCGACCGGTGCTGGACATCATGGGCCGGGCGGTGTTCCATGCCGGCCCAGCCGGTGCGGGCCAAGTGGCGAAGATGTGTAACAACATGCTGCTGGCCATCAGCATGATCGGCACCTCCGAGGCCATCAACCTCGGTATCGCCGAGGGGCTGGACCCCAAGGCCCTGTCCGACATCATGCAGCAGAGCTCCGGCGGCAACTGGGTGCTGAACGGCTACAACCCGCACCCGGATGTCATGGACGGCACCCCGGCGTCGCGAGGCTACAGCGGCGGGTTTGGCACGGCGCTGATGTTGAAGGACCTGGGCCTGGCCATGGACGCTGCGCTGAAGGATGGCAAGGCGACCCCGCTCGGGGCGCTGGCGCGCAACATCTACGCCCTGCATGACGCAGCCGGGAACGGCCACAAGGACTTCTCCAGCGTCATCCAGTTCCTTGAGAACGGCGGAAGCACGCAGCAATGACAGCGGTTCGCAGCGAGAAGAGCGGCGCCGTCACCACCGTGATCCTGGATCGGCGGCAGGCCCGCAACGCCGTCGATCCCGATACCGCCCGTGCGCTGTATCAGGCGTTCATGGATTTCGAAGCCGATGATGACGCCAGCGTCGCCGTGTTCCACGGCGAGAACGGCACCTTCTGTGCCGGCGCCGACCTCAAGGCCGTCTCCTCCGGTGCGCTGGAGGAGTACCTGGGTGAGCTGGAGCCGCCGGCGGGTCGCGCGATCACCGGTTCACCCGGGCCCATGGGGCCGTCCCGCCTGCAACTGAGCAAGCCGGTGATTGCCGCCGTGTCGGGCTACGCCGTGGCCGGCGGCATGGAGCTGGCGCTGTGGTGCGACATGCGCGTGGTGGAGGAGAACGCCTGCTTCGGCGTCTACTGCCGCCGCTGGGGCGTGCCGCTGATTGATGGCGGCACCTTGCGGCTGCCACAGATCATCGGCCTCGGCCGCGCCATGGATCTGATTCTCACCGGCCGGACCGTGGCCGCCGATGAAGCCCACGCCATGGGGTTGGCGAACCGCGTCGTGCCGGAAGGACAGGCGCGCGCCGCCGCCGAGGAACTGGCGCAGGAGCTGACCCGCTTTCCCCAGCTGTGCATGCGTATCGACCGGGCGTCGGCCTACGCGCAGCATGGCGCCGCGGCGGGGGATGCGCTGCGCAATGAATACCAGCAGGGCCTGCGTGCCCTGCGCGAGGAGGGCGTCGCCGGCGCCGGCCGTTTCGCGTCCGGCCATGGTCGTCACGGCGATTTCGGAGATCTGTGAGGCGTGATGGCCACGGACAGGGGCAGGCAGCCGCAGCGTTCCGGCCCCGGGCGTGCGCCCGGGCGCATGGTCGCGACTGAGATTACGGTCGCCACCGGGACACCCTGTAGGAGCGACGCAAGTCGCGAACGTCTGCACATAGCGGCTGAAGCCGCTCCCACAGTGGGGAAAAACCGCCGTAGGAGCGACGTCAGTCGCGACCGCCGCCGCTCCCGGGCCCGGTCAGTCCAGCCGCTCTACTGCCACCGCCGTGGCCTCGCCGCCGCCGATGCACAGCGACGCCACGCCGCGCTTCAGGCCGTGGGTCTGCAGGGCGTTCAGCAGGGTGACGAGAATGCGCGCGCCGGAGGCGCCGATGGGGTGGCCCAGCGCGCATGCGCCGCCGTGGACGTTGACCGTATCGTGGGGCAGGCCCATCTCCTTCATGGCCGCCATGACCACCACGGCGAACGCCTCGTTGATCTCCCACAGGTCCACGTCGCCGGCGGACCAGCCCACCTGCTCAAGCAGCCCGGTCATTGCGCCCACCGGGGCGGTGGTGAACCACTGGGGCTCCCGGGCGTGGCTGGCCTGGCCGCGAATGGCGGCCAGCGGCGTCAGCCCCCGTTTTTCCGCCTCGCTGAGCGGCATCAACACCAGTGCCGCCGCACCGTCGGAGATGGAGCTGGCGTTGGCCGCGGTCACCGTTCCCTGCGGATCGAAGGCGGGCTTGAGGTTGCGCAGCTTGTCCGGGTCCGCGTTCCAGGGCTGCTCGTCGCGGGAGACGGTGCGCTCGCCCCGACGCTCGCGGATGGTCACAGGGGTGATCTCGGCGTCGAAGGTGCCGTCCTCGGCCGCCTTGCGCGCGCGCCGCAGCGAGGCCTCGGCGTAGTCGTCCTGGGCCTCGCGGGTGAAGCTGTAGTGACTGGCGCAGCGTTCGGCGAACGCGCCCATCAGTTCGCCCTTTTCGTAGGCGTCCTCAAGGCCGTCGAAGAACATGTGATCGGTCACTTTGCCGTGGCCGAGGCGGTAGCCGCTGCGCGCCCGGTCCAGCAGGTAGGGTGCGCGGGACATGCTCTCCATGCCGCCGGCGACGGTGATGCGGCCGCGCCCCAGGGCGAGCACGTCGTGGGCGAACATGGTGGCCCGCATGCCGGAGCCGCAGACCTTGCTCACGGTGGTGCAGGGCACCGACAGAGGCAGCCCGGCGCCCAGTGCCGCCTGCCGGGCCGGCGCCTGGCCCAGTCCTGCCGGCAGCACGTTGCCCATGAACACCTCGTTCACCGCATCCGCCGGCACGCCGGCGCGCTCCAGCGCGGCGGCGATGCTGGCGCTGCCCAGTTCCGGCGCCGGCAGTGCAGACACGTCGCCCATCAGTCCGCCCATGGGGGTGCGTGCGCTGCCGACGATGACAATCGGATCGTCCTGCATGGTCAGTCTCCTCGTTCGTTGGTGTCGGTTCGTACCGGCCTGATCCGTGACGTGATTCCGGTGGACAGGGCGTCAGCAGACGCCCTGCTCCCGGAGTTCGCTGACCACGCCCGGGTCGATGCCCCAGTCGGTCAGCGCGGTGTCGGTGTCCTCGCCCGGCTTCCGTGCGCCGGTGGTCAGCTCCGCACGGGTGCGGGAGAACCGCGGCGCCGGCGCCGCCTGCACCATGCCGTCGTGCTGCACGAAGGTACCCCGCGCCACGTGGTGCGGGTGTTCGGGCGCCTCGTCCATGTCCAGCACCGGGGCGAAGCAGACATCCGTACCTTCAAGGATATCGCACCATTCCCGGCTGGTGCGGGTGGCAAACACGGCCTCGAAGCGGGCGCGCATGGCCGGCCAGGCCTTGCGGTTCATCTGTTCCGCGCAGTCCGGGTCGTCGCTGAGCCCGATGCGCTCGAGCAGTTCCCGGTAGAACTGCGGCTCCAGCGCGCCGATGCTGATGTGGCGGCCGTCGGCGCAGGTGTAGGTGTCGTAGAAAGGGGCGCCGCCGTCCAGCAGGTTGGTGCCGCGCTCGTTGCTCCAGACGCCCTGGGCCTTGAGCCCGTGGAAGAGGCTCAGCAGCAGGGCGGTGCCGTCGGTCATGGCGCTGTCCACCACCTGGCCCTGGCCGGACTGGCGTGCTTCCAGGGCGGCGCAGACCACACCGAATGCGAGCATCATGGCGCCGCCGCCGTAGTCGCCTACCAGGTTCAGCGGCGGCACCGGGCGTTCGCCGGCCCGCCCGATGCCGTGCAGTGCACCGGCCAGGGCGATGTAGTTGAGATCGTGGCCGGCGGCCTGGGCCAGCGGACCCTCCTGGCCCCAGCCGGTCATGCGGCCGTAGACCAGTCGCGGGTTGCGCTCCAGGCACGTCTCCGGGCCGAGTCCGAGGCGCTCCATGACGCCCGGTCGGTACCCTTCGATGAGAATGTCGGCCTGCTCCACGAGCTGCAGCACGGTCTCGACGCCGGCCGGCTGTTTCAGGTCCAGCGCCACGGATCGGCGGCCGCGAGCGGTGACCGGATCGTCCACCGGCAGGGCGTTGGCGGTCTTGCGGTCGATGCGCAGGACGTCCGCGCCCATGTCGGCGAGCATCATGCCGCAGAACGGCCCGGGGCCGATGCCGGCCATCTCGACGACTCGTACACCTTTCAGGGGGCCCATGTGTCTCCTCCCGCTTCTGGTTCTTGTTCGCATGCCTGCCCGGTCGTGCCGGGGTGTGCGGGCAACATTCCAGTGTTTTCCGGGGCGGGTCAAGCAGCGCTTGTCCGCCGATGCAATCGTCCAAGGAGGTTTGTGACATGAACATCAATGAACGCGTCTTTGTCGTGACCGGTGGCGCATCCGGTCTGGGTGAAGCCACCGTCCGCCGCCTGGTGGATGGCGGCGCCCGTGTGGTGGTCGCCGACATGAACGACCAGGCGGGTGGCAAGCTCGCCCACGAGCTCAGCGGCGCTGTGCACAGCGTGCGCTGCGACGTCACCAGCGAAGCCGACGCCCAGCATGCGGTGGATGCCGCCAAGGAGACCTTCGGCGCGCTGCACGGCCTGGTGAACTGTGCCGGTGTGGGCACGCCGGAGAAGACCCTCGGCAAGGAAGGGCCCCATGATCTGGAGCGCTTCAACAAGGTGGTTCAGATCAACCTGGTGGGCACCTTCAACATGATCCGGCTGGCCGCCGCGCTCATGGCCGAGAACGAGCCGGACCGCGAGGGCGAGCGGGGCGTGATCATCAACACGGCTTCGGTCGCCGCGTTCGACGGCCAGATCGGCCAGGCCGCCTATTCCGCCTCCAAGGCGGGTGTCGCCGGCATGACTCTGCCCATCGCCCGGGAGTTCGCGCGCCACGGCATTCGCGTGATGACCATCGCCCCGGGGCTGTTCGAGACGCCGATGCTGCTGGGGCTGCCCCAGGAGGTGCAGGATTCCCTGGGCGCCAGCGTGCCGTTCCCGCCGCGGCTTGGCCGGCCGGCGGAGTATGCGCATCTGGTGGAGAGCATTGTCGGTAACACCATGCTCAACGGCGAGACCATCCGCCTGGATGGCGCCATTCGCATGCAGCCGAAATGAGCATGGCAGAGGGGCGCGGAGACAGCCTTCAATGAGAGGGTGCCGCCGTCAACGGGCCTGCCGGATTCCGGAGCCACGCACGGGCGTGACCCCGGGGCCGGCAGGCGCTGCCGGGTGTCTAGCGGCCCAGTATGGAGCGGGCGACGATCTCCTTCATGATCTCGTTGCTGCCGCCGTAGATGCGCTGCACGCGGGCGTCCACGAAGTCCCGGGAGATGGGGTACTCCTGCATGTAGCCGTAGCCGCCGAAGAGCTGCAGACACTGATCGGCCACCTTGAACTGCAGGTCGGTGGTGGTCAGTTTGGCGATGGAGGCGTTGGTGGTGGTGAGTTCGCCCCGGTTGTACTCTGCCGTGCACTGATCCACGAACGCTCGGTTCACGGCGATCTGCGCGCGCAGGTCCGCCAGGGTGAAGCGGGTGTTCTGCAGTGCCGCGATGGGCTGCCCGAACGCCTTGCGTTCCTGCGTGTAGGCGATGGTGCGATCGAGCATGCCCTCGCAGGCGGCGATGGCGCCGATGCTGAGAACCAGGCGCTCGCGCGGGAGCTCGTTCATCAGGTTGGCGAAGCCCTTGCCCTCGCCACCCAGGATCTGGTCCGCCGGCACGCGCACGTCCTGGAAGAACAGTTCGGCCGTGTCCGAGCCGTGCTGGCCGATCTTGTCCAGCTTGCGGCCACGGTCGAAGCCCGACGTGGTGGTGTCCACGGTGAACAGGGTCATGCCCTTGGCGCCGGCGCTCGGGTCGGTCTTGGAGGCGACGATCATCACGTCCGCGTGGTAGCCGTTGGTGATGAATGTCTTCTGGCCGTTGATCCGGTAGCCGTCGCCGTCCTTCTCGGCGCGGGTCTTCATGCCCTGGAGATCGGAACCGGCGCCGGGTTCGGTCATGCCGATGCAGCCCACGGCCTCGCCGGTGACCATGCGCGGCAGCCAGGTCTGTTTCTGCTCCTCGGTGCCCAGGTGAAGAATGTAGGGCGCGACAATGTCCGAATGCACCGAGAGGTTGGTTGCCAGGGCGCCCAGCCCCATGCGCGCCACTTCTTCGATTACCACGGCGGAGAGCTGAAAATCGCCGCCGAAGCCGCCGTATTCCTCCGGGACATCCACGCACAGAAAGCCGTTCTCGCCGAGGCGGTTCCACAGCTCGCGCGGAAACAGCCGATCCCGCTCCCAGGCGTCGTAATGGGGCATGACCTCGTTTTCCAGGAAACGGCGCAGGGTGTCCCGGAACAGTTCGATTTCGCTGGCGTCCAGCATGTCTTTTCTCCTCCCGTCTCTGTATTTGATGACTGCGACGAGATTACCCCCCACCGAGCGTCACGTCGATTCCCCGGGCGCCCGGTTCGTGTTGAATTGCATAGGAGTCCGGCATGAACTTCGAGAACCTCATGCGACAGCGCTACAGCGCCCGTGCGTTCCTGTCCGATCCGGTGCCCGCGGGAATCCTGCGGCACATCCTGGATGTGGCCCAGAAGACCCCGTCCTGGTGCAACACCCAGCCCTGGGAGGTGGTGGTGACGGAATCGCCGGCGGCCACCGTGGCGCTGCGGGACACGCTCCATGCCCATGCCGCCTCGGGTGCCGAGGCGAACCCCGACAAGCCGTTTCCGCGTGAGTACGTGGGCAGCCATGACGACCGTCGCAAGGCCTGCGGCGCAGCGCTCTACAATGCCCTGGAGATCGGCCGCGAGGATCGCGACGCCCGGGCGCAGCAGATGCTGCGCAACTACGCCTTTTTCGATGCACCGCACTGCATGCTGGTGTTCTGCCACGAGAGTCTGGGGTTCTACGGCGGCGTGGACTGCGGCCTGTACCTGCACGCGTTCATGCTGGCGGCGCTGGACCAGGGCGTGCATACCATCGCCCAGGCGTCTCTGGCCGCCTACCCGGACCTGGTGCGGGAGCATTTCGACATGCCGGCGGATCGCCATCTGCTGTTCGGCTGCTCGTTCGGCTATGCCGACGAACGCCATCCGGTGAACCGCTACCGCACCGACCGCACCGGCATCGCCGATGCGGTCCGGTTCGTGCGATAACCATTCCGGCATGGTCTGGTGGACCTGAAGGTCCACCCTACGCGTGGGTCAGGCAATGCCGTATCCGTGACCGTAGGGTGGACGTTTACGTCCACCAACCCCGAACGAACTGAAGGTCTACCCTACGTTTGCTGCAGCCCCGGCCGGAGAGCCGCCGTAGGGTGGACCTTCAGGTCCACCAACCCTGAACGAACCACCATTCTGGCCCGTCATCGCCGATGCGCCCACCCGGTCATGCGGTGCTCGATCCAGGCGAAGAACTGGTACATGACCATGGCCATGACGCTGATGGCCACCAGCCCAGCGAACACCAGCGGCATGCGCATCTGCGAGCCCGCGGACATCATGAGATAGCCGATGCCCTGGTTAGAGGCCACCGTCTCTGACACCACCGTGCCCACGAACGCCAGGGTGATGGCGATCTTCAGGGAGGCGAAGAAGTAGGGCAGCGAACGCGGCAGGCCCACCTTGAACAGCACGTCCCGCCGTTTCGCGCCCAGCACCCGCAGCACGTCCTCCATCTCCGGCTCCAGCGTGGCTAACCCGGTGGCCACGTTGACGACAATGGGGAAGAAGCTGATCAGGAAGGCGGTGATGATCGCCGGCACCGTGCCGATGCCGAACCACACCACCAGAATCGGCACGAACGCGACCTTGGGGATGGCGTTGAACGCCACCAGCAGGGGGTAACACGCCCGGTACATGAACTTCGACGAGCCGACGATCACCCCGAGCACCAGTCCCACGACCACGCCGATGGCAAAGCCGATGACCGTGGTCCAGAAGGTCTGCCACGCGTGCCGTGATACCGGCCGGTGGAACTCCACCAGGGCGTTGGCGGTGTCGATGACGCCCGGGAAGATATACTGCGGCACGCCCAGGACGCGAACCGTTCCCTCCCAGATGGCGAGCAGCACCACGACGGCCGCCCAGGGTGCCAGCCGTAGCTGCATTTCCGGAGACAGGCGCAGAAAGGTCATTGGCTGTTGTCCTCGCGAATGGAGCCGATGCGCGCGCGCAGGTCGTAGACCAGGTCGCTGAACTCGGGGGTATAGGTGAGTTCCAGGTTCCGTGGGCGCGGGAACGGCACCTGCCGTTTCTCGATGATGCGCCCGGGGCGCTTGCTCATCACGTAGATGGTGTCCGCCAGATAGGCGGCCTCGCGCAGATCGTGGGTGACCAGCACCACCGTGAACCGCTGCTGTCGCCACAGGTCCTGAAGCACGCTCCAGAGTTCTTCCCGGGTGAAGGCGTCCAGGGCGCCGAACGGTTCGTCCAGCATGAGCAGGCGTGGGTCGTGGATCAGCGCACGACAGATGGAGGCGCGCTGCTGCATGCCGCCGGAGAGTTGCCAGGGGTAGCTGTCGGCATACCCGTCCAGGCCCACGGTCTGCAGCAGGCCCATGGCCTTTTCCACGTATTCCTTGCGGTGCCGGCGCAGGCGGGCGCGGTGGGGCTGCACGATCTCCAGCGGCAGCATGACGTTATCCAGGGTGGTGCGCCATGGCAGCAGCGTGGCGTTCTGGAATGCCATTCCCGTGATCTTGAGTGGGCCGTTCACAGGCGCCCCGTCCACGGTGATGCGCCCGGCGGTGGGCTGGTGCAGCCCGGTGCACAACTTCATGAAGGTGGACTTGCCGCAGCCGCTCGGCCCCACGAAGGCGACGAACTCGCCTTCGGCGATGTTGAGGTCGATGTCCTCGATGGCGTTGCCGCTGTCGTCGTAGGCAAGGCTGACATGGTCGAAGGCGACGAACGGCCGCCCCGTCTCCGGGGCGGCGCTCGTGGTTGCAGTTGCTGTCATGGATGCTCCGTCGGCCATGGGATCAGTCCGGGAAGACCATGCGGTCGTCCTGATCCGGCAGGAAGTCACTGTTGAACACGTCTTCGGCCGAGGGCACGTTGTCTTCCAGCTCGAACACGTCTGCCACCTGGCCGATGGTCAGCTCCAGGCGCTCCATGTCCACGGCGCCAAGGCCGTTTTCGCGTGCGGCAGGCGTGTCGATGGAGCCCTCAATGGCGAGCTTCAGCCGGCGCACCTCCATGTCGCGCTCGATCAGGTCATCCCGCTCCTGTACGTAATCTACGGCACCGTCGGGATCCTCCAGGGTGGCAGCCATGCCCCGGGTAAAGGCGCGCAGAAATCCGCTCACGGCCTCGGGGTGCTCCTCGATGAAGGAGTCCCGGGCGACGATGACGTTGCCGTAGAGTTCCACGCCGTACTCCGGGAACGGCATGATCACCAGATCCTCTTCGGCAACACCGCGGGATTCCAGATTCAGCAGGCTGGTGAAGTAGAAGCCGGTGATGGCGCCCACGTCGTCGCTGGCCAGCAACTGCTCGCGCAGGGCGGGGTCCACCGAGTCCCAGGACACGGAATCGGATTCCAGGTCGTTGGCGCGGGCGAACAGCGGCCAGGCCCTGCGGCCGGTGTCGAAGGAGGGAGCGGCGAGCGTCTTGCCCGCGAGATCCGCCGGCTCCTCGATACCGCTCGACTTCTTCGCGAAGACCGCCGCGGGTGAACCGTCATAGACCACGAACACGGCGCTCAGAGAGGGGGCGTCGGGGTTGTTGGCGAGAAACTCCACCAGGGCGTTGAGGTCGCCGAAACCCATGTCGTAGGCGCCGGAGGCGACGCGGTTGATGGTCTCGGCCGAGCCGCTGCCGGAGTCGATGGAGACGTCCAGGCCTTCGTCCTCGAAGTAGCCGCGCGAGGCGCTCATGAGAAACGGTGCCGACGGCCCCTCGAAGCGCCAGTCCAGCTGGAAGTCGATGTCCACCGCGTCGGCGGTGCCCGTTGCCGGGAAGATCAGGGCCGCGGCCAGGCCGGCGGCAGCCGCGGTGCGGCGGAGTGGATTGTTCGAAGCGGTCATTGTGCACTCCCGGTGATCGCGTAATCGTGGTCATGTATGTCGGGCGCGGGAGGCCGGGCCTCCCGCGCCATGCCGGCAGGCGCCAGGCGCGCCTGTCTGTCTAGAAGCGCAGCTGCACGCCGGTGCCCACGTTGTGGCCCGCGTCGCTGGCGTCGTCGATGTCGTCCATGAAATAGGTGGCGTAGGCCGTGGCCATGCTGCTCAGGGGCAGCTCGTAACCCACCGCCCAGGTGTGGCGGTCGCCGCCGTCCTCGTAGTCTTCCGGACCGAAGCGCGACGCGTCGGCGTAGGCGTAGGAGGCGAGCACCTGGCCGGGGCCGGCATCGACGCTGGCGCCCACGGTGACGCTGTTGATGGCGAAATCGTCGCTATCCAGGTCGTTGTCGATATGCTGGTACTGACCGTAGAGCTGGAAGGTGCCGAAGTCGTACATGCCGCCCAGCAGCGCCGCGTACTGGGTGCCGTCGTCGTCGACGCCGGCCGCCTCCAGTGCATAATCCACGGCGTGGGCGGCTGCGGTGCCAGTGAACGCGCCGGCACGGTAGACGGCGTAGGCGCCGATGCGATCGTCGCCGCGGCTGTCATCCCCCTCGTTGTCGCCGAAGCCGTAGAGCACGTTGATGGTGACGCCGTTCAGGTCCGGCGAGGTGTACTGCACCGTGTCGCTCCAGCCGGAGTCGCCGACCAGCGGCGCGTTCGGTCCGCCCGCGTAGGTGTGGTAGTTGGCCGGGGAGAACTCGAATGAGCCGCCGAACGGGTTGGTGAACACCATGGGCAGGAACAGCGGTGCGGTTACACGGCCGCCGCGCACCGTGCCGTATTCCGTTTCCACACCGACGTTGGCGTTGCGGGCGAAGAAGATGTCCCCCTCGAAACGGCCCTGCTCAGCGGAGTCGGGACGGAAGAAGGCTTCGATATCGCCCACCACGGCCAAGTCATCGTTGACTTGGTGTCGGGCGGAGATGCCCCAGTAGGAGGTGTCTTTGCCGCCCGCACTGAGTTTGCCTGTCCAGCTGTCTGCTCCCAGCGGGTTCTGAGCGCCGCCGTAAACATCGATGATGCCGTGGATGTCCACTCCGGTGTCCGCGTGGGCCAGACTGCCGCCCGCCAGGCATAGCGTGCCCGCACCCAGCACCAGGGTCTTTCTGATCTGCTGTTTCAATGGATTGTCCCCTATGTCGTGATTGCCGCTGACGAATCCGTGCGGATACATCGGTGTATACGGTCTTCACGAAGCGTGCCAGCAACAGGGACAGGTCCGAATCAGCGACAAATCAACGGGATGGGAGGTCGGGCAGGGTGAGTATCGCCAATGGGCAACCCCCGTTGCTGCATCGTGGTGCACGGCCGGGCCATGCGTGCACTGTTATGGGGAGCCTCTGGCTGGGCTGTTACGGGGTTGTGTACGATTGCCTGTCCCGCCGGCCGGGTGACCGGCGGCGGGACGGATGCCCGGGGCCTCAGAGCTGCTGCAGGAAGTAGGTCATCTGCTCGTCCACGTTGCTCTCGAGCAGCCGCAGGCGCCGAGTCTGGTGCAGGATCAGCAGCCCCACGGCCTGGGCCACGCCGTTGGTGGTGCGCAGGGCCGTGTCGTCATAGCCGTCGTTGGCCAGGCCGTCGGAGATCAGGTCAAAGACGGTCTGCAGGCTGCGGTTGAGCGAGCGGTCCAGGTCTTCACTCAGGCCGACGGGCCGCGCCCCCTGGTAGAGATACAGACCAAGCGTCAGCTCCAGCGGATGGGCCCGGTAGTAGTCGTAGAACGCCTTGATGCCGGCACGCCCCTGGCTACCCGCCGGAGCGATGGCGGTGGCATCGCGGATGGCTTGCTGCAGGGACGCCAGCGACTGGGCGAGCACTTCGGCATACAGCGACTCCTTGCCGCCGAAGTGGGGATAGATCGCCCCGGTGGTGCAGCCCGCCTCTCGGGCAATCAGCCGCATGGACGCGCCCTCGAGGCCGCGTTCCTTGAATACCCGCGCAGCGGCGGCAACAATGGCCTCGCGCTTGTCCTCGCGCTGGCCATCGCCATTGCTGCGCAACGCCCCGGGCCCGCCCGCGCTAGTGTCGTCAGAGCGGTCCTTCGTCATCGAACGGTCGGTTTTCTGTCCAGTCATAGCTTCCCTGATCGCGCTCCCTTACTGCCTGTTTCCAGCCGACGGTCTCTGCCCGCTGCTTGAAATTGAGACCTTCAGGTGAATGCCTCGTGATGCCATCGAACATCGTCGCCATCATCTGTGTTGTTTCGAGGCCCATGTTCTCATAAGCCTGATTGATCATCAGCTTTTGCATCATCAACTGGTTCACGGGAACGGTGGCCATGCGTGCCGCCAGGGCTTCCGCCTCCCGATCCAGCTCGCTGGCCGGTGTGGCCCGGTAGATCAGCCCCAGCCGCTCGGCTTCCGTGCCGGTGATCCGGTCGCCGGTGAACAGCATCCGCTTGGCCCGTTCCGCGCCCAGGCGGTAGACCCACATGGCGGTGGTGGGGCAGCCCCAGACCCGCGTTGGCATATAGCCGATTTCGGCGGAGTCTTCCATGAGGATGATGTCGGAGCACAGGGCGATGTCGGAGCCTCCGGCTACGGCAAAGCCGTGCACCTTGCAGATCACCGGGCGGTAGGAGCGCCAGAGCGTCATGAACAGCTCGGTGTTGCCCTTCATGAAGGCGTAATCCTGCATCGGATCCCACGGCATGGCCTGGGTGACGTTGCCGGTGCCGTTGGCCTCGGCGTAATAGGCGAGGTCGTAGCCGGCGCTGAAGGCGCGGCCGGCGCCCGCGAGCATGATCACGTGCACGCCACGGTCGCCGTTGGCCCGGGCCACGGCGTCGGCCAGCTCGTGCGGCAGCTCATCGTCGATGGCGTTGAGCACCTCGGGACGGTTCAGGGTGATGCGGCCGATGCGGCCGTCCTTCTCGTAGAGCACCTTGGACATCTGATACCTCGCCAATAACGTCGTTACGGATGTAACGCTGTTATATTTGCAGGTGTCAGGGCATGGCTCAACCTGTCAGAAATGACAGCCTAAGCCAGCGGGGTATCACTTGCACGTACGTTCGGGGGCGGGGCGCTAGTAATAGCCCGCTTGTGGGCCTGCAGGCGCCGTGACTGCCGCTTGTGCCTGATCCGCGTCGGCCGGTTCACCGGGGTGCAGTGCCGCTGCCTTCGCTTCCGCCCACGCCACGGTCCCGGCGACCTGATTGAAGGTGTTCAGGTGGAACCCGGCCAGCCCGGGTGTCGCCGGACTGTCGAACGCAGGCACCAGTGCTTCGGCAAGGGTGTCGGGCCGGTAGGTGCTGCCGCCCAGGAGCCGGGAGGCGAGTCCGGCCTGGCGCCGCAGCACCCGGGTGGAGGCGCCGAGGCCGATCCGCATGGCCAGGCCCATCAGCTTCATCCGGTCGATGACACCGGGCAGACCCACGTAGACCGGCAGCCGCATTCCGCGATCGTGCTGGTCCGCGAGCCACGACAGGATCGTGTCCGCATCGAAACAGATCTGGGTGACGGTGTAGTCCGCCAGCGCGTTCTTTGCGTCCAGTGCCGCCTGCATCCGCTCCGGCGGGATGGTGGCGTGGGGCTCGGGGTAGGACGGTACGCCGATCCGCCGCGGGCGGTGTGGCAGGGTGTCCAGGTCCTCCAGCAGCTCGAGCCCGCCCGGATAGGGGCCCGCGGGGGTGGGCGCATCACCGCCGACGATGAACACATCGTCCAGTCCCGCGGCGTCCAGGCGTTGGAAAATGCGCTGCAGGTCCCCGCGGCCGGTGACCAGGCGTGCGGCCACGTGGGGCACGGCGTGGTAGCCGGAAGCAGCGAGGGACTCGGCCAGGTCCAGAGAGGCGTCGATGCCGTGCCTGGGCGAGCAGGTGACGGTCACCGTAGCGTCCCGGGGCAGATGGCGCGCCTGCTCCATCACCCCCGCGAGCGGGATCAGCTCGTACCGGGGAGCGGCCAGGGCCTCTGCGCCCCGCGATGTTGCCGTGACTGTCGTCGCCGTTGCCTGCCACATGCCGTCATCCTCCCGGTCCGGAACCCTCGTTGACGGTATGCAATCTAGCGCCGGGTGCGGTGTGGCATCCCCTTGCGGACGACGGCCAGTTAGCCGTGGGCGTCATGTGCGCGGCGAGTGTCGCGCCGGGCAAACCGGGTGTCGCGGGCGCTGTCGCAGGAAGGCAAACCGTGTTCGCCGCGGGACAGCGGGGTAGTGCCGGGCTTGTCTAACGTAAGTCGTAACGCTGCCGCCGCATCCGGCTGCAGCCCTGCGAAATGACTGGCTACGGCCGGGAGGGCGTCATGGCATCCGTGCATACCATCCCCGTGGAGATCGACGAGACCTCTGGCGAATGGCGTCTCAACGGAACGCCCGTGCTGGTGCTGCCGCGGGAGGACATGGCCCGGCTCCAGGGCACGGTCGCGGGCAGCCCGGCGGAATCCGCCTGGCAGGCGGTGGCGCGGCGCTCCGCCCGGCAGTGGTGTGAGGTCGAGGCTGCCCGCTCGGGCGCGGACGCGGCCACCGTGGTCGCCCGTTACCTGGACAGCCTCGGCCAGCGTGGCTGGGGTCGGTTCGAACTGGTGTATTGCCGTCCGCACGACTGTGGTGCCGCCGTACGCGTGTACAACTCGCCGTTCACCGTCGCCGGGGTGCGCGGTCCGCGCACCTGCCGGACCTTTCTGGCCTGGTTCGAGGGCGCCATGGGGTGGGCGTGCGACGATCCCGACCTCATCGCCATCGCCGAGGAACGGTGCTGCGCCGCCAGTGGTGCCGAGGCCTGCGAGTTCGTGGTGCGGCCCGGCGTCGCGTCGGACGACGACTGATCAACCCCGTCTCACCGGCATCCTGGAGTCTGGCCATGCAGCGCTACTCGGCCCTCAATATCGCCCGCCACGCCGCCAGCGGCCACCGTCACTGGGAGCCGGCCTGGCGCCAGGCCGCACCCAGGCGCCGCTACCGGGTGCTGATCGTCGGCGGCGGCGGGCACGGCCTGGCCACGGCCTACTACCTGGCCAAGGAGCACGGCATCACCGATGTCGCCGTGCTGGAGAAGGGCTGGATCGGCGGCGGTAACACCGCGCGCAACACCACCATCGTGCGCTCCAACTACCTGTGGAGCGCCTCTGCCGCGCTGTACGAGAAGTCCATGAAGCTCTGGGAGGGGCTGTCGGCGGATATCAATTTCAACGTCATGTTCAGCCAGCGCGGTGTGCTTAATCTCGGGCACACACTGCAGGACATGCGCGACATCCGGCGACGCGTGAATGCCAACCGCCTGAACGGGATTGATGGCGAGGTGCTGGACCAGGCCGGCGTGAAGGCGCGCGTGCCGTTCATCAACACCAGCTCCGACATCCGCTTTCCGGTGCTGGGCGCGTCGTGGCAGCCGCGGGCGGGCATCGCCCGGCATGATGCCGTCGCCTGGGGGTTCGCCCGCGCGGCGGACAGCCTGGGCGTGGACGTGGTCGAGAACTGCGAGGTCACCGGGATCCGGCGCGAGAACGGCGCTGTGGTGGGCGTGGACACATCCCGCGGTCCCATTGATGCCGATCGCGTCGGCGTCGTGGTGGCGGGCCACGCCGGTGTGCTGGCGGACATGGCCGGGTTCCGGCTGCCCATCGAGAGCCACCCGCTGCAGGCGTTGGTCTCCGAGCCCATCAAACCGATTCTCGACACGGTGGTCATGTCCAACGCCATCCACGTCTACGTCAGCCAGTCCGACAAGGGCGAGCTGGTGATCGGCGCGGGCATTGACGCCTACAACGGCTATGGCCAGCGCGGCAGCTTCCAGACCATCGAGCACTTCCTGGCGGCGTTGGTGGAGCTCTACCCGATCTTCAGCCGCATGCGGCTGCTGCGCCACTGGGGCGGCATCGTTGATACCTGCCCGGACGCCTCGCCCATTATCGGCAAGACGCCGGTGGGCGGGCTGTTCTTCAACTGCGGCTGGGGCACCGGCGGCTTCAAGGCCACGCCCGGATCGGGCTGGGTGTTCGCGCATACGCTGGCCACCGGCGAGCCGCACCCGATCAACGCGCCCTTCGGCCTGGACCGGTTCGAGACCGGGGCGCTGGTGGACGAGCACGGCGCGGCGGCGGTGGCGCATTGATCCGAAATCCGGGCCGGAGCCGTAGGAGCGACGTGAGTCGCGACCTGGCCCTCGATCGCGACTCACGTCGCTCCTACAGGATGTATGTGGAGGAACCGCCATGCTACTGATCCCGTGCCCCTGGTGCGGCCCCCGCGACGAGAGCGAGTTCAGCTACGGCGGCGAGGCCCATATCGCCCGGCCACGTGAGCCCGACGCCCTGTCGGACGCCGAATGGGCCGACTACCAGTTCATGCGCACCAACCCCTGTGGCTGGCACCGGGAGCAGTGGTTACACACCCACGGCTGCCGGCGCTGGTTCAACGTCGAGCGCAATACCGCCACCCATGCCATTCACGCGGCGTACCGCATCGGCGAGGCGCCGCCCCTGCGGGAGCCGGCATCATGACGCAGCCGCGCCGTCTGGCCGAGGGAGGCCTCATTGATCGTGGTGAACCGCTCCGGTTCGTCTTCGACGGCCGTGAGCTGGAAGGCTATGCCGGCGACACCCTGGCATCGGCGCTGCTCGCCAACGGCATCAGTGTGGTCAACCGCAGCATCAAGCTGCACCGGCCCCGCGGTATCGTCGGCCATGGTGCCGAGGAGCCCAACGCCCTGCTGCAGATCGACCGTGGTGCGGTCACGCTGCCCGACCGACGCGCGACCCAGACCGAACTCTACGACGGGCTGGAGGCGCGTCCGGCGGTGGGGCGCCCGGAGCGGGACCCCGGTGCGGCCATGGGGGCGCTGTCGCCGTTCATGCCTGCTGGGTTCTACTACAAGACGTTCATGTCGCCCCAGGGCTGGTGGGAGCGCTACGAACAGGTGATCCGCCCCGCGGCGGGCTTCGGGTATGCCCCGAACGGGCCGGACCCGGACGTGTACGACCGCTGCAACGTCCATTGCGACCTGCTGGTGGCCGGTGGCGGCGCGGCCGGGTTGCAGGCCGCGCTGACGGCCGCCCGCGCCGGCGCCCGGGTCATCGTCGCCGACGAACAGGCGCGTTTCGGCGGCTATCTGCTCGCCAGCCGGGCGTGGATCGGCGACGAGTCCGCGCAGGCGTGGGTCGCCCGCACCGTGGCGGAGCTTGCGGCCATGCCCGAGGTGACGCTGTTGCCGCGCACAGCGGTATTCGGCAATTACGATCACGGGTTCGCCGGGCTGGTGGAACGCCTGAGCGATCACCGACCACCCGGTAAGCGTGCCGGCCCGCGCGAGCGCTACTGGCGGGTGCGTGCCCGCCAGATGGTGCTTGCCGCCGGGGCCATCGAGCGGCCCATCGTGTTCGGCAACAACGACCGTCCCGGCGTCATGACGGCCTCCGCCGTGACCACTTACATCCGCCGTTACGGTGTGTGCCCGGGCCAGCGGGCCGTGGTTTTCACCAACAACGACTCCGCCTACGCCGCCGTGGAGGCCCTGCAGGCGGTGGGGGTGTCGGTGGTGGTCGCCGACGCCCGGGAGGAGTGCAGCGCCGCCGCAGCGGCCGCCCGGGATGCCGGTGTGGACGTGCGTCCGGGCAGCGCCGTGCTGAGTGCGCATGGCCGCAGGCAGGTCACCGCCGCGACCATCGGCGATCTGGCCCGCCAGGGCCAGCAGCGTGTGCCGTGCGACCTGATTGCGGTCTCCGGCGGCTGGAATCCCGCGGTGCACCTGCACTCGCACATCCGCGGCCCCCTGCGTTTCGATCACGATCTGGCGACGCTGCTGCCGGCATCGGGGCCGGACTACGTGCGCTCTGCCGGTGCGGCAGCCGGGGTGTTCACTCTTGCCGAGGTGCTCGCCAACGGCGCCGAGGCGGGGGCGATGGCTGCCGCGGCGCTGGGTTTCGAGCCGGTCATGGCCAGTGTGCCGACGGTCCGCGACGACGACCCGGCCCCGGGGGCGCTGCGCGTCCTCTGGCGCGCCCCTCTGCCGTCCGAGGGCAAGCTGCCGGCATTCGTCGACCTGCAGAACGACGTCAAGACGTCGGACCTGGAGCTGGCCGTGCGTGAAGGCTATCGCTCCATCGAACACGTGAAGCGCTACAGCATCATGGGGTTCGGTACCGATCAGGGGCGCCTCGGAAACATCGTCGGCTCCGGCATCGTCGCGGAGCTCCTGGGCGAGAACGTGGAGACCGTGGGCACCACCACCTTCCGGCCCGCCTGGACACCGGTGAGCTACGGTGCACTCGTGGGCGAGGAACTGGGGGCGCTGTTCCAGCCCGTGCGCACCACGCCCATGCACGACTGGCACGTGGCTCGGGGCGCGCTGTTCGAAGACGTGGGCCAGTGGAAGCGCGCCTGGTACTACCCCCGGGCGGGTGAATCCCTGGACGATGCCGTGCGGCGCGAATGCCTGGCCACGCAGCGTGGCATCGGTGCGCTGGACTACTCCACTCTGGGCAAGATCGACATCCAGGGGCCGGACGCCGTGACCCTGCTCGAGCGCGTCTACACCAACAACTGGCGCAAGCTCGCGGTGGGGCGGTGCCGGTACGGCATCCTCCTGGACGAGAATGGCACGGTCCTCGACGACGGCGTCACCGCCCGGCTCGGCGAGCACCACTACCTGATGTACACCACCACCGGCGGTGCCGCCGCGGTGCTGGCGTGGCTGGAGCGCTGGCTGCAGACGGAGTGGCCGGAGCTGGACGTGTATCTCACCTCGGTGACCGACCAGTGGGCGATCATGTCCCTGGCCGGGCCGTCCAGCCGTGATCTGGTGCAGGACCTCGGCACCGACATCGATCTGGACCCTCAGGCATTCCCGTTCATGGCGGTGCGCGAGGGCCATGTGGCCGGCGTGCCGGCCCGGGTGCAGCGCGCCAGCTTCAGCGGCGAGCTGACGTTCGAGATCAGTGTGCCGGCGGACTACGGGCTGTTCCTCTGGGAGCGCGCATTCGCCCTGGGCGAGCGGTACGGCATCACCCCCTACGGCACCGAGGCCATGCACGTGCTGCGTGCGGAGATGGGGTTCATCATCGTCGGTCAGGACACGGACGGCGCCGTGAGCCCGCTGGATCTTGGCATGCAGGGCCTGATCAGCGACCGCAAGGACTGTCTCGGCAAGCGCTCGCTGAGCCGCCCGGATTTCCGCCGCGATGACCGCCCGCAACTGGTGGGTCTGACGCCGGACGATCCGGAGGTGGTTGTCCCGGAGGGCGCCCAGCTTGTGCATAACCCGGATCAGTCGACGCCGGTGCCGCTGGAAGGGTGGGTGACCTCCAGCTACTACGGTGCCCGTATCGGCCACAGCTTCGCCCTGGCCATGGTCAACGGCGGCCGCGCGCGCCACGGCGAACGGCTCACGGCGTGGGATCTGGACGCCGGCGCCATCGCCGTCACCGTGACCGCTCCGTCCTTCTACCAGCCGCCCCGGGAGTAGCGCCATGAACGACGTACTGGCCCGTCCGCCACTGACCGACGCCAGCCTGCCGGCATTCGCGGGGGTGGCGCTGCGACCGGTCGTGCCCAGGGATATCCTCAACCTGCGTGGCAACGCCGACGAGCCTGCGTTCGTCGATGCGGTGACGTCGGCGCTGGGGTGTCCGCCGCCGGTCACGCCCAACACCTGGGCCGCCGGGGAGGGGTTGCAACTGCTTTGGACCGGGCCGGACGAATGGCTGGCGGTGGTCGAACCCGACGGACCGGCCGGGCGTCTGGAGGCGGTGCGCGGCGCCCTGGGCACGACCCGGGCGGCGGTGACGGCCCTGAGCGCGGGATACGCCACGCTGGAACTCACCGGCGAGCGCAGTCGCGCCGTCCTGGCCCGTGGCACGCCGCTGGATCTCCATGTACGGCAGTTCGGAGCCGGCCAGTGTGCCCAGACCCGTCTCGGTCACGGCTCAGTCGTGCTCTGGGCGCAGGACGGGGTGCCCACGTTCCGGCTGATGATCCGCCGCAGCATGGCCGGTTACCTGCGCGACTGGCTCGCCGCCGTGGCACGGCGGATGGAGTCCCGCGACGGGGCGGCGGCTACTCCACCTCCTCCTCCAGTGGCGTGAACTCCGTATCGGCGGGCAGTGGTTCCGGATTCGACACCAGCGCCGCGGGCTGGTGCGCCTGCAGCGGCGCGGCACCGGCCACAAGCCGCTGGCGCCGCAGCCGCCGCTCTTCCGAGGGGGAGCGGCCCTGGCGTTCGTGGTAGCACTTGGTGAAGTGCGGTGGCGACACGAAACCGCACGCCAGCGCCACGTCGGTAATGGGCATCTCCGTCTGCAGCAGCAGTTGCCGGGCGCGCGCCAGGCGCAGATCCATGTAATAGCGGGTTGGCGGACAGCCCAGGTGGCGCTGGAACAGCCGCTCCAGCTGCCGGCGCGACAGGCGTGCGTGGGCCGCGAGTTCGTCCAGGGTCAGCGGCTCGTGCAGGTTGGCCTCCATGAGGGTGACCACCTCCACCAGCTTCGGCTGACTGGTGCCCAGGCGCACCTTCAGCGGCGTGCGCTGGCGCTCGGTGAAGTCGCGGATGCGCTCGTGCAGGTACTCCTCGGCGATCCGTTCCGCCAGATCCGCGCCATGCTCCCGCGCGATCAGCGTAAGCATCATGTCCAGGGGAGCGACGCCGCCGGAGCAGGTGTAGCGGTCCCGGTCCAGCACAAACAGCTCCGAGCAGAACGCCACCTCCGGGAACAGCAGTGCCTCGTGGATACTGGAAATGTGCTCCCAGTGGAGGGTGCAGCGGTAGCCGTTCAGCACGCCGGCGCGTGCCAGGATGTACCCGCCGGTGCAGATCGAACCCAGCGGCACGTGGCGCCGGGCGAGTCGGCTGAGCCACGCCAGGGTGTCGCGGTCCACGTGCTCCTGCACCTCCACGCCGCTGCAGACCAGCACCATGTCCAGCCCCAGGTCCAGGGCCTCCCGCAGGCCGGCCTCCGGCGCGATCGGCAGACCGTTGCTGGCCTCCACCGGCCCACCGCTGCGGCTGATGATGTGCCAGGAGTACAGCGGCTTCTCGGTGAGCTGGTTGGCCATGCGCAGCGGCTCCAGCGCCGACGAGAACGCCATGTGGGAAAACCCCGGAATCATGAGAAAGCCGATCCGCCGGGGCGTGTCGGTGATGCTGCCGGGATTCGCCATGACCATTACTCCTTCTCCTCACCTGCCGTGATCGGCTTTTCTGTTCGCGTAACTGATTTATCCCGCAGCGACGCGGCGACCGCTTTTCCCGGAACGTCTTCTGCTTTCCGGAAAGCGTCTATTGAGAGAATAAACCGTTTTTTGAATCGTTGTTAAGTCGGCATTCTGAAACGAGTTGTCGTACACAAATCCGTGAATGACGCCCGCAGGACACTGATTCACGATCGCCGCCGCAATAATGCCATCACACGTTGTGACAACACGCCCGCAAGCGCAGGAGGAACCATGGCAACGAGCGTGAAAGAGGTGGAAGCGGCGGTCGCCGATGTCCTGCCCAGCAATCTGGAGATTGCGCGGCACACGCCGCGGCGGCCCATTGGCGAGATCGCGGCGGCCATGGGGCTCGATCCGGATTACGTGGAGCCCTACGGCCACGACGTCGCCAAGATCGACCTGGCCGCCATGCACGCGTTGGCGGACCGCCCGCGGGGCAAGTACGTGGTGGTCTCCGCCATCACGCCGACACCGCTCGGAGAAGGCAAGACCACCACCTCCATCGGGCTCGCCCAGGGGTTCCACCATATCGCCCGCTCGGCTGCCGTGGCGTTGCGCCAGCCGTCCATGGGGCCGACCCTCGGGATCAAGGGTGGAGCCGCCGGCGGCGGCTACAGCCAGGTGATCCCCATGGAGCGGATCAACCTCCACCTCACCGGTGATATCCACGCCGTGTCGTCGGCGCACAACCTGCTCTCGGCGATGATCGACAACCACCTGCACCACCGGCGCGGGGTGGATCTGGATCCGCAGCAGATCAGCTGGAAGCGGACCATGGACATCAACGACCGCGCCCTGCGCAACATCGTCACCGGGCTGGGGTCCAGCGCCGACGGGTTCACCCGCCAGAGCAGTTTCGAGATCACCGCCGCCTCGGAGGTCATGGCCATTCTCGCTCTGGCCCACTCCCTGAGCGACCTGCGCGCGCGCCTCGGGCGCATCGTGGTGGGCTACACCCGCAGCCACCAGCCGGTCACCGCCGAGGACATCGGTGCTGCCGGTGCCATGACGGCGCTGCTCAAGGATGCGCTCAAGCCGAATCTGCTGCAGACGCTGGAGCACACGCCGGCGCTCATGCACGCGGGGCCGTTCGGCAACATTGCCCACGGCAACTCGTCCATCGTCGCCGACCGCATCGCGCTGCGCACCAGCGACTACCTCATCACCGAGGCCGGTTTCGGGGCCGACATGGGGGCGGAGCGCTTCTTCAACATCAAGTGCCGCGCCTCCGGCATGGTCCCGGACGCGGCAGTGATCGTCGCCACCGTGCGCGGGCTGAAGTTCCACTCCGGCCGCTTCCGGGTCGTGCCCGGCCGGCCCCTGCCCGAGGAGATGACGGCGGAGAATCCCGACGACGTCTACTCCGGCGCCGACAACCTGCGCAAGCAGATCGACAACATCCGGGCCCACGGCATCGCCCCGGTGGTGGCCATCAACGCCTTCCCGTCGGATTTCGCCTCGGAGCACGAGGCCATTCGCGACGTCGCCGAGCGCGCCGGTGCCCGGGTGGCGCTGTGCACCCACGTGCGTGACGGTGGCGCCGGTGCCGCGGAGCTGGCGGAGGCCGTGGCGGAAGCCGCCGAGGAGCCGAACCGCTTCGAGTTCCTGTATCCGGACGAGATGCACCTGGATGACAAGATCAAGCGCATTGCCACGCGCATCTACGGGGCGGGCGGCGTGGAGTTCAGCGCCGAGGCGCGCAAGCAGATCGACAGCTACCAGTACCAGGGTTACGGCGATCTGCCGGTGTGCATCGCCAAGACGCACCTCTCCCTGTCGGCGGATCCGGGTCGGCAGGGGGCGCCGACCGGCTGGGTACTGCCGGTGCGCGAGGTGCGGCTGTCCGCCGGGGCCGGGTTCGTCTACGCCCTGTGCGGCGAGATGCGCACCATGCCGGGGCTGGGCATGGATCCGGCGGCGGCCCATATCGACATCGACGAGAACGAGCAGATCGTCGGCCTGTTCTGAGCGGTCGTTCATCGGTGGTCGCGCGGCCACCGGAGCGGTACCATGTCACGACCCACCGCGGGAGCCGCGGTGGGTCGTTTCGTTTGGGGGCGGACAATGAAGATTCTGGTCACCGGTGCGGCCGGTTTCATCGGGTTTCACGTGGCGCAGCGGCTGCTCGCGCGTGGTGACACCGTGGTGGGGCTGGATAATCTCAACGACTACTACGACGTCAGCCTCAAGGAGGCGCGACTGGCGCGCCTGCAGGCCCATGACCGGTTCCGGTTCGTGCGCCTGGACGTGGCCGACGGCCCGGGCATGGACGCACTGTTTCGTCATGGCGGGTTTGAGCGGGTCATCCATCTCGCCGCCCAGGCCGGCGTGCGCTACTCGCTGGAGAATCCGCACGCCTACGTGAACAGCAATGTAGTCGGCTTCATGAACGTGCTCGAGGCCTGTCGCGAGACCGGTGCGGAGCACCTGGTCTACGCGTCCACCAGTTCCGTGTACGGCGCCAACACCGCCATGCCGTTCTCCGTGCACCAGAACGTGGATCACCCCCTGTCCATGTACGCGGCCACCAAGAAGGCCAACGAGCTCATGGCCCACACCTACGCGCACCTGCACGGGCTGCCGGTGACCGGCCTGCGCTTTTTCACCGTCTACGGCCCTTGGGGCCGGCCCGACATGGCGCTGTTCAAGTTCACCAGGGCGATCCTGGCGGGCGAGCCCATCGACGTCTACAACTACGGCGACCATCGCCGCGATTTCACCTACGTGGACGACATTGCCGAGGGCGTGGTGCGCGCCACCGATTACGTGGCAGCTCCGGACCCGCAGTGGTCCGGCGACGCGCCCGACCCGGCGTCCAGCGCGGCGCCCTACCGGCTCTACAACATCGGCAACAACCGGCCGGTGGAGCTCATGCGCTACATCCAGGTGCTCGAGGAGTGCCTGGGCCGTGAAGCCGAGAAGAACCTGCTGCCCATGCAGCAGGGCGATGTGCCCGACACCTGGGCGGATGCCGAGGAACTGGTGCGTGACGTGGGTTATCGGCCCGACACGCCGGTGGAAGAGGGCGTGAAGCGATTCGTGGCCTGGTATCGGGATTACTACAGGGTTTGAGAAAGGGCAGGACTTCATGAAGATCACGATTTTCGGCAGCGGCTATGTGGGACTGGTTACCGGCACCTGCCTCGCGGAAACGGGGAACGACGTCCTCTGCGTGGACGTGAACGCGGATCGGGTGGCGCAGCTCAATCGTGGCGAAGTGCCCATCTACGAGCCGGGGCTGGAGGACATGATCGCGGCCAACTGCGCCGCCGGGCGGCTGCGGTTCACCACCGACGTGGCCGAGGCCGTGGGCCACGGGCTGCTGCAGTTCATCGCCGTGGGCACACCCTCGGACGAAGACGGCTCCGCCGACCTGCAGTACGTGCTGCAGGTGGCCAGGAGCATTGGCGAGCACATGGATGGCTACCGGGTGATCGTGGACAAGTCCACGGTGCCCGTGGGGACCGCCGACCGCGTGCGCGCCACGCTCACCGAACAGCTCGCCGCCCGTGGCTTGGACGTGCCCTACGCGGTGGTCTCCAACCCGGAGTTCCTCAAGGAAGGCGCCGCCATCAACGATTTCATGAAGCCCGACCGCGTGGTGGTGGGCAGCGACGACGGGCGCGCCACTCAGCTCATGCGCGATCTCTACGCGCCCTTCGGCCGCAAGCAGGAGAAAGTGCTGGTCATGGACGTACGCTCGGCGGAGCTCACCAAGTACGCCGCCAACGCCATGCTCGCCACCAAGATCAGCTTCATGAATGAGCTGGCCGGGCTGGCCGAGCGGCTGGGTGCGGACATCGAATCGGTGCGTCACGGTATCGGCTCCGATCCGCGCATCGGTTACCACTTCATCTACCCGGGCTGTGGCTACGGTGGCTCCTGCTTCCCCAAGGACGTCAAGGCGCTGGCCGGTACCGCCCGCGAGGTGGATTACCAGCCCCTGATCCTGGACGCCGTGGAGGCCGTTAACGCGCGCCAGAAAACGGTGCTGTTCCAGCGCCTCTACGAGCATTTCCACGGCCATCTCGAAGGTCGCACCGTCGCGTTGTGGGGGCTGGCGTTCAAGCCCAACACGGACGACATGCGCGAGGCCCCCAGCCGCACGCTCATGGAAGCGTTGTGGCAGGCGGGGGCGCGGGTGCAGGCGTTCGATCCGGAGGCCATGACCGAGACGCGCCATATCTACGGCGAGCGCGATGATCTCGAGTTGTGCAGCGCTGCTTACGAGGCTGTGGAGGGTGCTGATGCGCTGGTGCTGTGCACCGAGTGGCAGCAGTTCCGCAGCCCGGACTTCGATCGCGTCAAGGCCGCGCTGAAACAGCCGGTGCTGGTAGACGGGCGCAACGTGTACGACCCGAAGCGCATGGTGGATGCAGGCTTCACGTACTACGCCATCGGCCGGGGCGAGAGCGTGCGGACGTTCAACTGACGTATTCTTTTTATATCTGACTGTATGACCAATCATTCCTTTGTCTTCTAAAGAAGGGCGGGTACAGTTCAGCGCTTTGCGATCAGAGGAGTAGCCTGCCTTGGGATGGGAGGCCTGGTTGACCGTTGCCGTCGTCGTCGGCGTGCTGGGGACGCTGATCCTCACGCGAATGGCGGCGGATATGGTCTTCCTCGGCGGGGTGACCGTGCTGCTGCTCGCCGGCGTGCTGGATCCCGGGCAGGCGTTCGGCGGGCTGGCCAACCAGGGGCTGATCACCGTTGCCGTGCTCTACGTGGTGGTCTCCGGCCTTCAGGAGACGGGGGGCATACACTGGATCGTGCAGCGCCTGCTCGGCCGGCCTCGCTCGCTGGCCAATGCCCAGGTCAAGCTGATGACGCCGGTGGCGTTCATGAGCGCATTTCTCAACAACACGCCGGTGGTGGCCATGCTCATCCCGGCGGTCAATGAGTGGGCCCGCAAGTTCGGACTGTCCAGCTCCAAGTTGATGATCCCGCTGAGTTATGCCGCCATCCTGGGTGGCACCTGCACGCTGATCGGGACCAGCACCAACCTGGTGGTCAACGGCCTGCTGGAGGACCGCACCGCGCAGGGGCTGCGCATGTTCGACTTGGCCTGGGTCGGCCTGCCGGTGGCGGTGGTTGGCTTGGGCTTCATTCTGCTCACCACCCGCTGGCTGCTGCCGGATCGTCGGCCGCCCATGCAGGAAATGACGGATCCACGAGAATACAGCGTCGAGATGCTGGTGGATGCGGATGGTCCGCTGGTCGGCAGGAGCATCGAGAAGGCCGGTCTGCGCCATCTCTCGGGCATGTTCCTCGCCGAGATCGACCGGAACGGTCAGATCCTGCCTGCGGTGTCACCCCAGGAGACACTCCAGGCCGGTGACCGTCTGGTGTTTGTGGGGGTTGTGGAGTCGGTAGTCGAACTGCAGAAAATCCGGGGCCTCACCCCCGCCACGGATCAGGTCTTCAAGCTGACCGGGCATCGCTCGGAGCGAATACTGATTGAGGCCGTGGTTTCCGGGAGCTGTCCCGTCGTGGGGCGCACTATCCGTGACGGCCAGTTTCGCTCGCGTTATGACGCCGTGGTCATCGCCGTGGCTCGGGACGGGGTTCGCCTGGGTGGCAAGATTGGCGATATCGTCATCCGGCCCGGTGATACGCTGTTGCTGGAGGCGAAGGAGGCCTTCGCCCAACGTCAGCGCAACAGCCGGGACTTCTTCCTGGTGAGTCAAATCGAGGATTCGTCGCCACCGCGGCACGAGCGTGCGCCGGTGGCCATCGGCTTGCTGGCTGTCATGGTGATCAGTGCCGGCCTCGGTGCGCTGAGCATGCTGGAGGCAGCGCTGCTGGCCGCTGCCGGCATGCTGATTACCGGCTGCTGCACAGTGGAGACTGCGCGGCGCAACATCGACTGGTCGGTGCTGCTGGTCATTGCGGCGGCCTTTGGGATCGGGGCGGCCATGGAGCAGACCGGCGTGGCGCTTGTGGTAGCCCACAGCGTCATTCAGGCTGTCGGTGACGCCCCATGGATGAACCTGGTGGCCATCTACCTGCTCACTGCCGGATTCACCGCGGTGATTACCAACAATGCGGCGGCGCTGTTGATGTTTCCCATCGCGCTGGCGCTGGCATCCGATCTGGGTGTGAGCATCATGCCCTACGCGGTCGCCATCATGCTGGCGGCTTCGGCCAGCTTTGCAACGCCCATCGGCTACCAGACCAACCTGATGGTCTACGGCCCTGGCGGCTATCACTTCACCGATTTCATTCGCATTGGCCTGCCGTTGAATCTGGTCACGGCGCTGGTGGCCGTGCTGGTGATCCCGCTGGTCTGGGGGTTCTGAAAGACACATACTGCCTGCGCGTCGCGCGCGGTGGTCCGCTCTCTGTAATTGTTGTGATGAGGTACGATCTGATGACTGATGGACACATGGATCTCACGCCGCCCCACGGCGGCACCCTGAAAGAGCTGCTGGTGGATTCCGACCGTGCGGCCGCACTGCGCGAGGAAGCGCGCGACCTGCCGTCCTGGGATCTCACCGAGCGCCAGGTGTGCGACATCGAGCTGCTGCTCAACGGCGGCTTCTCGCCGCTGGACGGCTTTCTGCGGGAGGCCGATTACAACGCCGTGTGCGCCGACATGCGTCTGGCGGACGGTACCCTCTGGCCGATCCCGATCAACCTGGACGTCAGCGAGGACTTCGCCGGTAGTCTGCAGGCCGGTGCCCGCATCGCCCTGCGCCACCCGGAGGGCATGGTGCTCGCCATCATGACCGTTGAGGACAACTACTGCCCCGACTTTCGCAAGCAGGCGGAGCAGGTCTACGGCGCGGCCGACGAGGCGCATCCGGAGGTCTTCCGGCTGTTCCACCAGACCAACCCCGTCTACCTGGGTGGCCCGCTGGACGGCATCGAGCTGCCACCGCACCACACCTTCAAGCACCTGCGTCACACCCCGCGGGAGCTGCGCGAGTGGTTCGCCAAGATGGGCTGGAACAACGTGGTCGCCTTCCAGACCCGCAATCCCATGCATCGGGCGCACGTGGAACTGGCCAAGCGCGCTTCCCAGAAGGGCGAGGCCAATCTGCTGATCCACCCGGTGGTGGGCATGACCAAGCCGGGTGACGTGGACTACTTCGTGCGGGTGCGCTGCTACCAGGAGGTGGTCAAGCACTTCCCCGAGCAGACCACCCAGCTCAGCCTGCTGCCGCTGGCCATGCGCATGGGCGGCCCGCGCGAGGCTGTGTGGCACGCCATCATCCGCAAGAACCACGGCTGCACGCGGTTCATCGTCGGCCGCGACCACGCCGGTCCCGGCAAGAACAGCGCTGGCGAGGACTTCTATGGCCCCTACGACGCCCAGGAGCTGGTGCGCAAGTATCAGGACGAGCTGGGCATCGTCATGCAGCCGTTCGAGGAAATGGTCTACGTCGAGGACATGGCGCAGTACGTGCCCCGCTCGGAAGTCCCCGAGGGCTCCCGCGTCCTGAATATCTCCGGTACCGAACTGCGCCGGCGCCTGAAAGAAGGCCTGGAGCTGCCCGAGTGGTTCTCCTACCCGGAGGTCATCAAGCGCCTGCGCCAGGCTTTCCCGCCGAAGAAGCAGCAGGGCTTCACGGTGTTCTTTACCGGCCTGTCCGGCTCCGGCAAGTCCACCATCGCCAACGTGGTCATGGCCAAGCTCATGGAGCACGGCACGCGGCCAGTGACCATGCTCGACGGTGACCTGGTGCGCAAGCACCTCTCCAGCGAGCTGGGATTCTCCAAGGAGCACCGGGAGATCAACATCCGTCGGATCGGCTTCGTCGCCAGCGAGATCACCAAGAACGGCGGTGTCGCCATCTGCGCGCCCATCGCTCCCTACCGCGCCACGCGGCGGGAAGTGCGCGAGATGGTGAGCCAGGGTGGCGGCTTCATTGAGGTGTACGTGGCCACACCGCTGGAGGTCTGCGAGGCACGCGATCGCAAGGGGCTGTATGCCAAGGCGCGCGCCGGGCAGATCAAGCAGTTCACCGGTATCGACGACCCGTACGAAGAGCCGGAGAACGCCGAGGTGATCGTGGATACGTCCCGTTACTCGGCCGATGAGCTGGCTCAGCAGGTGATCCTGCACCTGGAGAAGCAGGGCTACATCGACCTGGACTGACCGGCTTCGGTGGGCGCCATTCTGTAGGGTGGACCTTCAGGTCCACCATCGCGGAGACCCCTGGTGGACCTGAAGGTCCACCCTACGGTCCACCATCCGACCATGGAGCGAGCATGACTCAACCCGATTTCGAGACCGTCGTTGCCATCGCCCGCCGTGCGGGGGATGCGATCCTCGCGGTCTACAATGGCCCCGACTTTGACGTGGAAACCAAGGACGACGACTCGCCGCTTACCGCGGCGGATCGGGCCGCCCATGCGATCATCGACCGCGAACTGGGCGCGCTCACGCCGGAGATTCCGGTGCTGTCGGAGGAAGGGGCCGATGTGCCCGCCGCCGAGCGCCAGCAATGGCAGCGGTTCTGGCTGGTGGACCCGCTGGACGGCACCAAGGAGTTCATCAAGCGCAACGGCGAGTTCACCGTGAACATTGCCCTGGTGGAAAACGGCCGTCCCGTGTGGGGCGTCATCCACGCCCCGGCGCTCGATACCACTTACGTGGGCGGCGTCGGCACAGGGGCCTGGAAGCAGGCCGGCGCCGAGGCCGAGCGCGAGCCGCTGGCGGTGCGTGCGCCCGACGGCGGCCATGCGGTGGTGAAAAGCCGCTCCCACCCCAGCGGCGAGCTGGCGGCATTCCTGGAGCGGATCACCGTCGCCGACGAGGTGCCCGTGGGCAGCTCGTTGAAGTTCTGCGTCGTGGCCGAGGGGCGGGCGACACTCTATCCGCGCTTCGGGCCGACCATGGAGTGGGACACCGGCGCCGGCCAGGCCATTGTGGAGGCCGCCGGCGGCCGGGTGGTCATGGCGGAGGACGAGACCACGCCATTGACGTACAACAAGAATGACCTGCGGAACGGGTTTTTCATCGTTTCGGCTTAATGTCCGGAAATCGCGACTGACGTCGCTCCTACGCGCTCGCGAAACCGGATGTAGGAGCGACGTCAGTCGCGACCCCCGAATTCTGCCACCTCACCCCCGGCTCTTCAGATACTCCGCGAACGCCGGTCCGAGATCCGGATGCTGCAGCCCGTATTCAACCGTGGCCTTCAGGTAGCCGAGCTTGCTGCCGCAGTCGTAGCGCTTGCCCGTGAACTCGTGGGCTAGCACGCGCTCGTGGTTCAGCAGCGAGGAAATGGCGTCGGTGAGCTGAATCTCGCCCTTGGCGTCCGGAGCCGTGTCCCGTAGCAGCTCGAAAATCCGAGGGGTGAGCACGTAACGGCCGACCACCGCGAGGTTGGATGGTGCGTCCGCCGGGTCCGGCTTCTCAACGATGGCGTCCACGGCCGAGAGGCCGTCGGAGAAGTCCCGCGCACTGACCACGCCGTAGCTGCCGGTCTCTTCCATGGGGACGCGCTCCACGCCCAGCAGCGAGCACTGGTGGTCGTCGAATTCGCGCACCATCTGCGACATGACCTTCTCGCCCTGGCCGTCGATCAGGTCATCGGCGAGGATGACCGCAAAGGGTTCGTCGCCGACGATGGGCTGGGCGCAGAGCACCGCGTGACCGAGGCCCAGCGCCTCACCCTGGCGGATGTAGATGCAGTTCACGCCCTCCGGTACCGTGCTGCGCACCAGCTCCAGCATCTTGTGCTTCTGCTTGGCCTCCAGTTCCACTTCCAGCTCGTAGGCCTTGTCGAAGTGGTCCTCGATGGCGCGCTTGGTGCGGCCGGTGACGAAAACCAGCGTATCCGCGCCCGCGGCCACCGCCTCTTCCACGGCGTACTGGATCAGCGGCTTGTCCACCACCGGCAGCATCTCTTTCGGGCTTGCCTTGGTAGCCGGCAGAAAGCGGGTGCCAAGGCCGGCCACGGGGAACACGGCCTTGCGAATACGTTGGGTCATGAACGCGTCCTTCCCTTGTTCGGTGTTGAGCAATTGGCTTGGAAAATTAGAGGCTACCGGTCGCGGGTGCAAGCCTAGTTGCGATGCCGGTGCAGGTAGGCCAGAAGGCCGCGGGTGGACGGGTCCGCGTCGTCGGCTTCGCGTTCACCAGTGATGGCCGGCAGCAGCTCCCGGGCCAGCTTCTTGCCCAGTTCCACACCCCACTGATCGAACGGGTTAATGCCCCAGATCACACTCTGCACGAACACCTTGTGCTCATACAGGGCCACCAGTTCCCCTAGGGTGCCCGGGTCCAGGCGGTCGAAGAGAATGGTGTTGCTGGGCTTGTTGCCGGAATGCACCTTGTGCGGGATGGCCCGTTCGATGCGCTCCGGGGGCACGCCTGCCGCTTCCATCTCGCGGCGCGCCTGTTCCGCCGTCTGCCCTTCCATCAGCGCCCGGGTCTGGGCGAAGCAGTTGGCGAGAGCCAGATCGTGGTGTTCCGGGTACTCCGCGGAGCCGTGCACCGGTGCCAGGAAGTCGGCCATGACCGGCCGCGTGCCCTGATGCAGGAGCTGGTAGAAGGAGTGCTGCGCGTTGGGGCCCACTTCGCCCCAGACGATGGCGCCGGTGTCGTAGTCCACCGGCGTGCCGTCGCGGGTGACGCACTTGCCGTTGCTCTCCATCTCCAGCTGCTGGAGATAGGCCGGGAAGCGGTTCAGGCGGTGATCGTAGGGCAGCACCACGTGACCCGGGGCGCCCAGGAAATTGGTGTACCACACGCCGAGCAGCCCCAGCAGCACCGGCATGTTGTGACGCCAGGGTGCGGTGCGGAAGTGCTGGTCCATGGCGTAGAAGCCGTCCAGCATCGCCTCGAAATTCTTCATGCCCACGGCAATGGCCAGCGGCAGGCCCACGGCGGACGGCAGTGAGTAGCGGCCACCCACCCAGTCCCAGATGCGGAAACGGTTCTCCTCGCGGATGCCGTACTCCGCCATGGCGGCGTCGTTGGACGAGACACCCAGGAAGTGCTGGCCGATGGCGTCGCTGTCCGCGACCTGCCGCACGAACCAGTCCCGCGCGGTGCGCGCGTTGGTCATGGTGTCCAGGGTGGTGAACGACTTCGACGAGATGATGAACAGCGTGGTCTTCGGGTTGACCCGCTCCAGCACGTCGGTGACGTGGACGCCGTCGATGCTGCTGACGAAGTGCATGCGAATGGCGTTGGTGCGGTAGGGGGCGAGGGCTTCCGTGGCCATGACGGCGCCCAGATCGGAGCCGCCGACGCCCACGTTGACCACGTCGGTGATCACGCGTCCCGTGCAGCCGCGATACTCGCCCCGGTGCAGGCGGTTGACGAACAGCCGCATGCGCGTGAGTTCCCGGTCCACATCCGGCATGACATCCCGGCCGCCCACATACATGGCGCCGTTGCCGCGGTTGCGCAGGGCCATGTGCATGGCGGCGCGGTTCTCGGTGCTGTTCACGGCTTCGCCGGTGAACAGCTGTTCGATCCAGTCGCCCAGGCCGCGGCGCGCCGCCAGGCTCGCCAGGTGTTCAAGGGTGTCGCCGGTCACGAGGTTCTTGGAGTAATCCAGGAGCAGCCGGTCCGTCTCCATGCTCAGGCGGGTGTACCGCTGCGGATCCGCCTGGAACAGATCGCGGATACGCTCGCCGCGAACATGGCCGGCGTGCTGGCACAGCGTCTGCCACTCGGGGAGGCCGGTCAGGGAGGGCTGCGAGGCTTGGGGGTCCGCCATGGTCTGGGATGCCGCTGGATCGACTGTGTGTTGATTGCCGCCGCGGGTGGCCCCCGGCTGGACTAAGCTAGTGGCGAAAGTGTACATCATGATGGTCCTGAACGATCCCGCAATCGGTGATCCCGGTGCTTGCCATGCCTTCCGCCCTGCCACACAATCCCCGCGCATGATGCTGCGATTAACCCGCCTTCGCTCCGCGTTGCCGCTGGTGCTGTTGCCGGCGCTGTTGTTCGCCTCCGCGTCGTTCCCGGGCGTGCTGGTCGCCGATGAAGTCCCGCGTGTGGAGCTGGATCCGCCGGAGTCGTCCGTGACTAGCCGCTGGGGCGTGGGCGTCGCCCACGGTGTGCAGTGGTATGCCGACGAGGAGGAAGGCAACGGCGAGTCCGGAACGGTGAACGCCGTGCAGATCACGTATCGTGCGTTGCTGGAGACCGAGCGCGAGGGGCGCTGGCTGTTCGAGCTGGGCTTCGAGCATGCGGTCTCCGATGAGCGCCCCGAGATCGCGCCGGGGCAGTTCCGGCGGGTGCGCTCCAACGGCGTGTTCTACCGGTTCAGCCGCTATTTCGGCAGCTCGCCGGTCTACGTTGGCGGGCGCGCCGGCATGAGCCGTGTGCGCGGCCCGGAAGACAAGAGCAATCTGGACCTGGTGCTCGGGCTGCAGGTGGGCGTGTCTGTGACATCCTGGCTGGATGCCGGCGTGGAAGCCGTGGCCGCGGCGCCCGATGCCGACGGCGGACAGCCCGCCGACGTCCGTGGTGTCATCACGGTGGCGTTCTGAGCGCGGGTCGTGTGATCAATTCTGGGAAGGTAACGCCATGACGTACTGTCTTGCGGCATCCGTGGATGCGGGCCTGGTGTTCGCGGCGGACTCGCGTACCAACGCCGGTCTGGATCACATCAACACGTACCCCAAGCTGCATCCCTTTGTCTGGGAAGGGGAGCGGGTGCTGGTTCTGCTCAGTGCGGGCAATCTGGCCACAACCCAGTCGGTGGTGGCGGAGCTGCAGCGGGAGTCGGAATCCGGCGGTCCGCTCTACGAAGCCCGGTATCTGGACGAGGCGGCCGAGTACGTGGGCCGCGTCAGTCAGCGGGTTCAGGCGCGGCACACGCCCGAGGGGCCTGGTGCCAGCAATGTCTCGCTGGAGGCCACATTTATCCTGGGCGGACAGATCGGCGATCAGGAGCCCGGGCTGTTCCTGATCTACCCCCAGGGCAACTACATCACCTGTTCCGATGAACAGCCGTTTCTGCAGATCGGCGAGACCAAGTACGGCAAGCCGATTCTGGACCGCATCATCGAGCCGTCGCTGTCGCTGGAGGATGCCGCGCGCTGCGCACTGGTCTCCATCGACTCCACCATGCGCAGTAACCTCTCCGTGGGGCCACCACTGGACGTGATGATCTACCAGCGCGACTCGCTCGAGCACCCCCGGGCGTTGCGCTACAAGCTGAACTCGCCGTACTTCGCCTCCATCCGCAAGCAGTGGGGTGACGGGCTGCGACGGCTGTTCGACGAGCTGCCGCGGTTCGACTGGGAGAAATAGCCGGGGCAGTCAGTCGTCGATCATGCCGGTGGCGTGGATGACCTGGTGGACGAACTCCAGCTTGCTGCATACCCCGGGGCTGAAAGTGAACGGATAGGTGTCCGGCGCGCCGACGCTGCGGGCGAGGGCGTTCATGATCACCGTGAGCCGCATCCACTCGCCCAGCAGTTGCCGGAAGTCCGTGATGTTGTAGAGAAAGCGGCGGTACTGTTCGTGCTCCGCGACGATCAGCCCCAGGTCGGCGGCGGTCTCCAGGGTGTCCCGCAGGTGCAGGTAGTGGGCCCAGGACTCCGCCCAGTCCTCCCAGGGGTGTGCGCTGGCATAACAGGAAATGAACTCCTCGCGCCAGTCGGGCAACGGCCGCTCATGGTGCGCCAGCAGCGCTTCCCGGTAGTCCGCACGCTCGTCGCCGAAGCGGCGACGGAACTCATCATGCCAGCCGCTCCCGGCAATGAGCCGGTGCCAGTAGTAGTGTCCGCTCTCGTGGCGCAGATGGCCGAGCACGGTGCGGTACGGCTCGCCCATGAGCATGCGGGTGTGCTCGCGGTAATCGTCATCGGCCTCGGCGATGTTCAGGGTGATGACGCCGCCGGCGTGGCCGGTCATGACCAGCGTGTCGGCGCCGGCGCTGGCCATGAACGCGAACGCCATGCCGTCCAGCGGGTCCGCGTGCCGGTCCGCCACCGGCAGCCCCAGGCGCAGCAGGCCGCAGACCAGGTAGCGTTTGGCCCGTTCGATGACGCGCCATCGCCGCGTGTTGCCGTCCACGGCCAGGTCCGGGATGACCGTGGTCAAACGGCATGAGCGGCAGAGGTGGCCCTCGTCTCCCGTCTCGATCATCCAGTTGCAGCAGATGGCTTCCCCGCGATTGGCGCAGTCACGCAGAGGGGGCGCCAGCTCGTTCTCGGCCAGGCGCCACGTCCCGTCGGCGTCCGGCTCCAGCGCTGCCAGCCGGGTGCTGCCCGGAAGAAAACCAAGATGACGCCCACACGCCAGGCAGGAGGTATTGTCGAAGAAAAGCCGATTGCCGCAGATACAGGTCGCGTGTTGCATGCGCTGGCCGTTGTTGCAGAGTGATCCCCGTGCCTGGAGTCTATCGCGAATCGTGCCTCCGCGGGCGAGCCCCGTGTCCAGACCCGGATCGACGCTGTGAGCACCGCCCTGGTGATCATTATTTGTGCACCTGATCACGGTGCCTGACTGCCTGACCCGACTAGACTGTCGCAAATCGGGAACAGACCACGCGACCGACAGGAAGTTGCGGGCTGAATGGGCAGGGGGCACATATAATGGATAGATTGTTGGTGGTCGTGCGCCGGGGGCTGGGGCGGTTGAGCCTCAAGCCGGCGCGTATTCGCGGACGGTCTTTGCGGAATGGAACATCCGGTCTCCTGGAGAGCACTGGTGGAGAGCAATCATGGGTCGAATTGAGAGGGGACACGTTTCCGCTGCGGCGAAACTGGCGTTCGCAGCATTCGCTGCGGGGGCCCTGGCCTGGGCCGTTCTGATCGGCGCCACCGCGGTGGCGGCCGAGCCGGCCGAGCAGATCAAGGTCTACAAGACCCCTGGGTGCGGCTGCTGTACGGCCTGGGAGGACTACCTCCGCGACGAAGGGTTCGAGGTGGTCTCCGAAGACGTCAACCAGCACGAGCTCAACGCCATCAAGCAGGAGCAGGGCTTGGGGCGTGAGCTCGCGTCCTGCCATACTGCATTCATCGGCGACTACGTGATCGAAGGGCACGTGCCGGCCGACGACATCCGGCGCCTCATCGAAGAGCGGCCCGACGTGGACGGTATCGCCGTTCCCGGAATGCCGGTGGGGTCACCCGGCATGGAAATGGGTGACCGGCAGGATGCCTACGACGTGGTGACCTTTGTCGATGGCCGCAAAGTGGATGTTTTCGCGAGTCATCACCAATAAGGGCGCAGGCCGTGTAACGTTTCCTTAACGCTCGTTTCTGCGGTACAACTGCAGTATACGAATACGGGTGAGTTCCAGGGCGACAAGGGGAGGGGTCAATGGCAATCGCTGATGACGTGCGACGGACACCGAGAGAAGTGGTCGATCAGTACATGCGGGTGTTTCGCACGGATACCGGTGAGCTGGTCGGCTACCTCGCCGACATCAGCATCTACGGCCTGATGCTGCAGAGCCATTCGCCGTTGATACTGAGCGACGGCGAAGAGCGGGTCTCCCTCCGTCTGGAGCTGGATACGCCAATTGACCAGGCCGTCGAGCTGACCTTCGAGGCACGCCCGGTGTGGTCGCGCAAGGAGGGGAGCTCCGTCTTTCATCATACCGGCCTCGAATTCGTCGAGCTGCCGGAAGGTGATCAGCGACGTGTGCAGACCCTGATGGAAACATACCGCCTGACCACTGTTTGAAGATCTGAAGGTCTCGGGCGGCGGGTTCGCCGCCCGAGCTATCGCGAACCCGCCCTATGGCAGATTCGGGAAGTGCAGCCCGGCCATCTGCTGCATTACTCGCACGACCTGGCAGCTGTAGCCGAACTCGTTGTCGTACCACACGTAGAGCACGCATTTGTCGCCGTTGACCAGCGTCGAGGTGGAGTCCACCACGCCCGCATGCCGCGAACCCACCAGGTCAGTGGAGACGATTTCCGTCGAGGCCGTGTAGTCGATCTGCTCCTGCATGTTCGAGTGCAGGGCGACCTCCCGCAGATACTCGTTCAGCGTCTCCTTGCTGGTTTCCCGTCCGAGGTTCAGGTTCAGTACCGCCAGTGACACATTGGGGGTCGGTACGCGGATGGCGTTGCCCGTGAGTCGGCCCTTGAGCTCCGGCAGCGCCTTGGCCACGGCCTTGGCGGCGCCGGTCTCCGTGAGCACCATATTCAACGCGGCGCTGCGCCCACGGCGGGAGCCGGGGTGGTAGTTGTCGATGAGGTTCTGGTCGTTGGTGTAGGAGTGCACCGTCTCCACGTGACCGTGCTCAATGCCGAACTCGTCATTGATCGCCTTGAGCACCGGTACGATGGCGTTGGTGGTGCAGCTCGCCGCGGAGACGATTCGGTCGTCGGCCTTGAGGTCCTCGTGGTTCACGCCGTGTACGATGTCCGGCATGTCACCCTTGCCCGGTGCGGTGAGCAGCACCTTGCCGGCGCCCTTGGCCTTCAGGTGCAGGCCAAGGCCTTCGGGATCGCGCCACTTGCCTGTGTTGTCCACGATCAGGGCGTTGTCGATGCCGTACTGGGTGTAGTCGATCTCCTCCGGGGAGTCGGCGTAGATCACCTGGATGAAGTTGCCGTTGACCAGCAGCGCATTGGCATCTTCCAGTACGTTGATGGTGCCGTCGAACGGCCCGTGTACGGAGTCGCGCCGCAGCAGGCTGGCGCGCTTGGCGATATCGTGGCCTTTGCCCTTGCGCACCACGATCGCCCGCAGGCGCAGCTTGTTGCCGCTGCCGGTGCGCTCGATGAGCTGCCGTGCCAGCAGGCGGCCGATACGGCCGAAGCCATAGAGCACGACGTCCTGGGGCTCGGTCAACTGCAGCGAGCCCCGGCCCTCGACAATGCTCTCAAGCTTGCGTTCCAGGTACTGGCGGATCGTCTCGTCCTTGCCGGCCTCGTTGAGATAACCGCTGGTAAGCTTGCCGAGATCCAGGCGTGCAGGCGAGAGTTCCATGCCGGCGAGCTCCTGGAGCATCGGCAGCGTGTTATGGACCGACAGCCCTTCCGGTTCATACTGTTTGACGAAACGGTGCGCCTTGAGGATGTCGATGGGCGTGCAGTTGATCAGCGGGCGTCCGTAGATCCGCAGAACCACCCCGCGGTCCCGGTACAGACGGCCGATCAGCGGCAACATCTCCTCGGCGAGTTCCTGGCGCTGGGTCCAGTCGTTGAGATAGGAATCTTGCTGTTGCTGGTTCATGTGCACTCCATAACCCGTCGGGACAGTGGCGAATGAGGGCCGTAGGCGCTCAACATCGGGTGGGTCTCGCGAGGTGCGCGATTGTATAAAAATCAGATGCTTTAGGGAACCGGAATCGGGAGGTCGCGGGCATGCGGCGCGAAATCGTCACGGAAATCCACATTCAGGCGGCGCCGGAGGCGGTCTGGGAGGTGCTGCTGGATTTTCCGGCGTATCCGCAGTGGAATCCGTTCATTACCCGCATCAGCGGTGCCGCGGAGACGTCGGCGCGGCTGGCGGTCACCATCGAGCCGCCCGGCAAGCGGGCCATGGTGTTCCGGCCGGAGGTGCTGCGCGCCCTCCCGGCGCAGGAGCTGAGCTGGCTGGGGCGGATCGGCATGCCCGGGCTGTTTGACGGCGAACACCGCTTTCTCCTGGAACAGGACGACGAGCACGGGGGCACGCGCCTGATCCAGCGCGAGACGTTCAGCGGCATTCTGCTGCCGTTGCTGTGGTGGTCCATGGCCAAACCCACGCGCGCCGGGTTCGAGGCTATGAACCGCGCGCTGAAAGGGCGGGCGGAAGACACCGCTACCGTCGTTGCAGCCGATACCCCAGCTCGTGAAACCCCGCTTCATGAGGCACGGTGAAGTCGGCCTCCGCCGGCCAGACCCAGTCCGCATCCGTGAACAGCGTCCGCATCTGCTCCGGCGGCGAGTGAAAGGGCGGCCCGTTGCGCCAGGGCGTCTGCGCGAACAGCGCATACAGCGTGCCGCCGGGCCGGACCCACTGGCGGATGCGTTCGGCGTAATCGGATCGCAGGGCCGGATCGAAAGCGCACAGGCAGGTCTGCTCGTAGACCGCGTCGAACGGGCCTTCCGGTGACGTGTAGGTGAATACATCGCCCTCGATCACCTCCGCGTCCAGGCCGCGTTCGGCAAGCCGCGCGCGCAGTGCCGCCAGCGGCTCGGGCACGATGTCCAGGGCCGTGACACGGAACCCGTGTTCGGCGAGGACGTCCACCTCGTAACCGTTGCCGCAGCCGGGCAGCAGAATGCGCCCGGGCGGCATCAGGCCGCCCTCCAGCCAGCGCAGCAGGGCTGGACTGGCGCCGCCCCGGTCCCAGCCGGTCTTGCCTTCCTCCCAGCGTTGCCGCCAGTAAGTGTGCTGTTCAACGGTCATGTTGTGGTCTCCGTGGGTTGACTGCCCGTGAAATCATGCTCATTTTCCCGTGATTTTTCCACACAGGCTGCGGGGTGAGCCGATCATGTACAACCAGGCCGAGCGCGGACCGCTCAAAGGCATGAATCCGCGTCTGACCGTTATCGCCACATTGTTCGTCCTGGCGGCCATGGTCTATGGCGCGTTCTACACTGACACTCTGGGCGAGACACTCGGGGCGATGCGCAGCGTGCTCGATCCGTTCCTCGAATGGTACTACGTGGTGCTGGTTGCGTTTCTGCTGTTGTTCATGGTCTGGCTCGGCATGGGGCGTTACAAGAAAGTGCGGCTCGGGAGCGATGAGGAAGAGCCCGAGTTCACCTTCTTTTCCTGGGTGGCGATGCTGTTCGCCGCGGGGACTGGCGTGGGGATTCTCTTCTGGGCCGTGGCGCAGCCCATCATGCAGTTCCAGGGCAACCCGTTCGTGGATGAGGGCGGTTCGGCGGAGGCGGCGACGGTCTCCCTGCGGCTCACCTACTTTCACTGGGGGCTGAACGGCTGGGCCATCTTCTCCTTTGTCGCGCTGGTGCTCGCCTACTTCGCGTACCGTCGCGACCTGCCGCTGACCATCCGCTCGGCCTTGAACCCGTATCTTGGAGAGCGCCGGCTCGGCCTGCGCGGTGACCTGGTGGATACGCTCGCGGTGTTCGGCACGGTGTTCGGCATCGCCACCACCCTGGGCCTCGGGGTGCAGCAGATGAACGCCGGTCTGGGCGTGGTCTTCGGTGTCGACTCGTCCGTGACCCTCCAGCTCGTGGTGACCGCCGTAATCATGGGCGTTGCCACGGTATCCGTCGTCTCGGGGGTGCAGCGTGGTGTGCGCTGGCTGTCCGAATTCAACTTCTGGCTCAGCATTGCGGTGGTGCTGTTCCTGCTGCTGTTCGGGCCGACCCAGTACCTGATCGGCATCACCATCGAGGCGGCGGGTGATTATCTGCAGAACCTGCTGGCGTTGACCTTCCACACCAACGCCACCCGGGACGACGGCTGGCAGTCCGAGTGGACGGTGTTCTACTGGGGCTGGTGGCTGGCCTGGTCTCCGTTCGTTGGCATGTTCATAGCCCGCGTCTCCCGTGGCCGGACCTTCCGTGAGTTCGTCATGGGCGTGCTGCTGGTGCCCACCGTGATCACCATGGTGTGGCTCGGTCTGCTGGGTGGCACGGCATTGCATCACGAGCTGTTCGGCGGTGGCGGCATCATCGAGGCCGTCAGCGCTGACGAGGCCGTTGCCCTGTTCGCCACCGTTGAGGCGCTGAACCTGGGCATGCTCGGCACCATCGCCTCCGGCGCGCTGCTGGTGCTCATCGCCACCTACCTGATCACCTCCGCCAATGCTGGCACGCTGGTGGTGACCACGATTCTCTCGGGCGGTGATCCGGAGCCGCCGCGCTTTCACCGGATCCTCTGGGGCGTGCTGCTCGGCCTGCTCACGGCCATCCTGCTGCTGGCCGGCGGGCTGGAAGTCCTGCAGGCGGCGGTGATCATGGCCGCGCTGCCGTTTTCCGTGGTGATCATGCTCATGATCGCGGGGTTGCTGCGCGCATTGCACGACGAGCGTTTCGCCGCGCGCCGGGGCCATCGGGTCGAGGCGCCGCGGGAGCCGTGGGCGGATCTGGACGACGCGGGCCGGGCGTGCGCGGTGTCGTTCGACGACCCCGATTGCGAACCGGCACCGACCCCGGGAGGCGGTCAGAAGGACGAGGGGTGACGGCGGATCTCGGGCAGATAGTGGACCTGAAGGTCCACCCTGCCAACGAGGTGCCATGCCGCAGCCTCACGTAGGGTGGACCTTCAGGTCCACCATCCCGATGACAAACTTGCCGTGACGCCCCGGTGCCGGTTACCCTTCGCCGGCTATGCCGTTGAAATGATTCATGGGTCCTCCCGGGGTGCTGGGCAGGGCCTTGTCTAGGTTCTAAACTAGTTGAGCGACAGCGTTATTCGGGGCGCATGAACCAGAAAGTCTACGTCAAGACCCACGGCTGCCAGATGAACGAGTACGACTCCGCCAAGATGGCGGACGTGCTGGTGGACGAGCGGGGTTACGAGCGTGTGAGCGACCCGGCCCAGGCCGACCTCATTCTGCTCAATACCTGCTCCATCCGGGAGAAGGCCCAGGAGAAGGTGTTCTCCCAGCTCGGCCAGTGGAAGCAGCTCAAGGACGCCAACCCCGATCTCATGATCGGCGTCGGCGGCTGCGTCGCCTCCCAGGAGGGGGAAGCGCTCCAGAAGCGCGCTCCCTTCGTGGACCTGGTGTTCGGCCCGCAGACCCTGCACCGGCTGCCGGAGATGGTCGACCGCGCCCGGGGCGAAGGTAAACCGCAGGTGGACATCTCGTTCCCCGAGATCGAGAAGTTCGACCGCCTGCCCGAACCCCGTGCCGAGGGCCCCACGGCGTTCGTCTCCATCATGGAAGGCTGCAGCAAGTACTGCAGCTTCTGCGTGGTGCCGTACACCCGCGGCGAGGAAATCAGCCGCCCCTTCGATGACGTGATCGCCGAAGTGGCCGATCTCGCCGACCAGGGCGTGCGCGAGGTCAATCTGCTGGGGCAGAACGTCAACGCCTACCGCGCGGAAATGGGCGACGGTACCGAGGCCGATCTGGCGCTGCTGATCAACTACGTGGCCGCCATCGACGGCATCGACCGCATCCGCTACACCACCTCGCACCCCATGGAGTTCAGCGACAGCCTCATTGAGGCCTACGCCGAGGTGCCCGAGCTGGTGGATCACCTGCACCTGCCGGTGCAGAGCGGGTCCGACTTCGTGCTCAAGCTCATGAAGCGCAACCACACCATCGACGAGTTCAAGGACAAGGTGCGCCGGCTGCGGGAGATCCGCCCGAACATCAGCATGTCCTCGGACTTCATCATCGGCTTCCCGGGCGAGGATGAAGAGGCCTTCGAGGAGACCATGGATCTGGTCGAGGAGATCGGGTTCGACACCTCGTTCAGCTTCATCTACAGCGCCCGGCCCGGCACGCCGGCGGCCTCGCTGTCGGATGCCACGCCCCACGAGATCAAGAAGCAGCGGCTGCAGCGGCTGCAGGCCACCATTGAGGCCAACGCGCGGCGGATCAGTCAGGCGATGGTCGGCACCGTGCAGACCGTGCTGGTGGAAGGCCGCTCCAAGCGCAACGATAGCGAGATCGCGGGGCGCACGGAGAACAACCGCGTGGTGAATTTCCCCGGTCATCCGCGGCTCATCGGACGCTTCGCCCAGGTGCGCATCACCGAAGCGTTGCCCAATTCCCTGCGCGGTGAGATGGTGGGCTTTCACGATGACGAGCCGGCGATCGGTACCGCCGTAACCGCTTGAGGTCAGTGACAGGATCTTGAAAGGACAACCCGAAGCCCTGGATTTCACCCTCGAGCCGGCAGACAACGACCGGCTTGCCAACCTCTGCGGCCAGTTCGACGAGAACCTGCGTCAGGTCGAGCGCCGCCTGGGCGTCGAGATCAGCAATCGCGCCCACCGATTCCGCGTCATCGGCGAACAGGCCGCCGTGAGTGCGGCCGTGAACGTGCTGCAGGATCTCTATAACGCCTCCGCCGAGGAAGAGCTCTCCCCGGAGAACGTCCACCTGTTTCTGCAGGACTCCGCCGTGGAAGAGCGCGTGCGCGAAGGGCACGAGAAGGCGCGCGAGGAAGAGGTGGTCATCCGTACCCGCAAGGCGGAGATCCGCGGTCGCGGGGCCAATCAGCAGGGCTACCTGCGCAATATTCGCGACAACGACCTGAACTTCGGCGTCGGCCCGGCCGGCACCGGCAAGACCTACCTGGCCGTGGCGGCTGCCGTGGAAGCGCTGGAGAGCGATGCCGTGCGCCGGCTGGTGCTGGTGCGTCCGGCCGTGGAAGCGGGCGAGCGCCTGGGCTTCCTGCCCGGTGACCTGGCCCAGAAGGTGGACCCCTACCTGCGTCCGCTGTACGACGCACTGTTCGAGATGCTCGGTTTCGATCGCGTGGCCAAGCTCATCGAGCGCAACGTCATCGAGATCGCGCCGCTCGCCTACATGCGTGGCCGCACGCTGAACCAGTCGTTCATCATTCTCGACGAGGCGCAGAACACCACCGTGGAGCAGATGAAGATGTTCCTCACCCGCATCGGCTTCGGCTCCACTGCCGTGGTCACGGGTGACGTCACCCAGGTGGACCTGCCCAAGGGCACGGCCTCCGGCCTGCGTGACGCCGTGGAGGTGCTGCGCGACGTGGAGGGCGTGAGCTTTACCTTCTTCACCGCGGCCGACGTGGTGCGCCATCCGCTGGTGCAGCGGATCGTGCAGGCTTACGACCGCATCAGCGAGGCCCGGGAAGGGAATAGCGGCGCATGATCGATGTAGCCTGCCAGGTGGCCTGTGACGGGCCATCGCTGCCGGACGAGTCCGCCGTCACCCGCTGGGTGGAGGCGGCCCTGGCCGGGCGCTGTGACGAGGCCGATGTCGTGGTGCGCATTGCCGGCACGGAGGAAGCCCGCGCGCTCAACCGGGACTACCGCGGCCGTGATTACGCCACCAACGTTCTCTCGTTCCCGTTTGAGGCGCCGCCCGGGTTCGACGCCACGCCCGAGCTGGGTGATCTGGTGATCTGCGCCGACGTGGTGGCGCGCGAGGCGGATGAACAGCACAAACCCGTTCAGGACCACTGGGCGCACCTGGTGATTCACGGCACGTTGCATTTATTGGGCTACGATCATATTGAGGAGGCGGAGGCCGAGGTCATGGAGGGGCTCGAGCGGGAGATCCTGGCAGCCCTGGGTATCCCCGATCCCTACCGGGATGAGACCGCAAGCCTCTGACCCCCATCACAATGGCGCGGGAGCCAATGAGCAACGAGGACCGAAGTAGCAGCAGTGACCACCGCTCCTGGCTGGATCGCATCAGCCAGGCCATCTCGGGCGAGCCGCGGGACCGCGACAGCCTGGTGGAGATTCTCAGGGACGGGCAGCGGCGCGGGCTGCTGGACGCCGATCAGCTCGCCATGATCGAGGGCGCGCTCCACGTCTCCGAGATGCAGGTGCGCGACATCATGATCCCCCGTTCGCAGATGGTCGTGGTTCGGCGTGACGCCACCACCGAGGAACTGCTGCCACCGGTGATCGAGTCCGGCCACTCCCGCTTTCCGGTGATCGGCGAGAGCCGTGACGATGTCATCGGCATACTCATCGCCAAGGATCTGCTGCAGTTCGCCTCCGCCGGCAACGTCTCCACCAGCTTCGACATGCGCGAAGTCATGCGGCCAGCGCTGTTCGTGCCCGAGAGCAAGCGCCTGGACGTGATGCTCAAGGAGTTCCGCGCCAGCCGCAACCATCTGGCGGTGGTGGTGGACGAATACGGTGGCGTTGCCGGCATGGTCACCATCGAGGATGTCCTGGAGCAGATCGTCGGCGAGATCGACGATGAGCATGACGTGGGCGACGACACCTACATCCTCAGTCACCGGGAGGAGGGCAGCGTGATCAAGGCGCTGACGCCGGTGGAGGATTTCAACGAGCATTTCGGCACCAGCCTCAGTGACGACGAGTTCGATACCATCGGGGGGTACGTGGCACATGCGTTCGGCCATGTGCCGGTGCGCGGCGAGTCGGTGAGCCTGGAAGGGCACCGCTTCCAGGTGGTGCGCGCCGACAACCGCCGCATTCACCTGCTGATGGTGCGCCCGGAAGAGCCCGAGGCCCAGGACGAGAAGCCCAGCCGGCGCACCGCCAGTTACTGATCCCCCGGCAAGCCATCGGGTGGAGCAGGAAACGGGTCGCATTCCCCGTGGGTTCATGGTGATACTACGGCCATGAACGCAGCGACCGAGCCCACATCCGGAGACCCACGCGTGGCCGCCGCCATTCACTGGCTCGTGGATCACGTGGACGCGCGCCCCAGCCTGGACGACGTGGCCCGGGCGGCAGGGCTCGCGCCCTCGCATTTCCAGCGGCTGTTCCGCCAGGACGTGGGCATCAGCCCCAAGCGGTTTCTCCAGTACCTGCTGGGCCGTGAGGCCAGTCACCGACTGGCCGCGGGCGAGTCGGTGCTGGACGCCACCTACGGCGCCAGCCTCTCCAGCCCGGGCCGTCTGCACGATCTCACGGTGACCCTGCACGCGATGACCCCTGGCGAGTTGCGGGGCGGCGGGCGCGGTCTGACGCTCCACTGGGGGTGTCACGATTCGCCCTTTGGGCCGGTGGGGCTCGCCATGACAGAGCGGGGCGTCTGCCATCTGGCGTTCGTGGGCGCCCGGCCCGATGCCAGCGTTTACCGTGCCACCCTGCAGGCCGCATGGCCGGGTGCGCGGTTGCTTCAGGACCACGCCCGCACCGCCCAGCCGCTGACCCAGTTCCTCGACGCCGCCCACGGGCACGGGCCTGTGAGCCTGCACGTGCGCGGCAGCAACTTCCAGCTGCAGGTCTGGCAGGCGCTGCTGACCGTGCCTGCCGGCGCGACCACCACCTATCAGGCGCTGGCCGGGGCGGCGGCGCGGCCGGGGGCCGCCCGGGCCGTGGGCATGGCCGTGGGGGCCAACCCGGTGGCCATGGTCATCCCCTGCCACCGGGTGATTCGCACCTCCGGCGCTCTGGGCGGCTACCGCTGGGGTCTCAACCGCAAGCGTCTGCTGCTTGCCGCTGAAGGCAGCCTTGCCCAGGGGGCGTGACCCCATGCCGGCTCTAGAAGTCGAACCGCAGTCCGGTGGTGAAAACGGTCAGGTGGCGGCTTTCGTATCCGCGCCCCCGATCCTGGTACTGCACCCCGGTGTACCAGCGCATGCCCTGACTGAACAGCCGGTTCAGGGCGATGGTGTAGTTGTAGATGTCGAAATCGTCATCGTCGGCATCCATGTAGCCCCAGGCGAGCCAGAGCATGCGCATGCCGTACGTCTGACTCATGCCGACCATGTGGTGCCGGGTGTCGAAGTCGAAGGTCTCGTCGGGCGTGATCGGGTTGAGGGTGAGCGTGCCGCTGTCCCGCTCCACACTGGCGTCGTCGACCTGGTCGCGCACGCGGACCTTCTCGTACTGATAGGCCAGGCTGGCCTCGCCGGTATCGAAGCGGGCGCCCAGCTTCCAGTTGCGGTTCTCGCCGGCCGGCAGGCTGTCGTCGCGGCTGTAGGCGCCGATCAGCTCCCACGGCCCTTCACGGTAGATGCCTCCCACCAGCAGGTCGTCGCCGCTGCGGTCCACGTCGTCGTCGGAGCGGTCGTCGAAGCCGTACTGGACCAGCAGCTCGATGCCCGCAAGCGAGTGGGTGCGGTACTCCACCAGGCTGTTGATGAAGCCGTCATTGCCGTAGGCGCCCCCGGTCATGCCGCCGGCGCGGCGCTGCTGCAGCTCGGTGGCGTTCATGAGATCCCAGTGGATGCCGCCCGCCTGCTTGTAGGCGCCGGGCAGGCGCCCGGCACGCAGCTGGCCCGCCGTGCCCTGAATGCCCACCCAGGCTTCCCGGGCGCGGAACGGGTTGCTGCTGTCGTCATCGTCGTTGCCGAAGGTGTCCGGGTCCAGCCCGACCTCGGCCCGACCAATGGCGGCGGTGGAACCGGCGATGGTCTGCCGGGCCGCGATACCGATGCGGCTCTGGCCCTTGTCGTCGCCGATGGTGCCGCCGTGTCCCTGGCCGGAGCTGTGGAAATAGGTGTAGCCCACCTGCAGGCGGCCATCGATCTCCACTTCGGCCGCAACGGCGGGCCCGGCGGTGGCGAGCCCCGCTGTCAGCGCCAGGCCTCGCGCAATCCCTGTTGAACGCATTCTATCCCCCTGCCCGGACACAACCCGCGCCCGATAATCAGCCCGCATTGTTGCCGAGCGGCGCGCTGCCCGCAACCGGCGGGCGTTTCACGGGGGTAACCCGACCGGTATACTGCTGCGGACTTCACCCGGAACCGGCAAACCCTGGACTGCTGCACATGCCTCATGGCGCCCGTCGTAAAGGAATACTCCGCCCGTCGTGTCAGCCGTTGCTCATTGCCCTGGCAATGCTGCTGCCCGTCGCCGCCCAGGCCGGTGGCCCGCCGGGCGGGTGGTCGGTGGGGGCGGCCGCCGTGGTGTCCGGCAAACCCTACGGCGACGCCGACTACGACCTGATTCCCGTGCCGTTTTTCGGCTACGAGGGTGAGCGTGTGTTCTGGCGCGGCCTCGCGGCCGGCTGGCGTGGCCCATCCAGCGAGCACGTCCAGACCGCCGCGCTGGTGCGCGCCAACATGCAGAGCTTCGACGGCTCCGATGATGCCGTGCTTGAGGGGATGGATGCCCGGCGGCGGACGGCGGAGGGCGGGGTGCAGATCTCCGGCGGCCCGCCATGGCTGCGTCTGCAGGCCAGTGCCTATCAGGAACTTCTCGGGCGGCACGACGGCCAGGTGCTGGAACTGCAGGCCTCGGTGCCGGTTCCGGTGGGTGACTGGGTCGTGATCCCGTCGGTCGGCGGTGACTGGCAGAGCGCCGACATGACGGATTACTACTACGGCGTCCGGGAGAGCGAGCAGGACGAGAGCATCGGCCGGCCCGCCTATTCGCCGGGGGCCGCGTTCAACCGGACCGTGGGCCTTGGCCTGCGCTACCGGGGTCATGACGGCATGGGTGTCATCGTGCAGGTGCGGAGGGAGTTCTTCGGCGGCACGTTGCGGGACAGCCCCATCGTCGAGGGCGGCGGCCGCTGGTCGGGAATTGTCGGGGTCAGTTGGCGCCTGTAGTGCGGGGCCGGGATGAGGTTCGGTGTTGGTGGACCTGAAGGTCCACCCTTCGTGAGGTGTCCCGCGGCAGATGTAGGGTGGACCTTCAGGTCCACCAACCGCGGTACAAAAAAAAGAAGGCAGGGGGGTCAAACCCTGCCTCAACGCGCTCAGACCCCTTGGAGGTGGAGTCATTCGGTCCCTCCGCGGCGGCATTCCGTTGCGCCGGTAGGAGGCGGATTGTTTTACGCAGCTCACCTTGATTGAGAGTGAGATTACAGCGTTACTATCCGGGCGTGCTGAGGCGTGGTTCACAAAATCTGCCGGTTGCTCAGTCCGGCGTCTCGACGAACAGCTCGCGGGCGAGGGCAACGCGCCCGTCGGCGTCGTCGGGGATGGTCTCGAGGGCTTCGATTCTACGCAGCCGCCGCAACAGGCTGGTGCGGTTGGCCAGTTGGATGCTTAGCCCAGGGCGGGCATTGAGCTCCAGCATCAGCGGCCCCTGGATGCGGTCCAGCACGATATCCACACCCAGATAGCCCAGCTGCGCCAGGGAGTGACAGCGGGCCGCGAGAATCAGCAGGTTGTGCCAGTCCGGGATCTGAATGCCGGCGATGGGGGCGCCAGTGTCCGGGTGCTCGCTGATGTCCCGGTCCAGGCACACGGCGGTGGTGGTGCGGCCCGTGCCGATGTCCAGCCCTGCGCCCACCGCGCCCTGGTGGAGGTTGGCCTTGCCGTCGGAGCGCCGCGTGGGCAGGCGGACCATGGCCATGACCGGCACCCCGCGGAAGACTACCGTGCGGATGTCCGGCACGCCGCGGTAGCTGATGTCGTCAAACAGGGGGGCGAACTGGACGCGCTGCTCGATGAGCGCGCAGTCGGGCTGTCCCCCCAGGCTGTGCATGCCGCTGAGGATGTTGGATACGTGGTGGTCCACGTCTCGCTGGTCCATGAGCGTGCCGCTGGCCCGCCGGTAGCGGCCGTGCTGGCTACCGGCCACCACCAGGATGCCGCTGCCGCCGCTGCCGTGGGCCGGCTTGATGACGAAATCATCCCGCCCGGCGAGAATATCCGGGAGCTGCCGAATCTGGCGTTCGATCTCAATGGTGCCGTACAGGGCTGGCACCTGGATGCCGGCCTCCTCCGCGAGCTTCTTGCTGCGCAGTTTGTCGTCCACGAACGGGTAATTGCGCCGGGCGTTGTACGCCATGATGAACTCGGCATTGCGGCGGTTCATGCCGAGGACTTCCGCTTCACGGACGCGGCGCAGAAAACCGATCATGGCCGTGGCTGCTCCCGGAACAGTGCCCGGAATCGCCACAGCTCCGTGAGGCGGAAGCCGGAGTAGCGGCCCATGAGCAGCATGACCGCCAGAATGATCAGCATTGACTCGGGGAACATGAAGGCGATGTGCGCCAGCGGTGGATAGTTCATGACGCCGTAACCGATCACGGCCACGAATAGGCTGCCCAGGCCCTGCTGAATGGCGTCGCGGGCGCCGTTCTCCTCCCACACCAGCGACATGCGCTCGATGGTCATGGCAAGAATGACCATTGGAAAGAGGGCGATGGAGAGTCCGTGCTCGACGCCCAGATGGTGGCTGACCACGCTCATGCCCATCATGAGAATCACCACGGCCACCAGCACCGACGCCACCCGGGGCACCAACAGCAATTGCAATCGCTCCAGGTAGAACCGGAACGCCAGCCCGCAGGCGACGATGCTGGAGAACAGGATGATGCCCCACAGGAGCTGCGTCTCGCGGAACGCCAGCGCGATCAGCACCGGCATGAAGGTGCCGAACGTCTTGATGCCCACCACGTTGCGCATGAGCACCACGATCAGGGCGCCGATGGGCACCAGCACGAGGGTCTGGTAGATGTTCTGGGTGTCCACCGGCAGGCCCAGCAGCGAGAAATCCATCACCCGGGAACCGAGGATGTCCGCCCGCCGCTCGGCCACGTCCACCACGGCGCGCACGGTCCGTGCCGAGGAGAAACCGTACTCGAGGATGCTGGCACCGCTCGCGTTTACGATGGGCGCCTCGCCGCGGTACCACACCAGGTGGTCCTCCTGATAGCCGCGCTGCCCGGTGCGGGGGTCGAAGGGAATCCACTCGGTGCCGTTGTGGACTTCCAGGTAGGGCGTGGTGCCTGCCCGGCGCATGCCTTCGCGGAGCTTCAGTACATGACTGACCCGGGCCGGGATACGGGCCCCCGCCAGGATGTTCGATATGTTCTGGACATGCATCAGTTCATTGTCGATGCCGCCGCGGAGCACCTGGATGTGTTCGTCCGGGCTGTCGGCGTTGTAGCGGTCCAGCAGGCGGCGGGCGAACGAGGCGATGTCGGCGGACTCCTGTCGCACCTCTTCCAGCACCGTGAACGCGGCCGAGCCGTAGGGTTCGCGGTACTCCGGCACCGGCGGGAACGAGGGCTGATCGCCCTCGATGGCGTTACGATCCGCATCCGGGGCGGCGGCAACCTGCAGGCGGTAGTATAGGGTGTGCTGCCCGTTGGCCCGTCGCGTGGTCCACAGCGCCTGGCGGTTGATGCCGTCGCTGTCGCGGGAGAGCCCGAACCGCCCCGAGACAAAGTCCTCGCTAAGGACGTTGAACCCGGGCGGGTTCGTCGGCAGCATGAAGTCCACCTGGCTCGGTCCGGAATCCGCATCGATGCTGATTCGGGACTCCACGGTCCATATTGTGGTTTCTTCGTCCGGTGTGAGTGGTAGCCCGAGGGTGGTGACCTTGTGCCACATCATTGCGGCGCCGACCGCGATCAGCAGGGCGGCGAGGGTTTTGAGGTGCAGATTCTTCAATGCCTCAGCCTTTGCCAGGCAGCCTGTAAGGGGCGCAGGGGGCGTCGCGCCATTCCCCCGGCCGCATGCCATTCACGGGACTGTTGGTCAGGCAACTACCCACCGGTCGCCATAGCAGGAACGATGGCTTTTTGGTAGTTGTCGCTGGAGAGAGTCTGTGGGGGTTGGGGTAGGGCGTCAAAGCGTCGTTTAAAGGCGACGGGCCCGGGCGATCCCGGGCCCGTCCAGGCGGCTATTACCAGTCGTCGTCGTCACCGCCAAAGTCATCCTGCTCTTCCATGTCCTGTTCCATTTCTTCGAACTCGTCCTCGTCGACGGGTTCACAGGCGGTAAGAGCGAACATGCCAGTCATGAGAAGAATGGCAAGAAGAGTCATCAGTCGTTTCATGTTGACCTCCATCAGTCGTTGAACGGTGGGCGGTTGCCCGTCAGGAGGCTTTACAGCAGGAACCATGCCAGCAGGTGTGGTGTCACATTGGCGCGGGTTTACGCCGCTTTTGCGGCCCTGTGTCGCCAGTTTTGTGCCACGCCGTGTGGCAATATGTCACATGTGCCTGGTTGGCAACGGTCAGTCCACCCCCTTCGCCTGGAGGCTATTGCATGCTGGATGCCATCAATCGATTCTTCTCCGATTACCTGGCCGCGCCGGCGGACGGGGCGGGCTCCGTGGAGGATGAGGAGCACCGGCTGCAGCTGGCGACAGCCGCGCTGCTGATTGAGGTGACCCGGGTCGAACGGCGTGATGATCCGGACGAAGCTGCCGCGGCGGAGCGGGCCGTGCGCCAGAAGTTCGGGCTGGACGCGGAGGAAACGGCCACACTACTCCAACTCGCCCGCGAAGAGATCGAGCGCTCCGTGTCCTACTACGAGTTCACCTCGCTGATCCACGATCAGTTCGACGCCCGCAGCAAGGAGCGGATCATTGAGCTCATGTGGCGTGTCGCCGCCGCTGACGGCCATGTGAACAAGCACCAGGAGGCGCTCGTGCGCAAGATCGCGGATCTACTCTACGTACCGCACAAGGCGTATATTGCGGCGAAGCTGCGGGGCTTGTCCGCGGAGGGGATCGAGCTGGCCTGAAGAGGCTGGCTTCGGCTCCGGTGCACCGGAGCCGAAGCGGTTGTGCCGTTCAGTAACTGATGACCCGGGTGTTGCCGTCGGAGATCATCTCCGCCTGCTCTTCCGGGTTGTTCACGGTGACCTCGTCGAGCAGGTCCTCTTCCTCGTACTGGCGATAGCCGCTGTTGGGGAGGAACAGGTGGCAGACCTCGACGGTCGCGCCAAAGCTCATGGCTTCCTGCATCAGCTCCTTGGAGGAGATGTCCCGCGGCGCCAGGGCCGAGGGGATGTTCTCTTCCAGCGCCAGCTCGGCGGCTTCGCCGCAGAGAATGATGTGCACGTGGTGGTCGCGCTGTGCCAGCTCGGAGGCCATGGACATGGCCATACCCTGGACCTGGTCTTCCTCGGTATTGACCAGCATGAGGATGTCTCTGGGTTGGTCGTCTGCCAGGGCCGACCCCGCCAGCAGGCCCAGTGCCGTCAGACCGGCGATAAGGAAATTGCGTACTCGTTGAATCATCATGTCTTAGCCTGGTTGTTCGCTGGTGTCAGGCAGGTCATGCTGCCGTTCGATTATAGGTATGCATTAATAGCCCATCATATCAAAACCATTTCACCGCTTCGCGGTCCGAATGCCTGTCATGATGGCGCCGGTGGAGCGGGCCACCGCAAGCGCTCTTCAGAGCTGGTGAGCCTGTCTGCATCGTTGCGACAGCCACAGACGGAGAAAGTGTCGTGCAGAACCGAATGCGTTGGGTGATCCAGATCGTGGTTGTCGCGTTGATTGCGGGCGCGGCGGCCGGTGGCTGGATCTGGCTGGGACAGGCGGAGGACCAGGACGGCGCGGGTGGCCCTGAGGGCCGCGGACCCGGCGGCCCCATGCCGGTGGAGGTGGCCCGGGCCGAGCGCAGAACGGTTCAGGACACGGTGCAGGCCGTGGGGACAATGCTGGCCCGGGAGTCGGTGGAGATCGTCACCGAGGTTGCCGGCCGGATCGTCGAGGCGCCGGTGCGCGAAGGGCAGCAGGTGGAGGCAGGCGAGACGCTGTTCATCCTCGATCAGGTGCGCGAGCAGGCGGATCTCCGGGAGGCGCGCGCCCAGCGTGACGATGCCCGCAACCGCTATCGGCGCGCCGTGGCGCTGTTCGAAGAGCGTGACGTCCCCGAGGCGGAGGTGGATGAGCGCCGCGCGGCGCTGGAGTCGGCCGAAGCGCGCGTGGAAGTGGCCGAGAGCCGGTTGCGCGATCGCACCATCGAAGCGCCCTTCGACGGCATTGTCGGCCTGCGTGAAGTGAGCCCGGGCGCCTATGTGGAGCCCGGCACCCTGCTGACCACTCTGGACGATCTCAGTGTCGTGCGACTGGATTTCGCCGTGCCGGAGCGCTTTCTGAGCGGCCTGGTGCCGGGGCTGGAAGTGCGGGCCCGCAGTCTCGGCTTCGGAGACGAGGTGTTCGCCGGCGAAGTGACGCGGCTCGCCTCCCGGATCGACCCCATTACCCGCTCCCTGCGCGTGCAGGCGGAATTCGACAACGACGAGCGCCGCCTGCGTGCCGGCATGTTCATGACCGCACGACTGGTGCTTGCCGAGCGCGAGGCGCTCATGGTGCCGGAGGAGTCCGTGCTCAAGGAGGGCACGGGCGCCTACGTGTTCGTGATTGCCGACGACCAGGCCCGGCGTGTCCAGGTCACCACCGGCCGGCGGGAAGCGGGTTACGTGGAGGTCAGCGGTGAACTCGCCGATGAAGACAACGTGGTGATCGCCGGGTTGCAGACCGTGCGTGATGGGGCCGATGTGCGCGTGCTCAACAGTGGCGGGGGGCCGGATCATGGCGATGTGGCAGCGCGCTGATCGGCCCGGCGCTGGCGTGGGGAGCGGCCGATGATCATCTCCGATGTGTCCGTGAAACGGCCGGTGCTGGCCACCGTGGTCAGCCTGCTGATCGTGGTGCTCGGCATCGCCTCCCTGACCCAGCTGCCGGTACGCGAATACCCCAATATCGATCCGCCCATCGTGTCTGTTTCCACCAGTTACGTGGGCGCTGCGCCGCAGGTGATCGACACCGAGATCACCGAGCGCATCGAAGGCGCCATCAGCCGGGTGGACGGTATCCGCTCCATCACCTCCGAGAGCCGTGACGGCAACGGCGAGACCACCATCGAGTTCGAGCTCAGCCGTGACATCGACAATGCCGCCAACGACGTGCGCGACGCCATTGCGCGCATTGCGGACAACCTGCCGGAGGATGCCGACGCGCCGGTGGTCACCAAGACGGAGGCGGACGCGCGGCCGATGATGTGGCTCGCCATGACCTCCGATCGCCTGTCGCCGGTGGAGCTGACCGACATCATCGAGCGCCAGGTGCAGGACCGCATCTCCGTGCTGGAGGGCGTGGCCGACATCCGCATCGGTGGCGAGCGCCGATACGCCATGCGCGTGTGGCTGGACCGCGAGAGCATGGCCGCGCGCAACGTCACCGTGGACGACGTCGAGAACGCCCTGCGCCGAAACAACGTCGAGCTACCGGCCGGGCGGGTGGAATCCGTGCTGCGCGATCTCACCGTGCGCACCGATACCCGCCTGAACGAGCCGGAGCAGTTCGAGCGCATCGTGCTGCGCACCGAGGGCGATGTGCCCATTCGCCTGGGCGAGGTGGCGCGCGTGTCCCGCGGGGTGGAGGACGACACCTCCATTCTGCGCAACAACGGCCGCACCGCCGTGGGGCTGGGTGTGATCCGGCAGTCGCAATCGAACGTGATCAGCGTCTCGGATGCGGTGCAGCGGGAACTGGAGCTGCTGGAGGGCACGCTGCCCGCGGATGTGGAGCTGCAGATCAGTTATGACGAATCGGTGTTCATCCGCGAATCCATCCGCGAGGTGCTCATCACCCTGAGCATCGCGGTGGGTCTGGTGGTGCTGGTGATCTTCGTATTCCTGCGCTCGGTGCGGGCGACGCTGATCCCGGCGGTGACCATCCCGGTGGCCGTGATCGGCGCCTTCTCGGTCATGGCGCCCCTGGGGTTCTCCATCAACGTGCTCACGCTGCTGGCCCTGATTCTCGCCATCGGCCTGGTGGTGGACGACGCCATCGTCATGCTGGAGAACATCCAGCGACGCATCGACAACGGCGAGCCGCCGCTGCTGGCGTCGTTCCGTGGCGCCCGGCAGGTGGGATTTGCCATCGTCGCCACCACGCTCACGCTGATTGCCGTGTTCGTGCCCATTGCCTTCATGGAGGGCAACGTCGGCCGGCTGTTCAGCGAGTTCGGGCTGGTGTTGGCCGCCGCCGTGGCGTTCTCAAGCATCGTTGCGCTCACCCTGGCGCCGGTGCTGTGCTCCAAGTGGCTGCGGCCGCCGGCGGGCGAGGGCCGGCTGCACCGGGCCACGGAGCGCGTGTTCACCGGGCTGACCAACGGCTATCAGGCGCTGCTGTCGCGGGCGCTGAACCTGCCGCTGATCGTGCTGGCGGTGTGCGTGGGTGCTGCGCTCATGGCCTACCAGCTCTTCCAGGTGTTGCCCGAGGAACTGTCGCCGACCGAGGACCGCAGCGTCATCATCATCCCCAGCAGCGCCCCCCAGGGCTCGACGGCCGAATACACCGACCGGCAGGTCCGGCGCATTGAAGAAGTGGTGCAGCCGTACGTGGAGAGCGGCGAGGCGTGGCGGGTGTTCTCCATCATCGGCTTCCGGGGGCGTGTCGACAGCGGCTTCACCATTCTTGGCCTGACGCCGTGGGATCAGCGGGAGCGCGGCCAGCAGACCATCGCCTCCGAGATCATGCCGGAGCTCATGGCCATTCCCGGCATACGCGCCTTCGCGGTGAACCCGCCGGGGCTGGGCCAGAGTGGCTTTCAGCAGCCGGTGCAGTTCGTCATCGGCGGCTCCAGCTACGACGAACTCGGCGAGTGGAGCCAGCGCATCCTCGACCGGGCGCGGGAGAACCCCAACCTCCAGGGGCTGGACGCCGACTACGAGGAGACCCGCCCGCAGCTCAATGTGGGCCTGAACCGCGATCTGGCCGCGGATCTGGACATCCCGGTGGATGAGGTGGGGCGCACCCTGCAGACCATGCTCGCCTCGCGGCAGATCACCACTTATCTGGATCGCGGCCGGGAGTACGACGTGATCGTCCAGGCCGAGGACGCCGACCGCGCCTCGCCCACGGATCTGGAGAACATCTTCGTGCGGGGCGGAGGCGGCAATGGCTCCGATCTGGTGCCGCTGTCCAGCCTGCTCACCATGAACGAGATCGGCTCGCCGCCGGTGCTTACCCGGGTGAACAGGCTGCCGTCCGTGACCATCCAGGCCTCCCTTGCGGAGGGCTACGATCTCGGCAGCGCGCTGGAGTATCTGGACCGCATCGCCGCCGAGGAGCTGCCCGACGAGGCGCAGACCAGCTATCTCGGCCTCTCCCAGGAGTTCATGGAGACCTCCGGGGCCATCTACATCACCTTCGCCCTGGCCATGCTGGTGGTGTTCCTGGTGCTGGCGGCGCAGTTCGAGAGCTTCATCCACCCCGGCATCATCATGGTGTCGGTGCCGCTGGCGGTCACCGGCGCGCTGGCGGCGCTGTTCTTTACCGGCATCACGCTGAACATCTACAGCCAGATCGGCATGATCCTGCTGATCGGCCTGATGGCGAAGAACGGCATTCTCATGGTGGAGTTCGCCAACCAGCTGCGCGATCAGGGGCGCACGGTGCGCCAGGCCATTCTGGAAGGCGCGACCCTGCGGTTCCGGCCCATTCTCATGACCGCCGTCTCCACGGTCTTCGGCGCGCTGCCGCTCGTGCTCTCCACCGGCGCCGGCGCCGAGAGCCGCGGCGCCATCGGCGTGGTCATCATCGGCGGGCTCTCCTTCGCCACGCTGTTGACACTGTTCCTGACGCCGGTGCTATATGACCTGTTCGCGCGCTTTACCCGTTCCACCAACGCCGTCGCCCACGACATCGACGAGCTGGAGGCGGATGAGCGCGCCCGCGAACCGGCCTGACAGAACGAGGAGAAACCAATAATGACGGGCACTGTACTCATCACCGGCGGCACATCCGGCTTCGGCGCGGCCACGGCGCGGCGCTTCCGCGACAACGGCTGGAAGGTGGTCATCACCGGCCGCCGCGGCGACCGACTCGCGGCCATGCAGCAGGAGCTGGGCGGCCCCGAACACCTGCACACCCTGCAGTTCGACATCACCGACCGCCAGGCCACCGAGCAGGCCCTGGCAAGCCTGCCGCCGGCGTTCGCCGAGATCGACGTGCTGGTGAACAACGCCGGGCTCGCCCTGGGCCGCGAGCCCGCCCAGGAATGCAGCATGGACGAGTGGGAGACCATGGTGGAGACCAACATCATGGGCGTGCTGCGCCTCACCCGTGCGCTCCTGCCGGGCATGGTCGAGCGCAACCGCGGCCATGTGATCAACCTCGGCTCCGTGGCCGGCAACTGGCCCTATCCGGGCGGCAACGTGTACTGCGGCACGAAGGCGTTCGTGCAGCAGTTCAGCCGCGCCGTTCGCTCCGATCTTCAGGGCACCCGCGTGCGTGTCACCAACCTGGAGCCGGGCCTGTGCGAGACGGAGTTCTCCACCGTCCGCTTCCGTGGCGACAGCGACAAGGCCGCCAGTCTCTACGAGGGCAACGACCCCATCCAGCCCGAGGACATCGCGGAAGTCATCTGGTGGGTCAGCAGCCTGCCCGCGCGGGTGAACGTGAACACCCTGGAGGTCATGCCCGTCACCCAGAGCTGGAATCCGTTGGCGGTGAAGCCGGTGGAGTGAGGCCGTCTGGCCTGGACCTGCTGTCGCGACTGAAGTCGCTCCTACACGGGGGCACCGACCCGTAGGAGCGACTTCAGTCGCGACCCAACGAATCACCCCCGCAACCGCCACACCCTTGTGAACCCCCCTCCACACCCGGATACTGGACTTTGTACAGACAAGGGCGACCCGAATGGAGGGCGCATCATGTCGGGCAACGAGCTATTCAGCGACCCTGATCACACGGCCCTGCTGCTGGTGGACATCCAGCCGGACTTCATGGCGGGCGGACCGCTCGCCACCGCCAACGGCGACGCCATCCTGCCCGGCGTGCGCAGGCTCATGGAGGCGCGGCCCTGTGGGGTGATGGTCGCCACCCAGGACTGGCACCCACCGGGGCACGTTTCCTTCGCCAGCTCACACGCCGACCGCACCCCGTTCGAGACCATCGAGGTCCACGGCCACGAGCAGGTGCTGTGGCCGGATCACTGCGTGCAGGGCACTGCCGGTGCGGAGCTGGTACCGGGCCTGCCGTGGGATCACGCGGACCTCATCCTTCGCAAGGGCTGCGACCCGCGGGTGGATTCCTACAGCGGCTTCCGCAACAACTGGAACGCCGCCGGCAGGCGGCCGCCCACCGGCCTGGCCGGCTACCTGCGCGAGCGGGGCGTGCACACCGTGCTGGTGTGCGGGCTGGCGCGGGACGTGTGCGTCCAGTGGACCGCCGAGGATGCCGCCGAAGCGGGCTTCCGGGTTGGTTTTCTGTGGGACCTCACACGCCCCGTGACCCACGACAACGACCAGGACTGCCAGCAGGCGTTGCAGGCGGCCAACGTCGACGTGCTGGAAACGACGGACCTGTTCCACTAGGGTGCCGGTTTTCCCGGTTGGAGGGGGGCAGCGGCATGATCTGGCGGGCAAGGGAGGTCTCGGCACGTGGGCCGAAATCAGGGCCTTGCGTGGGTCTGATCCTCTCCGGCGGCGGCGCCCGCGCCGCATACCAGGTAGGCGTGCTGCGCGCCATCGCCCGGATGCTGCCACGCCATGCCGGCAACCCCTTCCCGGTGATCTGCGGCACCTCCGCCGGCGCCCTGAACGCTGCCGCCCTGGCCACCCACGCCACGCGCTTCCGCCAGGGCGTGCGCGGGCTGGAGGAAGTCTGGGGTGGCTTCACCGCCGAGCAGGTCTACCGCACCGACGCGCTCGGCGTCTCGGCCCGTGCGATGAAGTGGCTCTCGGCCCTGTTTCTGGGTGGCGTGGGCGCCCACCGCCCGGTGTCGCTGCTGGACAACCGCCCCCTGCGCGAGTTGCTCGGCAACCTGATGCGCTTCGAGCGCATCGAAGAGGCCATCGCCAGCGGCGACCTGCGTGCGCTCAGCATCACCGCCTCGCGGTACACCGGCGGCGAGTCGGTGTCGTTCTTCCAGGGCGACCGCAGCATCAATGAGTGGGGGCGGGCGCGGCGGGTGGGTGTGCGCACCCAGCTGGGCCTCCAGCACCTGCTTGCCTCCAGCGCCATCCCGGTGGTGTTCCCGGCCGTGCGCATCGGCGACAACTTCTACGGCGACGGCTCCGTGCGCCAGCTCGCGCCCATCAGCCCGGCGCTGCACATGGGTGCCGACCGGGTGCTGGTCATTGGCGTGAGCGGCCGGGTGGGGGCTCTGCCGCCGGGTCGCGTGCCCGAGCGCTACCCCTCGGTGGCGGAGATCCTCGGCCACATGCTCGACTCGGCCTTCATCGACATGCTCGAAGGTGATCTCGAGCGGCTGGAGCGCATCAACCGCACAGTGGACCTCATCCCCGAGAAGGCCCGTCACACCCACGAGTTGCCCCTGCGCCGGGTGGAGGCCCTGAAAATCTCCCCCAGCGAAGAGATCGACGAGATCGCCGCCCGCCACGCCCACGAGCTGCCGCGCTCGCTGCGGTTCTTCCTCAAGGGCAGCGGCGCCACCAGTGGTGGCGGATCCACCGTGGCCAGCTACCTGCTCTTCGAGCAGGGCTTCTGTCAGGCCCTCATCGATCTGGGCTACAAGGACGCCCTCCAGCGCGAAGACGAGATCCTGCGATTCCTCGGCCACGACCCCGCCGTGGTTTACGGGCGCTCCGGCGCCGTCCCCGCCGATCTGTGGTGAATTTTCCCCGTTAATGAACCGGTCGTTCAGAGTCCGTTTTCCCGGTTGTGTCAACCGTTGACTTGCACACTGGATATTCTAAGATGCTCTTCATTCACCCCAATATATAGGGGTTAGCGGGTACAAGTTGTTCATATCTTGTGGAACAGCCTGTGGATAGCTAACGCAAGTCGTTGATGAAAAACCAACAGTCATGGGAGTACTGACGGATGACGAGTGCAGCCGAGGCCCGGGATGTGCCGAAGGACGTAACCGAGATCGAAATCCAGAGTGCGTCCTGGGATATCTGGGATAAAAAGTACCGCCTGAAAGCAAAGGATGGCCGGGTGATCGACGAGACCGTCGATGACACCTACAAGCGGGTGGCGCGCTCCCTGGCTCAGGTTGAAACTACCAAGAAGAAGCGCGAGGAGTGGTACGGCAAGTTTCTCTGGGCCCTGCGCCAGGGCGCGATCCCGGCCGGCCGCATCACCTCCAATGCTGGCGCCGAAGCGCACAAGCCGGCCACCAGCACCATCAACTGCACCGTCTCCGGCACTGTCGGCGACTCCATGGACGACATCCTGCAGAAAGTGCACGAAGCGGGGCTGACGCTGAAGGCCGGCTGCGGCATTGGCTACGAGTTCTCCACCCTGCGGCACAAGGGCGCCTACGTCTCCGGCGCCGGCGCCTACACCAGCGGCGCGCTGTCGTTCATGGATATCTACGACCGCATGTGCTTCACCGTCTCCAGCGCCGGCGGCCGCCGCGGCGCGCAGATGGCCACCTTCGACGTGGGCCACCCGGACGTGCTCGATTTCATCCGCGCCAAGCGCGAAGACGGCCGCCTGCGTCAGTTCAACCTCAGCCTGCTCATCACCGATGAGTTCATCGAGGCCGTGCGCAACGACGCCGACTGGGCGCTCGCCTTCCCGGTGAGCCCGCGCGAAGTGGAAGTGGACAACATCGACCTCAACGACCCGTCCGTCATCCGCTGGCGCTACTGGCCGCGCAAGGAAGGCTACGTCACCAACGAGGAAGGTCTGGTCGCCTGCCGCATCGAGCGCACCGTGAAAGCGAAGCGCCTGTGGGACATGATCATGACCTCCACCTACGACTTCGCCGAGCCGGGCTTCATCCTCATTGACCGCGTCAACGAGATGAACAACAATTGGTTCGACGAAGACATCCGCGCGACCAACCCCTGTGTGACGGCAGATACCTGGGTACAGACAGACGAAGGTCCCCGTCAGGTCAGCGAGCTGATTGGTCGGCCGTTCCAGGCCGTGGTCGACGGCGTCGTCCACGCGAGCGGTGAGGACGGCTTCTTCCGTACCGATACCAAGGCCGTTGTTCGGCTGCAGACTGCCGAAGGCTACAACCTGCGGCTCACGGAAGACCACCGCGTGCGGCGGGTTTCGCGTTTCACGCGCTACTCCACCGAGACCGAGTGGTGCGCAGCGGGTGAACTGCGCGCCGGCGACCGGGTGCTTCTGAACAACCATCGGGACCTTCCCGAGTGGGAGGGTGAGCTTTCCGAGGACGAGGGGTATCTCCTTGGCCTTCTCGTGGGCGACGGCACACTGAAGCAGGACAAGGCCGTGCTCTCCACCTGGGCGCCGGCGGCGGTTGCCAACGGCGATGACGGTGCGCCTTCAGATGGCGTGCGGGCCATCATGGCGCGTGCCGAAGCAGCAGCCCGCGAACTTGGCCACCGTGCTGATTTCCGGGGCTGGCAGGCCGTTGCCGGGCGCAGTGAGTGGCGGCTGTCCACTGCAGCGCTGAAGACGCTTGCCGGCCGGATGGGCATGACGCCCGGAAACAAGGGTGTAACGACGGAAATCGAACGCTCCTCCGCGCGCGGCCATGCCGGCTTCATTCGTGGCCTGTTCGACGCTGACGGATCGGTTCAGGGTTCCCAGACAAAGGGTGTGAGCGTGCGCCTGGCGCAGTCTGACATCGCGCGGCTCGAAGGCGTGCAGCGCATGCTGCTGCGCCTGGGGGTGGCCTCCACCATCTATCGTGATCGTCGTGCCAACGGCGAAGCACAGCTCCCCGATGGCAAAGGCGGTACTGGGACCTACGCCATCCAGGATCAGCACGAGCTGGTGATCAGTGGTGAGGATCTGGCGGTTTTCGCCGAGCGCGTCGGCTTTGGTGACAGCGACAAGCAGAGCCAGCTTGAAGCGTCGCTGGCCGGCTATACCCGTGCCCTTAACCGGACGCGTTTTGTGGCCCGAGTGACCGAAGTGGAAGCAGACGGCGAAGAAGACGTCTACGATGTGCAGGTTCCAGGCATTAATTCATTTGATGCCAATGGGTTGCACGCACACAATTGCGGTGAACAGCCCTTACCGCCCTACGGCGCCTGCCTCCTCGGTTCCGTGAACCTCACCAAGTTCGTGCGCGAGCCGTTCACCGAAAACGCCTACTTCGACTGGGACACCTACCGCGACGTGGTTGCGGTATTCACCCGTATGCTCGACAACGTGGTGGAAGTGAACGGCCTGCCGCTGCCCGAGCAGCAGAAAGAGATCATACGCAAGCGCCGCCACGGCATGGGCTTCCTGGGCCTGGGCTCCACGGTGACCATGCTGCGCATGAAGTACGGCGATGCCGACTCCGTGGCCTTCACCGAAGAGGCGTCCAAGCAGATGGCCCTGCAGGGCTGGCGCACCGCCGTGGATCTGGCCGACGAGAAGGGCGCGGCGCCGATCATGGACGAAGACTTCACCGTCACCCACGAGATGCTCGCCAAGCGCCCGCGCATGGCCGAGGACGGCTACAAGGCCGGTGACAGCGTGAAGGGCCGCGTGCTCATGGCCCGCTACAGCCACTACATGGAAAAGGTCGCCGACGCCGACCCGGAGACCGTGGACGCCATCGCCGAGAAGGGCGCGCGCTTCACGCACCACAGCTCCATCGCGCCCACGGGCACCATTTCGCTGTCGCTGGCCAACAATGCCAGCAACGGCATCGAGCCCAGCTTCGCGCACCACTACTACCGCAACGTGATCCGCGAAGGCCGCAAGTCGAAAGAGAAGGTGGACGTGTTCAGCTTCGAGCTGCTGGCCTACCGCTCCTTCATCGACGCCTCCGGCCTGCCCCAGGCGGCGGATGCCCACAGTTCCGGCCTGCCGGAGTACTTCATCACCGCCGATGAAGTCACGCCCAAGCAGCACGTGGACATCCAGGGCGCGGCCCAGAAGTGGGTGGACTCCTCCATCTCCAAGACGGCCAACGTGCCCACGGACTACCCCTACGAGGACTTCAAGGATATCTACATGTATGCCCATCAGCAGGGGCTCAAGGGCTGCACCACCTTCCGTTTCAACCCGGAAGCGTTCCAGGGCGTGCTGGTGAAGGAAGAGGATCTGGCCAACACCACCTACCGCTTCGAGCTGGAAGACGGCAGCGTGGTCGAGGCCCAGGGTGGCGACGAGATCGAGTACGACGGCGAAATGCACACCGCCGCCAACCTCTTCGACGCCCTGAAAGAAGGCTACTACGGCAAGTTCTGAGCCCACGGAGGAATCGCACCATGGCTATCAAGATCGACAGCAAAATCGTGGGCTACGAAGTCGCCAAGCCGGACGACGGCGAAGCCAAGCCCACCAACGCCCCGGCAGCAACAACCGAGGCTGCCAACGCCCCCGACATCGAGCACATGCACGAGTCGGTGCAGCGCCCCAACGAGCTGGAAGGCAGCACCTACAAGATCAAGACGCCGCTCTCCGAGCACGCGCTGTACGTGACCATCAACGACATCGTGCTCAACCCCGGTACGGATCATGAGCTCCGGCGGCCGTTCGAGATCTTCATCAACTCCAAGAACATGGACCACTTCCAGTGGATCGTCGCCCTCACGCGCATCGTCTCCTCGGTGTTCCGCAAGGGCGGCGACTGCACCTTCCTGGTGGAAGAGCTGCGCTCCGTGTTCGACCCGCGCGGCGGCTACTTCAAGAAGGGCGGTCGGTTCATGCCCTCGCTGGTGGCCGAGCTTGGTGACGTCATCGAGACGCACCTGAAGAAGATTGGCATGATCGAGTCCGAAGAGCTGGATGACCACCAGAAGGCGTTCCTGGAGAAGAAAAAGGCCGAAGCCGCCGGCCACAACCCGGCCATGGACGCCGCCGCGGCCGAAGCCCCGGGCGAGGGCGATTTCCCGGAGAACGCCCAGCTCTGCAAGAAGTGCAACGTCAAAGCCGCGATCCAGATGGACGGCTGCATGACCTGCCTCAACTGCGGGGACAGCAAGTGCGGCTGAGCTAAGCCGCACCCTGGCAGGAAACGACAAACCCCGGTCGCCGTAAGGTGCCGGGGTTTTGTTTTGGGGCATACGCCATGGCACACCCGGACCAACCGTTTGGCACACCGCCCGATTTCCGCTACTGTCGTGGAAAAACGACAAGCGGAAACCGCGCCATGGACCCAGGCCGTCACAGCATTGATCACAGAGCACTGCCGTCAGGCCACGTCCAGCGGGCTCCGCACCCCTTTCCCGCCACGGTTCAGCACATGCGTGTAGATCATCGTGGTCCGCACATCACTGTGGCCGAGCAGTTCCTGCACCGTCCGGATGTCGTACCCGGATTCCAGCAGGTGCGTGGCGAACGAGTGCCGGAAGGTGTGGCAGGAGGCCGGTTTCGTGATTCCCGCCTTACGCACCGCTGCTTTCACCGCCCGCTGCAGCCGCTTTTCGTCCACATGGTGTCGACGCGTCTTCCCGGAACGCGGATCAACAGACAGCCTCGATGCGGGGAACACGTACTGCCACCCCGTCTCCTGCGGTGCCGCCGGATACTTCCGCGCAAGGGCGTTGGGCAAGTACACACTGCCATAGCCGGAGGCCAGATCCTGCCGGTGGATCTCCACCGTCCGCCGGACCTGCTCCGCGAGGCCTTCAGCAAGCGAGTCCGGCAGCATGGTTACCCGATCCTTGCCGCCCTTACCGTCGCGCACCATGATTTCCAGGCGGTTGAACTCCACGTCCTTGATGCGGAGTCGGACGCACTCCATCAGGCGCAGACCGGCGCCGTAAAGCAGCTTCGCCATCAGCGCATTGGTTCCGTCCAGGTGCGCCATCACCGTTCGCACCTCGTCTCGCGTGAGGACAGTGGGCAGCCTCTCCGGTTTCTTCGCCCGCTCCACACTGGAAACAGCATCAAGCTGCTGGCCGAGCACATCCCGATAAAGGAAAAGCAGCGCGCTGAACGCCTGGTTCTGCGTCGATGCGGCGACGTTGCCCTTGGTCGCCAAGTGCGTGAGAAAAGCCTCGACCTCGGACGCCCCCATCGTGTTCGGATGGCGTTTTCCGTGGAAAAGAATAAAGCGGCGAATCCAGTGAACGTAGGCCCGTTCCGTGCGGATGCTGTAGTGCTTGAATCGAATGCGCTCCCGGACCTGGTCCAGCAGCTTCGGCGCCTGATCCATGGCGTCTATGCTCCCTGCGGTTGTCGGAGTGTAACCCCAGAAGAAGCTACCTGCGACGCGGTTCGAAGGCAAGAGAACGAGTGTTACACACCAGAATCAGCGTGTTTTAACACGCCATTATTGGTGTCTACTTTTAGTTATGCCCGCACCGACCTAACCCACAACCTTGCTCATAAAATAAGGCAACACCATGACCAGCATCCAGCAATTCGATGAACTCAAGCGCCGCATCTGGCAGATCGCCAACGACGTGCGCGGCACGGTGGACGGCTGGGATTTCAAGCAGTATGTGCTTGGCGCGCTGTTCTACCGCTTTATCAGCGAAAACTTCGCCCGCTACATCGAGGGCGGGGATGAAAGCGTCAACTACGCGTGCCTGAGCGATGACGTCATCACCGATGACATCAAGGATGATGCCGTCAAGACCAAGGGTTATTTCATCTACCCCAGCCAGTTGTTCAGCAACGTGGTGGCGGGCGCGAATCAAAACGACAACCTCAATACCGATCTCAAGGCTATCTTCACTGCCATTGAAGGCTCGGCGCTGGGTTACGACTCCGAGGAAGACATCAAGGGCCTGTTCGACGACTTCGACACCACCAGCAACCGTCTGGGCAAGACCGTCAAGGACAAGAACAGCCGCCTGGCTGCGGTGCTCAAGGGCGTGAATGAGCTGAAATTCGGCCACTTCGAGGACAGCGGGATCGATGTCTTCGGCGATGCCTACGAATACCTGATCGGCAACTACGCCGCCAATGCCGGCAAATCCGGCGGCGAGTTCTTCACTCCGCAGCACGTTTCCAAACTCATTGCTCAGCTCGCCATTCACGGCCAGGCCAGCGTCAACAAGATCTACGACCCCGCCGCCGGGTCCGGCTCGCTGCTGCTGCAGGCCAAGAAGCACATGGATGACCACCTGATCGAAGACGGCTTCTTCGGCCAGGAGATCAACCACACCACCTACAACCTGGCGCGGATGAACATGTTCCTGCACAACGTGAACTACGACAAGTTCAACATCCAGCTGGGCAACACCCTCACCGAGCCGCACTTTCGCGACGACAAGCCCTTTGATGCCATCGTCTCCAACCCGCCGTATTCGGTGAAATGGATCGGCAGCGACGACCCCACCCTGATCAACGACGAGCGCTTTGCGCCGGCCAGCGTGCTGGCACCCAAATCCAAGGCCGATTTCGGCTTTGTCATGCACTGCCTCAACTACCTGTCCGCCAAGGGCCGGGCGGCCATCGTCTGCTTTCCCGGCATCTTCTACCGCGGCGGTGCGGAGAAAAAGATCCGCCAATACTTGGTGGAAAACAACTTCGTCGAAACCGTCATCGCCCTGGCGCCCAACTTGTTCTACGGCACCACCATCGCGGTGAACATTCTGGTGCTGTCGAAGCACAAGGCGGATACAAGTGTGCAGTTTATCGATGCCTCCGGTGAGGACTTCTTCAATAAGGGCACCAACACCAACTTCATGACCGACGAACACGTCGCCGAGATCGTGCGGCTGTTTGACGAGAAGGAGGATGTCGCCCATGTCGCCCACTCCGTGCGCATGGAGGTGATCGCCGAGAATGATTTCAACCTCTCCGTGAGTTCCTATGTGGACGCGAAGGACACGCGGAAAGTGATTGATATCGATGAGCTGAATCGGGAGATTGCAGCCACCGTGAGCAAGATTGATGGGCTGCGCAAAGACATTGATGCAATTGTGAGGGAGATTGAAGTGTGAGCGATTCACAGAGCACAGCGCACAGTGCACAGTTGCCGGCGTTTTTGGAGAAGTTGCTGGATGGTGCGGGCGTGGAGTGGGTGCTGCTAGGCAACGAGAAATTTATCGAAGTTGCCAATCGGGGCCGACGGCCGGTTAAGGCATCGTTGAGGATTCCCGGCGATACACCGTATTACGGCGCCAATAACGTACAAGATTATGTTGAGGGCCACACCCATGAAGGCGAGTTCGTTCTAATCGCCGAAGACGGTTCCGCAAGCTTGGAGAGATACTCAATCCAATACGCTGTCGGAAAGTTTTGGGCCAATAATCATGTTCACGTGATCGGAGGGAAGGAACGCGTAAACACCCGCTTTCTATTTCATTTTTTGTCCGTAGTCAACTTCATCCCGTACTTGTCGGGAGGCGGACGAGCAAAGCTCACCAAAGGGAAGCTGCTTGAAATCCCAATCCCCATCCCCTGCCCAGACAACCCGGAAAAATCGTTGGCCATCCAGGCGGAGATCGTGCGCATCCTGGACTGCTTCACCGAGCTGACCGCCGAGCTGACCGCCGAGCTGACTGCCCGCCAAAAGCAATACGAGTATTACCGCGATTTGCTGCTGAGCTTCCCCAAGCCTGAAGCCCAACCAGAGGTGGTGTCCTGAGATGAGCCAGAGCTTGAATGAAATCGCCGAGCAACTTCGCGACAGCGACAAGAAAGTACACTTGATCTACGCCTTCAATGGCAGCGGCAAGACGCGTCTGTCGCGTGCGTTCAAGGAATTGATCTCTCCCAAAAATCTTGATGAGGCTGACGGTGAGGAGGAAGAGAAATCGAAAGTCCTGTACTACAACGCCTTCACCGAAGATCTTTTTTACTGGGACAACGATCTATTAGCTGATACTGATCGCAGGCTAGTCATTCGACCGAACGGCTACACTGACTGGGCGCTTAAGGATCAGGGGCAAGAGCCAAATGCGACCAGGCACTTCCAACGCTATACGAGTAGCAGGCTGCTGCCGGAGTTCGACCCCGATTTTAAAGAAGTTCGCTTTAACTTCGATGGCGGGGACGAAGGTGTCGAGCACAATATAAAGATCTCCAAGGGAGAAGAGAGCAACTTCATTTGGAGCATTTTTTTCAGTCTGATTGAACAAGTCGTTTCCACGCTGGGCGAGGAGGAGCAGGATTCAGCAGGACCGTTTTCCCATCTGGACTATGTATTCGTAGACGATCCAGTCAGCTCATTGGATGATAATCACCTTATTCAGCTAGCTGTAGACCTGGCAACGCTGGTCAAGAGCAATAGTTCTGAGTTGCGATTCATCATTTCGACTCACAACCCATTATTCTTCAATGTGTTGTCAAACGAACTGCGGAACAATGGGAGCAACGGTAGTAGCTGGCGGCCCAAATATCATGCGAAGTGGCTGCTCGAAAAGACAGAGCTCGAAACGTTTGAACTTCGAGAACAAAGTTCCGACGCCCCATTCTCTTACCATTTGTTCCTAATGCAGGAGGTCAGGCAGGCTATTGAGTCCGGCGAAGTCAGAAAGTACCACTTCGGGTTCATGCGAAACATACTCGAAAAGACCGCGACGTTTCTTGGGCTCAAGCGGTGGGAAGAGCTTCTGCCAAAGACAAGCGAGGGAAAGACTGACCCCTACGCACAGCGGCTCGCGAACTACGGGGCGCATTCGAAGCACTCAGGTGAAGAGATCGAGTCGATTCCTCCAGAAATCAAGAACATGCTTAAAACCATCTACGAACATTTTGTTGCCAGCGGCCTTAAGTTTGAAGAGACGGAAGAAGCGCCAGTTGCAGAGGCAGAAACCACTCCATGACAGATTGCAGAACAATCGCTGAAACCAGAAACTTCATCGTCCTCGACCGCTATAAACGTGACTACGAGGTGCGGGAGGACTACCAGAGCGAAGACGCGCTGGAGCGGGAGTTCATCCGCGATCTGCAGAACCAGGGCTACGCCTACGCAGCCGACATACGCTCACCGGAGGCAATGCTGGCCAATGTGCGGGTGCAGCTGGAGGCCCTGAACGATGTGCGCTTCTCGGATCACGAGTGGCAACGCTTTGTCGAGCAATACCTGGACCCGGCCAGTGAGAGCAGCACCGACAAGGCCCGCAAGGTTCACGAGGATTACATCCACGATTTTGTGTTTGATGACGGCCACATCGAGAACATCTACCTGCTGGACAAGCACCATGTGCTGAATAATCGGCTGCAGGTGATCAAGCAGTTTGAGCAGACCGGCAGTCAGGCTAACCGCTATGATGTGACCATTCTGGTCAATGGCCTGCCGCTGGTGCAGGTGGAGCTGAAGAAGCGCGGCGTCGCGATTCGCGAAGCCTTCAACCAGGTGCACCGCTACAGCAAGGAGAGCTTCAACTCCGAAAACTCGTTGTACAAGTTCCTGCAGTTGTTCGTGATCTCTAACGGCACGGATACCCGCTACTTCGCCAACACCACTGCGCGCAACAAGAACAGCTTCGACTTCACCATGCACTGGGCGCAGGCGGACAACGCGCTGATCAAGGATCTGAAGGACTTCACCGCCACCTTCTTCCAGAAGCACACGCTGCTGGAAGTGCTGCTGAAGTATTCGGTGTTTGACGTAGGCAACACCTTGCTGGTGATGCGCCCGTACCAGATCGCGGCCACCGAACGCATTTTGTGGAAGATCAAGAGCGCCTTTGAGGCCAAGCAGTGGAGTTCCATCGAAGGCGGCGGCTTCATCTGGCACACCACCGGCTCGGGCAAGACGCTGACCAGCTTCAAGGCCGCCCGGTTGGCGACCGAGCTGGAATTCATCGACAAGGTGTTCTTCGTCGTCGACCGCAAGGACCTCGATTACCAGACGATGAAGGAGTACCAGCGCTTCTCGCCGGATAGCGTCAACGGCTCCGACAGCACGGCGGGCCTCAAGCGCAATCTGGACAAGGACGACAACAAGATCATCGTCACCACCATCCAGAAGCTAAACAACCTGATGCGCAGCGGGGACGAACTGCCCGTCTACCGCCAGCAGGTGGTGTTCATCTTCGATGAGTGCCACCGCAGCCAGTTTGGCGAGGCGCAGAAGAACCTGCAGAAGAAGTTCAAGCGCTATTACCAGTTCGGCTTTACCGGCACGCCGATCTTTCCGCAAAACGCGCTGGGCGCGGAGACCACCGGCAGCGTGTTCGGGCGTGAGCTGCATTCCTATGTAATCACTGACGCTATCCGCGATGAGAAGGTGCTCAAGTTCAAGGTGGACTACAACGATGTGCGGCCGCAGTTTAAAGCCATCGAGACTGAGCAGGATGAGCAGAAGCTCACTGCTGCCGAGAACAAGCAAGCGCTGCTGCATCCGGATCGCATTCGCGAGATCACGGATTACATTCTCAGGAACTTTCGCCTGAAAACGCATCGCGCCCATATGGGCAGCAATGGCTTCAACGCCATGTTTGCGGTGAGCAGCGTGGATGCCGCCAAGGCTTACTACGAAGCCTTTGGCGAGGCGCAAGCCGACGTCGAGGAAAACAAGCGCCTGAACATCGCCACCATCTTCTCGTTCGCCGCCAATGAAGCGCAGGACGCAATCGGCGACATCGCCGATGAGAGCTTTGAGGTGACGGCGATGAACAGCAGCGCCAAAGAGTTTCTGAACAAGGCCATTGACGACTACAACGCCGCGTTCAGGACCAACTTCGGGGTGGACAGCAAGGGCTTCCAGAACTACTACCGTGATCTGGCGCAGCGGGTCAAGAAGCAGGAGGTGGACCTGCTGATCGTCGTGGGTATGTTCCTGACCGGATTTGATGCCCCCAGCCTCAACACGCTGTTCGTGGACAAGAACCTGCGCTACCACGGGCTGCTGCAGGCGTATTCGCGCACCAATCGCATTTATGACGCCACCAAGACCTTCGGAAACATCGTGACCTTCCGTGATCTGGAGCAGAGCACGATTGATGCGATCACACTGTTCGGCGATGCCAATACACGCGACGTGGTGTTGGAGAAAAGCTACAGGGAATACATGGAGGGCTTCACCGACATCGCCACCGGCAAGGCCAGCCGTGGCTATGTGGAGGTGGTGCAGGAGCTGAAAAACCGTTTCCCCGATCCCAACAATATCGTCAAGGAGCAGGACAAGAAAGACTTCGTCAAGCTGTTTGGCGAGTATCTGCGGGTAGAGAATGTGCTGCGCAACTACGACGAATTCACCGGCCTGCAAGCGTTGCAGGCGGTGGACCTGGAAGATGCAGGCGCGGTTGAGGCCTTCAAGGCCAAGCACTATCTCAATGACACTGACCTGGAGGCCATGCAAAAGATTGACGTACTGCCTGAGCGTCTGATTCAGGACTATCGCTCGACCTACAACGACACCCGCGACTGGCTGCGGCGGCAAAAGGCAGGGGAGCAAAAAGACGAATCGACGCTGGACTGGGATGATGTTGTTTTTGAAGTGGATTTGCTGAAATCCCAAGAGATCAACCTAGATTACATCCTGGAGCTGATCTTCGAACACAACAAGAAGAACAAGAACAAGGATGACCTCATCGGCGAGGTGCGCCGGCTGATCCGCGCCAGCGTAGGCAACCGGGCAAAAGAAAGCCTGATCGTGGACTTCATCAACCAGACCGACCTCGACGTCATCGGCGACAAGGCTAGCATCATCGATGCCTTCTTTACCTTCGCCCAGGCTGAGCAAAAGCGAGAAGCCGAGTCATTGATTGAGTCTGAGGGTCTTAGTGAGGAAGCCGCGCGGCGCTACATCAAGGCCTCACTGAAGCGAGAATACGCTACCGAAAACGGCACTGCGCTGAATTCCACGCTACCGAAAATGAGCCCGCTCAACCCGCAGTACAAAACGAAAAAGCAGACGGTATTCGAGAAGATTTCTGCGTTTGTCGAGAAGTTCAAAGGCGTTGGTGGGCAGATCTAATCAAGGTGCCATAGTGGAAGGCGGGCATAACAAATCGTTGCAGCGGACGTTTGACCCGCCAGCCGCTTTTGCTGTCGCAAAAGCAACTGCCGCCTAAACGCCGCTGAACTCAAGCGTTGGGCAAAATTGGAAGGCTTATGAACCCCGAATGGTTCGGCGACTCTTACGACATCGTCAAAAGGTTCCTTTCTGCCGAGTTGCGGCGTGTCGGGTTTCGGGTATATGCAGAGGGTTCTACCCCGATTTTACGGACGCTTCTAAAAAGCCCGATACTGGGCAAAAGGAGTGTTCATGTCGAAGAGAAGACGATACAGCGAAGAGTTCAAGCGCGGCGCGGTCGAGCAGGCGCGGCAGC